>JAKSAX010000520.1 GCA_022361395.1 Desulfobacterales bacterium | reverse complement strand
CTCTTTCCACGCCGGCGGGTTCATGGCATTTTTTTTCTCCGGACGGTTCAGGTATACCCAGGCCACAGGCCCTTTTTTCTCAACACGGTAAAATTCATATTCTGTCATGGATAACTCCTGGTTTGATAATTAATAAGCAAATGATAATAAATTATAGGAGAGCATAGTAGCAGGTTCTTGTCCGGACTTCAAATTCTTACTTTTTTAACCGCTCCCAGGCCCGAGTTCCCAGCAAGCTTTCAGGCCATTTCGTAAGCATGTCCCGGAAGAGGGGGAATGGGACCGCATAAGTCATTTCCCCTTTTTTCAGGAACTTCAGGCAGTTAATGTCAAAGCCGCTTATAACGGCCTTTTTAACCCCCTGAACCATGAACCGTCTGGGCCAGGAGATCAGTCCGCAGCAGCCAAGGCCAAAGGGCATCTGAACCGAATCCGGATCACGGGTAAGGAACACGGTCAGGGCATTGAGGCCTGTCATTGTCCGGCGATCCGGAAAAAACACCACTATCTCAGGTGTCTGATCTGTTTTGAACAGTGACAGCGGCTGAATAACAAGTACCGGGGCAGATGCCCTGGGCGGATTAAACGCGTTGTAAAAATTTTTTCCTGTTTGCGGAGAGTCAACATAACGCTCTCCTTCCATTTTACCGGGGATACCGCCTGCGAGAAGGGCAGGCTCAAAAGGCTCATAGCAGGGTTTGAACCCCATGAAAAAAGCCCCGCCCAGGCAGCCGTAATGTTCCCGGTCAAACCAGGCAGCAGCTTTTTTCCGGCGGGCCATCCTGACTTTGCTTAAAACACAGCTAGACCAGTTTGTCTCTCCGGTTGACTCAAACCGGTCCAGCGGGGTCTGCGCTTTGGGGGCAAATCCCCCGGCGGGTTTTTCATCGGCGTAAAAAAGCCCCATGGGCTCTTCGGTTAATCCCAGTGCCGCCATGAACGATTCAAGGCTTTTGGAGAAGTATGTTGCTTTCCCGGTTGGTTTTTCCATATTTCACTCCTGTTGAATTAACAGATTGTCAGACAGTAAAAAAGAAGATGGCGATAAAGGCGCTCAGGATGCCTAATCCTTCCTTCAGGGTCAGTGGTTCTTTTAAAATAAGAACACCCAGGGTAATGGTGATCAAAGGGGAAAGAGAGGTGAACATCGCAACAACAGATACTTTTCCCGATTTTACAGCAAACAGAAAGCCGAGGGCGCCGGTCAGTCCGAGAATTCCGGTTGCAATGCCCAGGCATATCCCCTTGATATGGATATCCGGCTGAAATTTTACCAGGGACAGGGCAACCAGCCCCACAACTGCAGCACCGGCAGTTTCATAAATCATGGCACTCACGGGGGTGATATACCGGGTGGTGATTTTAGGGATAAATCCCCATACGCCCCAGCAGATAAGGGTGACAGATGCAGGCAGAATCCAGTTGATCATAATTATCCTCCTTGTTTTATATTGTGACAGCTTGAGCCTGTGGAGACTATGATAGCCGGCATCCGTCCCAAAACCGTCCCCAAAAAGGGGGGAGAAGAAAAAAATGGAAAAAAATTTTGGTTTATTATAAAAATCTCCTCAGGAGAAAATGTAATGGGATCACTTTGTTTTCAGTTCTTCGGCCCTCCCTGTTTTAAACGCAACGGGCTTCCTGTTAAACTTGGGCGTAAAAAGGCCGCTGCCCTGGCCGTATATCTTGTGGTAACAGGGAAACCCCATTCGCGTGACCATTTAGCCGACCTGTTCTGGCAGACGTCTGACAGGGAAAAGGCAAGGGCATCTCTCAGACGGACGCTTTTTGTGATTACAAAGGCCCTGGGCCGGTTCTGGCTGTCTGTGGACAGGGATACCATTGGTTATACCCCTCACAAGGCCCTGCGGGTTGATGTGCTGAGGTTCCGGGAATTGACAGCCGGTGCTGATACGCCGGAGGCTTTACAGGAAGCAGCCTCGATTTATGAAAACGGGTTTTTAAACGGGTTCAGCCTAAAGGGTGCCCCTGATTTTAATGACTGGCAGTTTGAGCAGGAAGATGCTTTCGGCAGGTCTGCAGCCCGGGTTTTCGATTCTGTGGCCCAATGGTGTATGCGCCGGATGGACTATGCCGGTGCCATCTCCTATGCTCAGCAAAGGGTTTCCCTTGATCCTTTTGATGAGACTGCCCACAGGCAGCTTATCCGGTTTTACCATGGGGACGGCCAGCAAAGGGCAGCCATCCACCAGTATGAAAAATGCAGGGATATTCTTCAAAAGGAGCTGGGCATTGACCCGGATGATAAGACTGAGGCGCTTGCAGTAATTATCCGGGGGGCAGCACCGGGGCAGGCCAACCCGCAGCTGCCGGCCCCATCCACCCTGTTCGTCGGGCGAAAACATGAGCTTCGCACCCTGACCGGTATGGTAAAGGACCCCGGGACCAGGCTGGTCACCCTGACCGGGCCGGGCGGAATCGGAAAAACCCGGCTGGCCCTGGAAGCGGCCGCAGGTTTGAAAGACGGGTTTTCCCAGGGGGCTTTTTTTATCCCCCTAGGGGAATTGACGGCATTGGAACCCGCTCATATTATACGTTCCCTGGGGCTCTGTATTGACGGTAAAAGCGATCCCCTGGAACAGTTGCTGACCTTTCTCGGCCATGGAAAACGTCTTCTTGTTCTGGATAATTTTGAGAACCTGGACCACGGTGGAATGCTTGTATCAAAGATGCTGGACCGTTCTCCCGGTCTGAAGGTGATGGTGACGTCAAGAACCCGGCTGATGCTGAAGGGGGAACATCTTTTTCCCCTCTCCGGACTCATCTGCCCGGATGCCTCCCCGGTAAAAAACGAAAACTGCCAGGCAGCAAGCCGGGAGTACGATGCCCCGGCGCTTTTTCTTTCCGCTGCCGGCATGGTGAAACCGGACTTTAAGCTGAGTGCCTCCAATTTTGAAGGCGTTGTCCGTATCTGTGAATTAACCGGGGGCTTGCCCCTGGCTCTTATACTGGCCGCCGGTTGGATTGATATTTATTCACCTGATAAGATTGCAAAGGAAATCCGGAAGAGCCTGGGCTTTCTTAAAACCGGACTAAGGGATATCCCTTCCTCGCATAAAAGTATGCGGGCTGTGTTTGACGCCTCCTGGAACCGTTTACCGGAAAGAGAAAAAAGGCATTTTTTAAGACTCTCGGTTTTCAACGACGGGTTCTCTCTGGATTCCGCGACAGCAGTATGCGGCAACGCCAATGACACCGTATCGGCATTGGTCAGAAAGTCAATGCTTGGTACAGGAAGCGTGTCAGGGCGGTTTCAGATGCACCCCCTGCTGAGGCAGTACGGAAGGGAAGAACTTTTGTCCCGGGGGCGGTATCAAGAGATGATGGACCGCCATAAAACCCATTATCTGGATATGGCCTGTAAGAATGGAGCAGGGCTGATCGGTGACCATCGGGTTGACTGCCGCCGGAATATGGATGCCGATTATGCAAATATCCGCCAGGCATGGTTCAGGGCTGTGGACCAGGGGGATTTGAACGCCCTTTCCCATGCTGCAGAAGGTATTTACATTTATTTTGATACATACACTCAATACCATGAGGGCGAGACCCTTTTTCAGGCGGCCAAGGAATTGCTGATGACACAGTTAGAATCCATAGCCGACCCGAACCTGGGTGTCCTTCTGCTCTGCTGGCTGGACATGCAGACCCGGCCCCCTGGTTACCGGGAGATTAAAAGGGCCGCAGAGCACTGTCTGCGAATTGCAGTGAGAACAAAAAACAGCCGGGCCAAAGCATATGCACTTTTGCTCATGGGGGCGGTTGCCCACAGGCAGAAATTGTTTCAAAGGGCGATCCGGTTCTATGAATTAAGCAGTAAAACAGATCCGGATATCGAGCATTCATTCTGGGTTTCCGTCCGGATTGGGCTATGCCGCCGGATGCTGGGGGATATGGACCGGGCAATTGACTGCTTTCGGCAGAGCCGGGAGACAGGATTCAGGTTTGGAGATGTCGTTAAACAGGCATGGTCCCTTGGGAATATCGGGTCTGCAGAGTTGTGCAGGGGTAATCTGGACAAGGCTGAAAGCCGGATTGCATCAGCAGAAAAGGCTTTCCGCAGGCTCAATGCGCCTGTTGGGATCGTGACGAGCCTTGAAGAGCTGGCACTTATCTCTTTTTTAAGAGGGGATATTGCCCAGGCTGTTACCACGGCAGAACAGGCCAGTGAAGTTTCAAAACACTCCGGACTTTTACCGTCAAGGTATCAGAGAGCCCTTGCCCTGAAGGGGCTGGCACTGCTTGCCGCCAGGGAAACGGATCAGGCCCGTCTTTGCCTTACCACGGTTCTGAAAACAGGAACACCAAATTTTACGGCACATATCGGAATGGTGTTCTGGGGATGTTTAAAGGGCAATGAATTTTTGGCCCGGGAACATTTAAACTCAGCTGAAAAAAGTGAGGAGGCGGTAAACAAGCCTCAGTTGAGAGCATTGTATCTGCTGGCCAGTGCCGCAGTTGCCGTCCTTGCAGGTGAGGATGGTAATGCATGCGAGTTGTTGAGTACCCTGTTTCATCATCAGGATTGCCCGAATGAACTGTTCGGTGTCTGGGACCTTCCGGGCAGCCTGGTTTCAAAGGTCAAGTCAAAGATGTCTCCGTTGGAGTTCAAGAAGAGATGGGATGGGGCCGGATAGTGCTTTAGGGATCCTTTGGGGAAAATTGTTTAAGCATCTTTTCCATCAGCCTGGTGTGCCCACGGGTGTCCAGGGCCGGGTCCGTGGATATTTTTTTCCAGATATCCGGGGTTCCCTGGTGTTGGTGGCAGCCGAT
>JAKSAX010000571.1 GCA_022361395.1 Desulfobacterales bacterium | reverse complement strand
CATAGGGCCGGGCAGGCCGGAGGGCGGCATAAAATCGGTGTTTTTTAGGTGGCCTTTGCGAAGCGGAGCGTAAAAATCCGTGTTGTTTGAGGAGCTATGGGCTAAGGCCTGTGGCCGCAGACCAATGCACCGCAGTTCACGGATTTTCGCGGAGTGAGCTTAGGCCACCTTGAAAATACTGATAGCCGCCTCCGGTCTGGCCGGCCCGGTCACAGAACCGAAAAAACTGCGAAAACCAAAAAACAAAAACCGCTATTCCCGAAACAACGGATTGACATCCGGACTGCGAACCGTTAAATTAACAGCGTTCATTAAACATTGTTAACTTAACGGAGTAAGTATGCCCAAAGCACCAAAGACACAAGAGGAGATTGATGCCGTAAAGGCGAAAATACTGGATGCAGCCCTTGAGATTCTATATGAAGACGGGTTTGCCAACCTGAGTATGAGAAAAATCGCGGCCCGGACAGAAATGACAGCTGCCAATATATATCACTATTTTTCAGGCAAGGATGAAATCTACCTGGCCATCCAGACCGGGGGATTCATTATCCTGCATGACAGGTTCAACCGGATCCAGTCAAGTGACGAAGCGCCCCTGGTCCAGATGGAAAAGATGATCCGAGCGTATATCGAGTTCGGCCTGGCCCGCAAGGACCAGTATGAAATCATGTTTTCCCGGAACACCCCCAAGTACAGCGACTATGTCGGAACAAAACTTGAACCGGCTGCCACCATAGAAAAAGATGCAGCGCTCAGGGTGGCGGCGCTTTCGACCCGGGTGATCCGAAGACTGGATCCCGCCGGCAGGCACATGAAGCCCGGGGCCCCGCACTACCAGACCATTCGGATATGGACGGCGCTCCACGGAATAGTCTCCCTTATGAACAGCCGGGTGCTGCCCGAGGTTGATCCGGACACGGATGCGGTAATCGAAGACCTGATCAAAGACCTGGTGAATACGTTCAAAGATTAAAATCCAGCCCTTAACCAGGAGGATATCATGATAAACACCCTGACCAAAACCACCCTGTGGATGATGGCCCTGCAGTTTAACCTCCGGCCTGATCTGCGGCCCTATTTAAAAGGTAAAGACGGATGGATCAACTTCTCGGTGGGGTTTAAGTCAAAGCGCATTGAGCAGTCCATTGTGTTCAGGGACGGCAGGGTGAGGGTGCGGGGAGTGATACCTGAGGATACAGACGTCACCCTGATTTTCCGGGATGAACGGGCAATCAGGGAAATGGCGGTGAGCACGCCCAATGAGATGCTGAACCTTATCCTCAAAAACCGCATGGTCCTGGACGGCAACCTGGCCTGCCTTCAGATATTCAACTTTTTTATCTCCCTTCTGATGGGCAGAATTCACGGGAAGATGCAGGCCCGGTTCCGGAGGCTGGAAACAAACCGAAGGAAACAGGTATTTGACCAGTGCAGGCCGGATCTTTCAGCCTCATTGCACAACCGTGCCCGGGTAAGAATGAAAGGCCCTGCAGCCACAGATCCCGGTGTTCTCTTCCTGGCAGATCCCTATTTGCCGGAGCTGGGTATTGAAAACTTTCCCCGGCTTAAAACCTTTTTTGACTTCCACTTTGATACCCGCCCCGAGATCTGCCCGGAACGCCCTGCCCTCATGACCCAATGGTTCCGGGAAAACGGCTTTGAAAAAAAGAAGGATAATACGCCGTGGGCACCTGAACTGCGCCAGGCCCTTGCCTTTAAACACCTGATGGAGCTGAAGAAACCCGTGATCAGGTCCAATGACCTCCTGGCCGGGACCACCTCATCCAAGGATGTCGGGGTCACTGTATTTCCCGACGGACAGGGCACCATGATCTGGGGGGAACTCCACAGCATGGGGGACAGGTCCCTGATTCCCTTTACCTGCACACGGGAAACCGTCAGAACGCTTCACCATGATGTGCTTCCCTATTGGACGGGCCGCAGTTTCAGGGAGTATGTACGAAGGAATTTCAACTACCCGGACTGCCAGAAACTGGATGAACGGTTTGTGCCCTACTTTGTATGGAAATCCGTTGGTATCTCCCATACCATACCCAACTTCAAGCGGATACTGGAAAGGGGAAGCTCGGGGATTATCTCGGATATCCGTGGGCGGTATGCAGCCCCGGACCTGACACCGGACCAGAAAACAGCACTGGAGGCCATGGAGACTGCCCTGGAAGGCCTGGAAGCCTTTGCCGCCAACCTGGCAGAAACCGCCTCTGCCCAGGCAGGTCAGGAGACGGACCCCAAGCGGAAATCCGAGCTTGAAAGCTTATGCCGGACCTGCAAAACCGTTCCGGCGCAGCCCGCCCGGACCCTTGATGAGGCCGTGAACGCGGTCTGGATATCCTGGATCGGGCTTCATATGGAAAATTCAAATACCGGCCTCTCCCTTGGCCGCCTGGATCAATTGTTCCAGCCCTACTTTATAAAGGATATGGAAAAACAGGCGTCTGAAGAAGAGAAACAGGCGTATATCAGGCATGCTGTCGAGCTTGCCGGGTGCCTGATCATGCGGCTGACCGACCATGTCCCGCTGCTGCCGGATATTGCCAACTACCTGTTCGGCGGGGCCGCCTCCACCCAGGCCATCACCCTGGGCGGGGTTACCCCCGGAGGCGGCGACGGGGTCAATGACATGACCTATATCTTTTTAAAGGCCGTTGAAATGCTGCCGGTCAGGGATACAAACATCAATGCGAGGTATCACAGGGAAAAAAACTCAGATGCCTATCTCAAACGGCTTTGCGAGGTCAATATCATCACCTCGGCCACACCGATCATGCAGAGCGATACTGCCGTGGCCAAATCCCTGGAACCCAGGGGATATGCCATGGAAGATATAAACGACTGGGCAGCAACCGGCTGTGTGGAGCCCAGCCTCCAGGGACAGCATTTCGGCCACACCGGATCTATTCTCATGAACCTTGTGGCTGCCCTTGAAATGGCATTGAACAACGGATACCACCCCCTGATGAAATGGAAGGCCGGCCCTGAGACCGGTGATATTATCAACGGGGATTTCCGGACATTTGAAGATTTTTATACGGCCTGGGCTGTCCAGCAGCAGTTTCTCATCAACCAGGCAGTCCAGCTGAACAACTACCTGGGGGAAGCCCATCAGCAGATGCGCCCTGCCCCCCTCCTGAGCGCCCTGATGGACGGGTGCATTGACAAGGCAAAGGATGTGGTGAACGGCGGGGCAAAATACAACAGCTCCGGCACCTCAAATATCGGGCTGGCAGATGTGGCAGATTCCCTTCTGGTCATCAAGAAGCTGGTGTTTGATGAAGAGAAGATCAGTTTTACCCGGTTAAAACAGGCCATTGACACTGACTTTAACGATGATCCCGCCCTCCGCGCCATGGTCCGGAATCAGGTGCCGAGATTCGGGTCGGGCGATGCAGAAGCCCTTGGGATGGGCCAACGGGTGGCACGGACGGTTCACGGATGCTACCAGGGCCATACAAATTACAGGGGCGGCCATTACACAACGGGATTCTGGTCCATGTCCCAGCATGTGGCCTACGGTTCCCTGTCCGGCACCCTGCCCTCGGGCCGCCTGGCCGGAAAGGCCTTTACCCCGGGATTGACCCCGAGCCCGGGTGCATCGGACAATTTCCTGGACAACATACTGACCGTTGCAGACCTGGCGCCGGAGTACATGGACAACAATATTGCCTTTAACGTAAAACTATCCCCGGGCAGCCATAAAAAACGGCAGGAAACCGTGGATGCCATGTATGCCTACGTTAAAGCCTACTTTGACCGGGGCGGGATGCAGATGCAGTTTAACGTGGTGACCTCGGAAACACTCAAAGACGCCATGGCCAACCCGGAAGCCTATAAAAACCTGATGGTAAGGATCTCCGGATACAACGCCTATTTTGTTTCACTGAACAAAGAGATCCAGATGGAACTCATTGAACGGGCTGAATACGGGTTATAAAAAGCCGTAGGATTGTCCCGAAAAACAGGCTGATTTTTAAGCTTCCTTTTTTTTATAAATTTTACTTGAGGTTATGTTCAATAAATTTTATAAGGAACTGTTGAAAATTATGAGGATGACTTTTTGATGATAGCCCTGTACGGCATCATCTGATTTATATAACTTGAAGAAACAAATTTAGGAGGTTTTATGTCAACTCTCGTATTTGGTCACAAGAACCCAGATACCGATTCTGTAGTAGCAGCCATTGCCCTGGCAGATCTTAAAAAATCACTTGGTGAAGATATTGCACCGGCCGTTCAGGGCGAACTCAACCCCGAATCCAAATTTGTCCTGGACAAATTCGGCCTCACCGCTCCCGAAGTCATCACTTCCTATGCAGGCAAAGACGTTTACCTGGTGGATCACTCCGACCTGGCCCAGAGCCCCGACGATCTGAAAGAGGCCAATATCCTGGGTATCGTAGACCATCACAAACTGGGTGATGTTACTACCGGTCAGCCCCTGGAATGCTGGATCTGGCCTGTGGGCTGTACCTGCACAGTGATTGCCTCCATGTACAAATACTTTGACGTTGAAGTCCCCAAAGGCATCGCCGGCGCCATGCTTTGCGCCATCCTTTCCGATACGGTTATCTTCAAATCAGCGACCTGCACCGATTCAGATAAAAAAGTCTGTGCAGACCTTGCTGAGATCTGTGGCGAAAGCGACCTGGATGCACTTGGTATTGAAATGTTCAAGGTTAAATCCGCTGTTGACGGAACCCCTGTACGTGAACTGGTTCTCCGCGACTACAAAGACTTTGACATGAGCGGCAGCGGCGTTGGCTGCGGCCAGCTTGAGCTGGTTGACCTGTCCATCGTTGACGGCATCAAAGCGGATCTGGAAAAAGACATCCGTGACCTTAAAGCTGAAAAAGGCCATCACACAGTACTCCTGATGCTCACCGACATCATGAAAGAAGGCACCGAGCTTCTCGTTGCTTCTGATGACGAATCTGTTGTTGAAAAAGCCTTCGGTGAAAAACCCGTTGACGGCAAATGCTGGCTGCCCGGCATCATGAGCCGTAAAAAACAGATCGTTCCCTTCCTGGAAAAAACCTTCGGTTAATTCCAGAACAGGTATCTGAAT
>JAKSAX010000562.1 GCA_022361395.1 Desulfobacterales bacterium | reverse complement strand
TCCCGGGGGATAACTGGCCGTAACACCATTGAAAAATTACCATCAAGATGCGAATTGGGGTGTGGAATGTGAGTTTCAAGGCTGTTTTTTCTTTGCGCATCACCCGGGCAATCCCCAGGAGGCCGACGCCCGCAAGAATCATGGTACTGGGTTCCGGAACTGTTCCCAATGTCACCCGATCCGTAGCTAACTGAGTTGTCCGGATTACGATAGCAAATGCATCTATTTTGTGGAAAACTCAACTGACGGCTGGATTGAATATTCCTCCCCTGACAACCTCGGATCGTTGATCACCTGTTGTCAGCTTATATTGTTCCGATATACAAACGGACAAGATCCACGATAAGTTTATACTGTCCGGGAATGGCAGTTTCTCTATGAATTTTTCATCTCGTTCCAAAAATAGAGCACCTGTTCCGATATCGGAACAAAAAATCATCCGCAAAAAACAATAACTATCCGAATTAATAGGTATTTCACCTGTGGCACACCTCGTGCAAAATAGTAATTGCATCAATAATCATACAATTGCCTGCCATGAGCGCGGGTCAGGAGGAAACCATGGGAAGACTAAAATCCTGGATCAAAAGACGCGGAACCAACTTTGTTTATGCCATCCAAAAGGGGAGAAAGGTCGTACTGCCCTCACCGGGCCAAATGAATCAACCGTTGAATTATGCCCGGTCAGCAGTGAAACATGTGAGATCGGTCCTGCCCATTGGTGAATGCAACCGGGAATCCAATGTTAAGGAAACATGCGGCTGGTCCACAGAGGCTGTCGTTAAATTAAGGCAGGACAGAGCATCGTTTGGTGCTTTTCTTAAAAACGGCGTGACTGAAATGAAAAACATGCTGGATGATTATCTCGTTGCAGTGGGAAAAGATGATGAACTGGCCGACATGGATTGGGATGAAACCATAGAGCCTTTGACGGCCCCATTACCGTCGCTTTTACTGCTGCCACGGGGTCTCCGGCGGTGCGGGAAACTGCGGTGAACAAGCGGCCACTGCTGTAATGTACCTGCTCAGCATCGGGTGCAAGTATTTTGGGGTAGGATCATTATCTTCTAACTCCCGGACGACGGTTTTTTAAGACAGCCCTCAATAAAAGTCGTGAAAGATTCATTTTAAACAAAAAAATGATTAGTTAACCGTCAGTTTACATCATGTTTACTTGCCATTTACATCAACGCTCTACACTGATGGGCAAAGGGTAAGTAAGAAACCCGGCCACGTTATTAAATTAAAGGAGTTAGTTATGGATTCAGACGCTGTATATTTATATGAAAGACCATTGGAACAAACACCCGAGGATATTAAGAGGGAAGAAGACGCTACGAATCGGTACCTTCAGGAAATATTGCGGAAAGAGAAGGCTGAACTAACAAGATTGGCGCGGAAAACTGAAATTGAAGCCAGAAAAGCGGCGCAGACCAGACGCTTAAGACGGGACAAAGACATGTGGAAGCCTGCCGACTATCAAAAATGGGTAGAGGAGCAGGGGATCTTGAAAGAAAAATTAAGACAAAAATGCCGGAGCAGACTGGATGAAGCAATGGCAAACCTTGCAGCGCAACGGCCAAAAGACTTATTTGTACAAATAGAGAAATCAAGGCTTGAAATACTGTCCACCGAATCAGAGGACCTTGATGCGTATATTGATATGGAGTTAGAGGCTTCGTCTACAACCGGAGATTTGATAGCAATTAGTAATGCCATACATGACAATGTCAAAGCCGGAAAACCGGATCCAATGTCATTTCTTACAACCAGTAAATGGGGGGCTTGTTCATCGCTGACGGTTTCGGTTTTGAGTTTTTATTACCTGTACCGGCGAATGGACAACGCCCAAAAAATTTCAGATATTTTAACTACCGATGTGGTATCGGCAACCGGGCAGCTCACCCAATCAACTGCGCAAATTGCAGCTTTCTTCTCATCAGCAGCAGGCCTTCAGTTTATGGCACAGGGAGGGGGTATCGCAGCGGGTATGAGTCAGCTCTATCAGGGAATCAGAGATGTTAACCGGTTAACAACCATTGAAGACAGGCTTAAGAAAACCTATCTGAATCGAAACTTTAAGCAGTTTATGGAAACACATCCATCTACACAGTTTCTTGTTAAAACAATTGAGGAAAAAATCGGCAGGAGAATCTATCGTGCAGGTATGAACGTGGAAGTGGGAATGCTTTCCACTGCCCAGGGAATTTTTTCCATTGTCGTACTGGCAGGTGTTTTTTCACTGCCGGGAGTTGGGTGGGCCTTATTCGGTCTTACTGCGTTAGGCGGACTGGGAATGTTGGCTCACAGGGTATATCGACGCGTACATAACAAAGAGGTACTCCGGAAATTGGGAGAAACTGATCCGGAGATCAAGAAACGGTTGACCGCCCATCCTTGGATTCTGACGATTGGAGATTATTATCGCTTTCAACTTGCGGAGTTTATGTATCGTGCGGCACTTAATGACCCTGACTTTACGGAAAATGAAATAGCTGCGGGTAAATCTTTAGGCTGGGTAATCTTTGGGGGTAGAATGGAAGACTCCTTGGCAGACATTCGAGGTGCGGGTATTGGCGGGATCATGTTTGCCATTAAAGGGTAAAACCGGCAACACAACCTGGGTAGAAATTTTCGCGGCGGAAGCAGTCAGGACGACTGCTGGGATAACGCCGTTGCTGAGTCATTCTTTCATACGCTGAAAACCCAGCTAATTTACCATATACGTCTAACCAACTTTGACGAAGGAGAGAGAATTCTTTTTAAATACATAGAAATTTATTACAACAAACGCAGGAAACATTCCTCAAACGGTTGGAAATCTCCAATTGATCACGAGCAGGAATGGTATAATCTGCGGCCAATACAGACTTGGAGTCCTATAAGCCATGTGAACTTTACGATATTCTGGCAAGTCACTTGATAAACCGGGTAAATCGGAAATTGCTTTAAAGAGCCAAACTTGGTATTATTTTAATTCCTGAATGGCTCAGTTGAACCTGCCGGTTCATTTAAATAGCGGATCCCGCTGCTGGCCAGGTTGAGGCAAGGGAAAACCCTGCGTAAAATCCATTAAAGAGATCAAGCCCTGAAAGAGGAAATACCATGAGCAGAGGAATCCTTTTTATATGTGCGGTTGTCTTTTTCGTAACAGCCGGCCCTGCAGCCGGAGCCCCTGATTTACCTTTGAAGGGCGGGGACGAATTTCCGGAATTGGAACTTGTTGTACCCGCGCCCCCTTTCACCCTTGATTATCTGGGACTTGGCAATGAAGAGCGCTTTACGTTGAGCGATGTCAAGGCTGAACTGGTGCTTGTGGAGATCCTGAGCGTATACTGTGCCACATGCCAGCAGCAGGTGCCTTATTACAACCAGCTGTACGGGATGATCGAAGAAGATCCACGGACCAGGGGAAAAATCAAGATCCTTGGCATTGCCGCCGGTAACGGGGAGCGGGAGATCGCCAACTTCCGGGAGGAGTACGATGTGCGTTTCCCCGTTGCAGAGGACCCCGGGTTTGCCATGCACAAGGCTGTCGGGGGGACCCGGACCCCGTTTACGATCTATGTACGCCAGGATGGAAAGGGAGAGGCGGGCAGGGTCGTGGATACCCACCTGGGCCCCAACAGGGATGTGACAGATTTATTCGAAAAGCTGCTGGCAATGATACAAGGGGATACGGCGGCACCAGCCCCGGAAAGTGGCGAAAAATTCTCAAAAGCCCTGGGGGTAAAGCCGATCCTTTCGGAAACCGTTCTCGGGGAACTTGTGAAAACCGCCTTTGCAGGCCTTGGGGGGACAATTTCAGGATTTCAACGGGTGGATCTGCCCATCCCCCGCCTGGTCTTTACCGCAATGACAGGGGAAGGGGAGGATTCCCGCCGTGTTTTCGGAGAGGTGGTGCGGCGTCCGTCCATATGTGATGTCTGCCACGATATCCACTTTATTTACCTGTTCGACCCCTCAGGTAAGGTGATCCGTTTCGTTCCCCTGCAACTGACCAAGACAGACAACCGGGACTGGGACAAGGAGGATATCCGGATGATGCGCGAGAAAGTCATCGGGAGATCCATCAACAGGCCGTGGGTATTTAACTCCGAAGTCGATGCCGTCAGTTCGGCCACCATAACCAGTGCCGTGATTTTCGATGCGCTGGCCCAGGGAGATGCGCTTCTTGAAGCACTTCGTCAAAAAGGGCTCTTATAAATATAGTGATTTAAACATAATGGCTTTTCCAATCAAACCAGGAGAAAATTATGTCTGAAAACATCTTATCCACTATTCAAAAAGCATTTGAATTAAACATGAATCATGAAAAATACGGCACTGTTGCGGAAATCGGTGCCGGCCAGGAAGTCTCCCGGGCTTTTTTCAAGGCAGGGGGAGCTGCAGGAACCATTGCCAAGTCCATGTCTGCCTATGATATGTCCTTTAGCGATGCGATCTACGGACAAGAAGAAAACAAGCGTTATGTCACCCAAAGCCGGCTGAATAAAATGCTGGAAAAAGAATTTCAGCTGGTCCTGAACCGGGTTGGAAAAACACGATCAAAAAATTCCACCTATTTTGCCTTTGCCAATACGGTTACGGCCAAAAGCTATATTCAGGACGGGGAGTGCCACGGCTGGCTGGGGATCAAGCTGCAGTTGTCTCCCCAGGCAGAACCCTCACAAATCCTTTTACACGTCAGAATGCTGGATGAGAGCAATTTACTTCAACAGGAAGCCATCGGTATCCTGGGGGTTAATCTCATTTACGGGGCATATTACCATTTCCAGGATCTTGAGAAACTGATCCGGTCATTGGGGGACAATCTGGAATGGGGGCGCCTGGAAATCGACCTCATCCGGTTTGAGGGCCCGAAGTTCGAAAACGTGGATAACCGTTTAATGGCCTTGAAACTCGTGGAATTACAACTATCCGATGCCGTGGTCTTTAATGCCGACCGCCGGACCCTGATCCATCCCTCGGACCTGTTTTATAAAAAAGATATCATGGTGATGCGAAGTAATTTCAAGCCAATGACCCTGGTGAGTATGGATATGATGGAAAGCGGCATGGAAATCTTCAGACAGCTGCCGGATGTAAACACTGAAGCGGCCCTGACAGTACCGGAAATATCCGTGGCTGAAATGCGCGCCCGGAAGGCCATGGACATGGATGACATCCTGGGCCGGGTGGATCTCCTGAATATCATGGGATTTCCTGTGATTGTGTCCAACTATCTCCGATTTTTCAGGGTACGGGATTACCTTGGCCGGTATACCAATGGAAAAGTCGCCTTTGTCCTGGGCATTCCCAACCTGACCACTATTTTCGACAAAGATTATTACCAGGGCCTGAAGGGCGGGCTTCTCGGGGCTTTTGCATCATTGTTCGACCATGATACCGTACTGATTGTTTATCCCATGCGCTGCCCCAAAAAACCCGATGAGGTCATAACGACTGACAACTTTCAGGTCCCGGAATCCTTGAAGTATTTCTACTATTACCTGGTGGCCAACAACAAGATCCTTTCAGTGGAAAACTACAATGATACCAACCTGCACATCTGGCCTGAAGATATTCTCAAACAGATTCAAAACGGCAGCGGGGACTGGGAAGAATATATCCCTGAACCGGTTGTCAAAGAGATTATAAACCAAAAACTGTTCGGATATTGTATCAAGACGTGATATGCATTCAAAGAGGGCTGTTTTCAGATCGCCGGGACAGGAAGAACAAGAGATGCAACACGCAATTACCATTTCAACGCCAATAGATTTTCACCTCCACATCCGCAGCGGCAGGATGCTGAAAACAGTACTTCCCCATACCGCCAATGAGTACGGGGCTGCCCTTATTATGCCCAATCTTAAACCGCCGGTAACCTCAATAGGCCAGGCAGAGGCGTTTAAAAAAGAGATTATGCAGGCCCTTCCGGAGGATACCGCCTTTACCCCTTTAATGAGCCTGTATTTTACCCGGAACCTGACAAGCCAGACCATTCGTGAGGCATCTGCGTCAGGCATAATCAAGGCGGTAAAACTCTATCCTGCCGGAGCAACCACCAACTCGGATTCAGGTGTCAATGATTATGAGGGTATCCGGGGAACGCTTGAAACAATGGCTGAGACCGGGATGCCCCTCCTGGTTCACGGGGAGGTAACAGATAAGGCTGTTGATGTTTTTGACAGGGAGGCCCGGTTTATCGAGGATATACTGGAGCCTGTCCGCAGGCAGGTACCGGGTCTTAAGGTCGTGATGGAGCATATTACCACAAAGGAGGCGGTGCAATATGTGCTTGCGGCCGATGAAACCCTTGCTGCGACCATAACCGCCCACCACCTTCTTCTGAACAGGAACGCCATGTTCCAGGGGGGGATGAATCCCCATCACTACTGCCTGCCGATCCTCAAAAGAGAGCGTCACAGGGAGGCGCTTGTCAAAGCAGCCACCAGCGGCAGCAAAAAGTTCTTTTTGGGCAGTGACAGCGCGCCCCACCCAAAGGGGGAAAAGGAGTGCGCCTGCGGGTGTGCAGGTATTTATACGGCCTATTCTTCCCTTTGCCTTTATGCCGAGGTCTTTGAAAAAGAAAATGCACTTGACAGGCTGGAAGGGTTTGCCGGCTTTCACGGTGCTGATTTTTACGGTATCCCGCGGAATAAGGGAACCGTCACCCTGGTTAAAGAGGAGACGATCATCCCGGATTCATTTACCTTTGGGGAGGATGTTGTCGTGCCTTTCCGGTCCGGGGGGACAGTGGGCTGGCGGGTGGCCGGCTAAGGTCCCTTCCGCTACTTGACAAGCCTTCCCGTATCTGGAATAGTCCTGCATTTGTACATGTCTACTCTAAAAACAGGAAAATATACTATGAAACATGTTTGTGTCTATTGCGGGTCCAGTGACGGAAAAAAGCCCGAATATAAGGAAGCGGCCAGGACCCTTGGCCGGGCCATGCTGGACAAGGGGATCGGCCTGGTGTACGGGGGAGCCCAGATCGGTATCATGGGGGAGATTGCCGATACCGTGATGGAAGGCGGCGGCGAGGTAATCGGCATTATGCCCAAGTCCCTGGCGGACAGGGAGATCTTCCATACGGGGCTCACCCGGCTTGAAATCGTTGATTCCATGCATGAGCGCAAGGCCATGATGGCGGATTTCTCAGACGGCTTCATTGCATTGCCCGGCGGACTGGGCACCATTGAGGAAATCTTTGAGGTGCTGACCTGGGCCCAGCTTGGATTTCATCAAAAACCCTGTGCCCTGCTCAACGCCCTTGGGTACTATGACAATTTATCCGCATTCCTCAACCACACGGTGATCGAAGGGTTTGTCAATACGGCCTCACGGTCCATGCTGATTACCGAGTCAGATCCCGTGACACTGCTGGAACGGTTTGAGGAATATGAAGCACCTGTTGTAAACAAATGGATTGACCGGGACGGTACATGATACAGGAGGAGATATGAGGATGAAAAAATGGGGAACAGGTATTTTGATTGTCCTGATCTGGGTGGTTGCGGCCCAGGCAGGATCCCCGGTATGGAAGATCACTGACGGGGACCGCCACCTATACGTCGGCGGCACCATCCATGTGCTCGGGGAGGCGGATTATCCGCTGCCTGCCGAGTTTGACAGGGCCTATAAGGATTCCCGGATACTGGTCTTTGAGACGGATATCGGGGAGATGGAAAACCCTGGGTTTGCCAACCAGATGATGGCGCAGATGGTCTACAGGGACGACAGGACCTTGAAACGCCTGCTGAGCCCTGCCACCTTTACCGACCTGAAGCAGTATGCAGGGGAGCGGGGTATCCCGGTTGAAACCTTTAACCAGTTTAAGCCGGGCCTTGTGATGATCTTCCTTACCCTAAACGAAATAGAGCGCCTGGGGGCCGGGGGCACAGGGGTGGATGAGTTCTACTTCAAGAGGGGAACCGGGGACGGACGTGCCATGCACTTTCTTGAAAGCCCCATGGCCCAGGTGAATTTTTTATCCGGGATCGGCATCGGCAATGAAGATGAGATGATCGCCTATATTCTGAAAGATGTCGAAAAACTGCCGACCCTGCTCCCGGTAATGAAAAAGGCCTGGAGAACAGGAGATAACGAACTGTTGTACAAGGAAACCCTGGCCCCCCTTAAAAAAGAGTATCCGGATCTCTTCCACTCCCTGATGGTTGAACGGAATCTCAACTGGCTGCCCCAGATACAGAAGATGATGGCAACGCCGGAGGTGGAGTTTGTCCTTGTGGGGGCTGCCCACCTGGCAGGGGATCAGGGGCTGCTTGAACTGCTCAGGGAAAAAGGCTTCAAGGCGGAAAACCTTTAAAGCGCCGGATCAGGCGGGGAGACCCCGAGTTCGGCCAAAAGCTGTTCTGTGGTGCGCCGGCGGCAATACCCCTTGATATGATCAATGGCGGTGGTGTGCCGCTCCGGGGTGTATGTGGCGCAGGCATCTGTGACCAGGGTGACCAGATAGCCTAAATCACAGGCATCCCGCACCGTGGAGCTGATGCATTGATCCGTGAGCATCCCGCTGACAATGAGATATTTTATCCCCAGGTTGCCCAGGATATAGTGGATGTTGGTGGAGATGAACACGCTGGATGAGGTTTTCGGGAAGATGATTTCATCCCCGCCGGGGGCGATGCGGTTCAGGACCTTTGCATCGCGGGAGCCTTTGGGAACGTTGAAGCCGCTGAGCTTGTAGTCAAGGCTGCGGTCCCTTCCGTCTTTGGTCAGGTTTTCGATCACCGTGTAAAGGACTTCGATGCCGGTGCTGCGGCAGGTTTTCTGCATCTGCTCCATATTGGGCAGGACAATGTCATTGAGCCGCCTGAAATAGTAGTCGAACCTGGCAAGCGCCTCATCCGGATCAAGCCCTTGGGCCCTGTAGACGCCGCCGTCCGGCCGGGCATTCAGGTTCTGGACATCCACGAACAGCAGGGCGGTTTCGGACGGAACCACCGGTCTTTGCCGGGTCAGGATCTATTCTGTCATCAATACCTCTCCAGAAGAAGTTCAACTTCCTCTTCCAGGCCGGCGTCCTTAAGGTTTTCCCATTCATGCCGGCGTACCGCGGTAAAGGATTGTGCCAGGGATTTTCCCATGGCCGGGAGCAGGAGATCGTCTTTTTCCAAGGAATCAATGGCCTCGCCCAGATTCCGGGGCAGCAGGTCGATTCCCCTTTTGCTGCGCTCCTTCTCGGGAATAAGGCCGGGATCCACCAGAACCTCTTCCGGAAGGGGCAGGTCCCGCCTTATCCCGTCCATGCCTGCTGCGATGATCGCACCCAGGGCCAGGTAGGGGTTGGCGGTTGCATCCGCGGTTTTATACTCCACACGATCTGCCCGGCGCCCTGCCCTGTCCCTGCAGACACGCAGGGCAGCCTCCCGGTTCTGGGTTCCCCAGGCCCTGAAGGCCCCGGCCCAGAAGTGGGGACGGATACGCCGGTAGGAGGTCTTGCTCGGGATGGTCAGGGCACACAATGCGGGCAGGCGGTCAAGGATTCCTGCCATAAAGGCGGCGCACTCCCGGCTCAACCCGTCTGCCCGGCCGGGATCACTGCTGATATTTTTCCCGTCCCGCCACAGGCTGAAGTTGATGTGACAGCCTGACCCGGCTTTATCCTCGTAGATCTTGGGCAGGAAGGAGGCAATATAGTCATGCCGGCATGCCACCCCCCGTGCGGTCTCCCGGTAACAGACCTGCCGGTCTGCCGCCTGAAGTGCTTCGGCATGGCGGATGTTCACCTCCTGCTGCCCCGGACCGGCCTCCGGGTAATAGCTTTCCACCTCAATATCCTGGGCAATCAAAGATCCGGTAAACTCTTCTATGAAACCCAGGTGCCGGTTCATGGAACCGGTGGCTGCATATACCGTGTTATCGGCGGGGACGACGGCTCCGTCAGGGTTCTGTTTCAGGAGGAAAAACTCATTTTCAAACACCGCATTCAGGGTGAGGCCCATCTTCCCGAGCTGCTCTGCCTGCCTTTTTAAAAATCCCCTCGGGCAATGGTCCCAGACCGCTCCTGTCTCAGGAACAATCATGTCGCAGATCACCTGGGCATGCCCTCCGGCATAGGGAAGCACCTTCAGGGTGGACCAGTCCGGCATCAGCCGGATTTCACCCACAGGATCAAGTCCGGCCCCCGGGACCACGGCATCATACATGGCAGGAATGGCCATCTGGGCCGAAGTGATGCCGATGCCGTTATCAGTGAGATCTTCCAGGAAGCTGATATGCCCGGCCTTGGCACGGATAACATTGGCGTTGTCACACCACAGCAGCCGGATAAACCTGACACCGGCCTCCTCCAGCTTTTTTCCAATTGTCCTGTCCATGCCTCTCCTTCACCAATTACAGGGGTTTTGTTTTCTCTTCTAGCCAGGTCTGCACCTCAGGGCTCAGGCCCGGTGCCAGTTTTTCACAGACCCCTTTGTGATAATCATCTATCCAGCGAATCTCCGGTTCGGTAAGTGCTGCCCTGTCCAGCAGTTCACGCTCAAAATGACAAAGCGTCAGGTTTTCAAATCCCAGGAACCGGCCGAACTCTGTTTCCTCATCTTCCGTTACCAGAATCATGTTTTCAAGGCGGATGCCGTAGTGCCCCTCCCTGTAAAGCCCCGGCTCATTGGTCAGCAGCATGCCCGGCTTCAGGGCCTCATCCACGGGGTGTGGGCTGATCCTGGCCGGGCCTTCATGGACGCAGAGAAAAAAGCCCACGCCGTGTCCTGTACCGTGGCCGAAGTCCATGCCCTGCTGCCAGAGATACTGCCGGGCCAGGGTGTCGATCTGATACCCCCTGGTGCCTGCGGGAAACCGGCTTGTTGCAACGGCGATATGGCCCTTGAGCACCAGGGTGTAATCCCTAATTTCACGATCCGAGGGAGTACCCAGGTGAAGGGTCCGGGTAATATCGGTGGTGCCGGTGAGATAGTTTCCCCCTGAATCATTCAGGAACATGGCATCCGGCGTAAGGGTGACATCGGTCTCTTTTGTGGCGGAATAATGGCACATGGCAGAGTGTTCCCCGAATGCCATGATGGAATCAAAAGAGGCATTGATAAAATCTTCCTGCTCCCTGCGGAACCCGAGAATTTTCTCTGCGGCGGAGATTTCCGTTACCGGCTCCCCGCTGGTTTCCAGCCAGTGCAGGAAGTTGACCACAGCCCTGCCGTCTTTGACTGCGGTATCCCGCATATGATTGATCTCAACCCTGTTCTTCAGGCATTTTAACTCTGTGGCGGGATTTGTTTTCTTAATTATCTTTACATCCGGATTTACCGCCCGGAAAAGCCTGTCGCTGACCGCCTCGGGATCGATAAGAATCCGGGCCCCCTTATCCAGGCCGGCAAGACAGCGGTCTACAGCCTCATAGGGCTCAAGAATAATTTTGTCCTGTTCCAGAATCTTTCTGGTGGCCTGATCCACCTTGCCCGGATTGATAAACAGCCGCGCCTGCCCGGGGGTTATCAGGGCAAAGGCCAGGTTCACCGGGTTGGTATGGACATCCGCTCCCCTGAGGTTGAATGTCCAGGCAATATCGTCCAATGCGGTGATCAGATGGACGTCAGCCCCGTGATCCCCCATTTTTTTCCGGATATCATCCAGCTTTTCCGTCCGGCTCCGGCCGGCATAACTATCCTCCAGAACAAAGGCCGGGGTGGCGGGCATGGGACCGCGATCCGTCCATAGAGCAGAGATCAGGTCCAGGGTGGTGTCCAGTTTAATGTCATGGTCCTCAAATTTTGCCCGAAGCTTTTTTGTCCGGGCCGCTGAGACCAGGCATCCGTCAAGGGCGATACGCTCTCCTGCATCAAGATGTTTGACCAGCCAGGCATCATAATCCGGCACCCCGTCGTCCCCCTGCCTGAACAGCTCAAACTCATCCATCTGGGCCCGGGCCTGGATCCAGTACCTGAAGTCGGTCCAGACAATGGCATGTTCTTTTGTAACAACAGCCGTGCCTGCTGATCCGGTGAACCCGGTCAGCCAGTGCCTGGCCTGCCAGTGGGCTGCCGTGTATTCACTCTGGTGGGGGTCTCCGCTGGGAATGATCACGGCGGCAATGCCCCGGTCTTCCATTTTTTGCCTGAGGGCAATTAGCTTTTCTTTTGTATCCAATTATACTTCCTTATTTTTACTCGATAATAAACCTGTTGATCAACTCATCCAGTTTTCCGGTCTGTTTACCCATCTCATCGGTATCGGCGTTGATATGGGTACAATTTTCAGACATTTTCGCACTGGCCTGGTTTACGGATGCCATTTCCCCTGCAATCTCTGTTGTCAGGCCGTCAAACTGGGAAATGCTGGCGTTGACATCACTGATCCCCGTGGCCACGGTGGCGGTGTTGTCTGCAATCTCCTTGGTTGTGGCGGACTGCTCCTCAATGGCCGAGGCAATGTCGTTAACCACATCGTTCATGTCTCCGAAGGTTTTTGAGATGTTCTCCATCTCCTCCACGGTCATGGCCGAAGATTTCATGATGTTGTCTATTTTCATCTTGATATCCCGGGTGGCCTCTGCGGTCTGGGTTGCCAGGTCTTTGATCTCCCCGGCCACGACGGCAAACCCTTTTCCGGCCTCTCCGGCGCGGGCCGCCTCAATGGTGGCGTTCAGGGCCAGCAGGTTTGTCTGCTCCGAAATCTCATTTATGGATTCCGTAAAGGCATCGATTTCCCTGGCATCCGCCCCCAGTTGATTCACCTTGCCTGAGGCGGTCTTTAGTTTTTCACCGGTCTCTGTGCTCATGGACCTTGCGGTTTCCGCATTCTTGGCAATCTCATTAATGGTGGCGGTCATCTCTTCTGTGGAGGAGGCGACAATATCCAGGTTATCGGAGGCCTGCCCCACAACCCCTGCAATGGAACTGATTTCGGAACTCATCTCATTGGTGGACCGGGTCACCGAATGAGTGGTTTCTAACATCTTACCTGAATTTTCCGATATATGGTTTGCCTCGGTCCGTGTCACCTGGACAGATTTGGAAAGGGATTGCGAGCTTTCGGAAATATCGGAAATCATGACCTGGAGCTTTTCTATAAAAAGGTTGAACCAACGGGACAGCTCACCGATCTCATCTTTGGATTTGATGTCGATCCGTTTGGTAAGATCCCCCTCTCCCTCTGCCACATCCTTGAGACTGGCCGTCACCGTTAACAGGGATTTTACCATGGAGCCTGAAAAGAACAGGGCCACAGGTATGATCAGGACAATACAGCAAAGATAGACAATAACCAGAGTGTATACCACCTGGAGGGTATTGTCCATAACGGTCTTGCTGGAGGTGAGCACGGATACCGCGCCCTGGCGCTTTGTATCCATGTAAACAGGAAGCACGCCCTGGAAATAGGCATCCCCGTCCAGATCAATGGTTCCGGGAATCACCGCCTGGTCTTTCAGGGTCCAGTCTTTGGCAGCGGAGGCAGGAACTCCGGCTGCATCCATCCTGCCGTATTCTGTCAGGTCGCCAATGGAAAGTTCTTCGCCTGCAAAAATATTGATATGTAATCCGGTGAGTTCGGCCATCCGGCTGATAAAGGTCTTGTCCAGACGCTTTGACACCAGCACGAAACCAAATAGTCTGGGCTCCATTTTATCGGTGTCCTTATTATAGTCTTCCACCATCACCGGTACATAAATGGACATGGCAAGGGAGTCACCCTGCCTGACCAGGCTGCCCGAGGGTGTAACATCTGTCATGCCTGTAAGGGACAGCCGGCTTGCAAGGCCGGCAAGATCCGCCTTGGTTTCCCACTTGCTTTTTTTCAGATCCGCATCATCACTGACCCGGGTAAACTTAAAGGCTTTTTCAGGGTTGACATAGTAGAATCCGGCCAGGCGGTTACCGTCTGCCTGGCGCTCGGAAAAAACCAGAAGCTCGCCGCCGGCATCGTAGAGTGCCATGGTGTTGATGTCGTTCACCGTGGCGGTTGCCAGCAGGGCGCTTGTCAGGTCCATGAACCCGGTTTCGGTCATGCCAAGATCATAATCCTTTTTAAAATCCCCGAGAAACTTTACATTTTCACTGACCTTGAACAGGGAGTCCATCTGGGCGATCTTCCGGATCAGGTCCTCCTGGGTCTCGGTAATTTTCGATTTTACATTATTTGCCCCGACCACCAGCTTGGCATTGGTGGCCGCCACATTCTGATTATAGGTTACATAGGAGACCACAAGGGATGAGGCAATCATAACCATAAATACCACCAGTACGATAACACTCAGAATTTTCTGTTTTAATTTAAATCCCTTCATTGAGTCCCTCCAGGTAAGGTACAAAAGCATAAACAGACCGTCCTTCCGGACTTAGATGCTTTTTGTGCCAGGTTGACGTTTGTATTAAGCCCGGTTCAAATCTTGACGGCCTTGATTTGATACCGGGCCTAAGGCGTTTTGTCTTAAAAATTTCGTTTTCAGTCAAAAACCCTTACACTTTTTGGGGGATAATCTCAATCTTTTTCCTTGCAGGGCAGACCCGGGGCATGGTAGAGAAACATACCATACAGTATGGTTTGGAAATTTAACCGGAGATCAGATGAAACCCTCACCTAAAAAAACAGGAAAGCAGGCCTGGCTGGCCCAGGGATTTAAAATTTTGAAAACCCAGGGTGCTGCCGGCCTGACAATCGAGAACCTTACCCGCGCCATGAACCGGACCAAAGGCGCCTTTTACCATCATTTTAAAAACAGGCAGGATTACTCCTGCAGGCTTCTGGAGCTGTGGGAAGACCGCCAGGCCAATGAGATCATCAGGATCTCAAAACAGAAAAAGACCTTTGACGAAATCAACCAGACCCTGGTGGACCTCTCTGAAAAGGCCATGGATCCGGAAATCGAGGTGGCCATCCGTGCCTGGGCACTCAGGGACCCTCTGGCCAGGGAATTCCAGGAACGGATCGACAGCCACAGGGTGGACTTCCTGAAGGAGATGTTTGCCCTGATGACGGAAGAGCCGGAAGCGGCAGAACTCTTTGCCATGATCAGGTACTGCTTTTATATCGGCAGCCACCAGATCATCCCGGCCATGGATGAAAAGACGTATAAAAAAAGGCTGAACGCCCTTACCCGGATGTTCACCCTGTATACCCAAACATTATAAAAGGAATATCCCATGAAAACCATAATCGAACCTTTTCGCATTAAAACCACGGAGCCCATTAAAATTATCTCAAAGGAAGAGCGGATCAAGGCCCTGAAAGAGGCCCATGAAAACGTATTTCTCCTGGATGCCGAAGACTGCTGCATTGACCTGCTCACAGATTCAGGCACAGGCGCCATGTCCACCCGGCAGTGGGCAGCCATGATGCTGGGGGATGAATCCTATGCCGGCTCCAAATCCTGGAAACATTTTGAAAAGACGGTACAGCATATCACCGGTATCAAGCATATCCTGCCCACCCACCAGGGACGGGCTGCAGAGGCCATCCTGGCCCAGACCCTGATCAGGAAGGGGCATGTTATCCCCAACAACTCCCACTTTGACACCACAAGGGCCAATATAGAATATGTGGGCGGTATAGCTGCCAACCTTCTCTGCGACGAGGGAACGGACACGGCAGATGAGTCACCCTTCAAGGGTAATATGGATATTGAAAAACTTGAGGCCTGTATTGCTGAACACGGAAAGGAAAAAATCCCCTTTGCCATGATCACGGTGACCAACAACACAGGCGGGGGCCAGCCCGTGTCCATGGCAAATATAAAGGCGGTAAAAGCGGTGCTTAACAAACATAATATCCCCCTGGTGATCGATGCCTGCAGGTTTGCGGAAAATGCATACTTCATCCATGAACGGGAAAAAGGGTATATGGGTAAATCCCTTCTGGATATTGCCCAGGAGATGTTTTCCTACGCAGACGGGGCCACCATGAGCTGTAAAAAGGACGGACTTGCAAACATCGGCGGATTTCTCATCTGCAATAACGACTCATGGGCTGAGGAGTTCCGGAACCTGCTGATCATCAGGGAGGGGTTTCCCACCTATGGAGGACTTGCCGGCCGGGATCTCGAAGCCATTGCCGTAGGCCTGATGGAGGCACTTGAGTATGACTACCAGGTCTACCGCCAGGCAACAGTAAGGTATTTGAGTGAGCGTCTTATCGACCTGGGCGTGCCCATTGTCAAACCTGCAGGGGGCCATGCGGTATTCCTGGATGCCCGGAAAATGCTGGACCATATCCCGGACCTCCAATACCCGGGCATCGGTGTGGTAAACGCCCTCTACATTGAAGGCGGGGTCCGCGGGGTTGAGCTCGGTTCCGTCATGTTCGGCAGTTTTGACGAAAACGGCAGGGAACAGGCATCCCCCCTGGAACTGGTCAGGCTGGCCTTCCCCAGGCGGGTCTACACCCAGAGTCATTTTGATTACCTGGTGGAAGTCATCCGGGAGGTCTGGAAAAACAGGGCAAGTATTCCCGGATACAGTATCACATACCAGACCCGGTTCCTGCGTCACTTCACCTGTCATTTTGAGAAGGTATGACAATTGCCGCAAAGAGTTTCAACTGCCGATGACATCAGGCTGACCATGAGCGGGTATCCGGAACATTTACTGGAAATGCCTGAACAACCACAGGCAACACATAAAAAGGGAGTTGAGGTTATACAAAAAGGGAAATAAGCGCATAAAAAAGACCCCGGCACGCATAAAAATGCTTCCGGGCTCAACCCAACTACCTATACATGTATATACAAGACAACACAGCCAATATAAGGGATTTTCGAGATATTAAAGAGCACTAATATGAGGTGTAACCTTTTTTTCCTTGATATATATGGGCGAGTTTTTTATATTGTGCAACACTCACAATTTTATTTGTAGGTATGCTGAACTTTTTAATTTTTTAATGAAGGGGAGAAACACATGAAGTCTATTTTTAAAGCAGTTGCGGTTGCAGCACTTGGTCTGGCTGTATTTACTGCACAGGGATTTGCAGCAGATACGGTAAAACTCGGATACGGCGGGGTTATCTCCGGCGATCTGGCGCCTTACGGAATCTCAGCGCTTCGCGGTGCTGAAATTGCCGTTGACGATATCAACGCTGCAGGCGGTATCTTAGGCAAACAGGTTGAAGTGCTGGTGGGCGATGATGTTTGTAAGCCGGAAATCGCAGTCAACATGGCAACCAAACTGGTTTCAGACGGTGCCCAGATGATCGTCGGCCATATCTGCTCAGGCGCCACCATCGCTGCAAACAAAATCTACAAGGATGCCAACCTGATTGTTGCATCTCCGTCATCCACCGCAGACCCGCTGACCCTGACCGGGGAACACCCCAACTTTTTCAGAACCATTGCCTATGACGGTGCCCAGGCAAAACTGATGGCCTCGTTCGTAACAAAAGAGCTTAAAGCCAAAAAGGTCGCCCTGGTCCATGACAAAGGCGATTATGGTAAAGGACAGATGGACCTGGCCATGAAAGAGCTTGAAGCCATCGGTGGTGTTGAGATCGTTCTGTTCGAAGGCGTGACAACAGGTGCGGTTGACTTTTCCGCCATTGTCCAGAAAATCAAACGTTCCAAAGCCGACGTTACCATGTGGGGCGGTTATCATTCAGATGCCTCCAAAATCGTTCAGCTTCTGAAGAAGAAAAGGGTAAAAACCACCTTTTTCGGCGGTGACGGCATGTACGGCGAAAACTTCACCACCCTGGCCGGCAAATATGCTGACGGCGTTTATGCCACAGGCCCCAACGACACATCCTCCAACCCGATGTACAAAGCCCTGGCCAAAAAACATCAGAAAAAATACAACGAAGATCCCGGTACTTTCTTTTTCACCGGTTATGCCTGTGCCCAGGCCCTGGCTGCTGCCGCAGAAAAAGCAGGTTCCCTGGATTACGACAAGCTGAGAGCCGCCATGTTCGAAACCAAAATCGATTCCCCCCTGGGACCCATTGGTTTTGATAAAAACGGCGACGTTGTCGGCGCTGGTTTCTCCGTATACAAAGTTATTGACGGAAAATACACCCAGGTTAATTAATCTGTAGAATTCTAAAAAAACAGGAGTTGCGGCTGGCCCGTACTCCTGTTTTTTGCCATAGAAGTTTATTTTAATTTAACAGAGTTTAGGAGTTCTAAATTAATTAACATGCGTTGGATTAATATATTATTGGGTCTGGCCGTTGCCGGGGTACTTGGATTCTTCGGTATCAAGGAGCTTATGACAGATCCTGTTTATTTTCTGGAGTTGTTTTTAGGGGGGCTGACAAGGGGAAGTATCTATGCCCTGATCGCCCTCGGATACACCATGGTTTACGGTATCATTCAATTGATCAACTTTGCCCATGGTGAAATTTATATGATCGGTGCCATGACAGCCCTGATCATTGCTTCGGTCCTGGGACTCTGGGGCTGGCATTCTGCGGTTATCGCCATTCTTGCTGTTGTTTTCGCTGTTGTCTACTCCTGTGCCTACGGGTTTACCGTTGAAAAGATTGCCTACAAACCCCTGAGAACAGCCCCCCGGCTGTCTGCCCTCATCTCTGCCATCGGTATGAGTCTTTTTCTTCAAAACTACGTAATGCTGGCCCAGACCCCTGAATTTCTGCCCTTCGAAAGCCTGATCCCCGACTTTGCCTTCTGGGAGCCCTATGCCCATATTATTACCTCTGTTGAGCTGACCATTATTGTTACCACGGTTGTTGTCATGATTCTTCTGGGCGTGCTCATTAAGTTTACGAAAATCGGAAAGGCCATGCGTGCCACTGCCCAGGATAAGATCATGTCATCCCTTGTGGGCATCAATGTGAACCGGGTTATTTCCACCACCTTTATTGTCGGATCGGCTACCGCTGCCATCGGCGGGGTGCTCATTGCCTGCCACGTGGGCCAGATCAACTTTTTCATCGGATTTCTGGCAGGGCTAAAAGCCTTTATCGCCGCAGTTCTGGGTGGTATAGGGTCCGTCCCTGGCGCCGTGCTGGGCAGCCTGGTCCTTGGCATTTCCGAGAGCTTTTTCACCGGCTATTTCTGGAGTGAGTACGAGGATGTCTTTGCCTTTACCATCCTGGTTATTATCCTGATCTTTCGTCCGTCAGGCATCCTTGGCAAACATGAAACCCAGAAAGTGTAAACAGCAAGGCTTATACTAACAGCTGAACGAACAGCTGAGCTAACAGGTGTACAAAAAATTATGGTTACAAAAAAAGAAATCAAACAATCGTTTGTTATTGCTCTATGGTTTATGGTGCTGACCTTTCCCATTATGGTCATCAAGGTAAATACCATAAAGAAAATTGTGGTATTCAGGTGGGAGGCATTGCTCTGGACCGGTATCGGTACCTTTTTCGCTTCCCTGGTCTGGAACTATTTTTTACGTCGAAAAGAAGAAAAACAGAAATCCGATATCAAAGACGATATTCCAACGGTTCACCGTCTCCTGGCCAATGACAGGGTCAGGCTGCCTTTTCTGCTGGCAGTGGGCGTCTTTTTCCTGGCCTATCCCTTTGTCTTTCCCATGTATCATACCTCCATCATGATCTCGGCGCTGGTCTATGTCATGCTTGGACTCGGGCTCAACATCGTTGTCGGCCTGGCAGGGTTATTGGACCTGGGATATGTTGCCTTTTATGCAGTGGGCGCATATGCATATGCATTGCTCAACCTTCACTTCGGTATCAGTTTCTGGGTCGTGCTTCCCATAGCTGCCGTGCTCGGGTTTATCTTCGGCACCCTGCTGGGATACCCGGTTTTAAGGCTGCGCGGTGATTACCTTGCCATTGTTACCCTCGGGTTCGGTGAGATCATCCGTATCGTACTTGAAAACTGGAATGACTTTTCCAACGGCCCCAGAGGGATTCCCAATATTCCCCCGCCGGGTCTGTTCGGCATTGATCTTGGTCAGCATGCCACGGTAATTTACATCTACTTTATCGTAATCGCACTGGTGCTCATGACCATCTTCTTTGTGAACCGGCTTGAGAACTCGCGGATCGGCCGGGCCTGGATTGCCCTGCGGGATGATGAGATCGCCTGCCAGGCCATGGGTATCGACAAGTTCAAGACCAAACTCACCGCCTTTGCCCTGGGCGCAACCTGGGCAAGCCTGGGCGGTGTGGTCTTTGCTGCCAAGACCTCTTATATCAACCCCATGTCCTTTACCATCTGGGAATCCATTACCATTCTCTGTGTGGTGGTCATCGGCGGTATGGGATCGGCCATCGGTGTTATTGCCGGTGCCCTGGTCCTGATCCTGCTGCCGGAGTACCTGAGGGCCGTGGCCGAGTACAGGATGCTGGTATTCGGTGCCCTCCAGGTGGTTGTCATGGTATTCAGACCGGACGGATTGATCAAGAGCGTCAGAAAAACCTATAAATTTGAAAAAGCAGAAGACTAAATCTATGGAACCGATACTGAACGTAAAAAACCTCACAATGAAATTTGGGGGTCTCAAAGCCCTGGACAATGTGAATATTTCGGTTGAAAAGGGACAGATTGCCGCACTCATCGGTCCCAACGGTGCCGGAAAGACCACCTTTTTCAATTGTATCACCGGTATCTACGAGCCCACTGAAGGGTATGTGGAAATTACCCGGCCCGGCAGCAAGTCCGAAAAAATAAAAGGCCTCAAGCCCAATTACGTGACTGAAAAAGGCATGTCAAGAACCTTTCAGAATATCCGTCTCTTCCACGGGATGACCGTTCTGGAAAACGTCATGATCGGCAGGCACTGCCGTCTGAAGTCAGGTATTTTCGGAGCCATGCTCAGGCCCGGCAGCCAGCGGGATGAAGAGAAAAAGGCGGTGAGGGACTCCTACGAGATTCTTGAAAAAATCGGATTGGAGCAATATGTAAATGAAATGGCCGTCAACCTGCCCTACGGGGCCCAGCGCCGGCTGGAAATTGCAAGGGCCCTTGCCACAAATCCCTTTCTCCTGCTTCTGGATGAACCTGCCGCCGGCATGAACCCCCAGGAAACCAAGGAACTGGATGATCTCATCATCTGGCTCCGGGACAACGAGGATCTGTCCATCCTGCTCATTGAACATGATATGAAACTGGTCATGAGCCTGAGCGACAGAATCCATGTGGTGGATTACGGCAAGAAAATCGCCGAAGGCACACCGGAAGAGGTAAAAAACAATCCGGAAGTAATTAAAGCCTATCTGGGAGATGAGTCTGAAGATGCTTAAATTAAACGACGTACATACCTATTACGGTAATATCCATGCCCTTAAGGGCATATCCATTGAGGTGACCGAAGGAGAGGTAATCTCCCTGATCGGGGCCAATGGCGCGGGAAAATCCACCACCCTGATGACAACATCCGGTGTGGTTCCGGCAAAACGGGGCACGGTTGAGTTCAACGGGGAGGATATCACCCATAAGGCCCCTGATGACATAGTCAAAATGGGCATCTGCCAGGTGCCTGAAGGCAGGCGGATATTCCCCTACCTGACCGTGGCGGAAAACCTTGATATGGGTGCATTCTTAAGGGATGACAAAGAGGGAATCAAGCAGGACCTGGATTATGTTTACGGCCTGTTCCCGATCCTGGCCAACCGCCGCAACCAGACCGGCGGCACCCTGTCCGGCGGGGAACAGCAGATGCTGGCTATTTCACGGGCTTTGATGTCACGGCCCAAGGTGCTTCTTCTGGATGAACCCTCCCTGGGTCTGGCCCCGATCATCATCCGCCAGATCTTTGATATCATCAGGAAAATAAATGAAGAACACAAAACAACCATCTTCATTGTCGAACAGAATGCAAACCTGGCCCTGAAGGCTGCCCACCGCGGATATGTCATGGAAAACGGCGCCATCACCATGACCGACACCGGTGAAAACCTGCTGGCCAACGAAGATGTGAAAAAAGCCTACCTGGGCATGTAGAACAATTTTCATCAAAACAAAACCGGGGCTGTCCTTTACGGACGGTCCCGGTTTTTGCTTTCTGTCCTGTGGTGCCGGTTTCGGCGTATCTACCAGTCAACACTCATCATCATGCAGTTAAGCCCTGAGCCGACACCCAGGAGCGCCAGCTGATCGCCCCGTTTCAGCCTCCCGTCTTCCTCTGCCATCTTCACGGATACCGGCACACCTGCAGGCCCGATGTTTCCTGTGGTCTGGATACTCAGGTAGACATCGTTTATATCAATACCCACTGAGTCGCACAGGGTCTGGGTATGTTTGATGCTTACCTGATGGGGGGCATAGAGGTTGATACTGTCCGTGCTCCAATTTTCAATCTCCTTGCTTGCCACATGCCAGGTCTCGATACATAGTTCCACCCCTGCCTTCAGCATGGTCTGGGGATCGGACCTCATCTGGTCCATCTGACCTAAACAGATGCGGTTATAGCGCGTATCAGCCCGGCTTACTGCGCCTTTCACCAGGTGTCCTTCCGTTGCGACATCTTCATGGGCAATGAGCATGGCAACGGCGCCTGATCCCAGGGTCAGGGTGGCAAAATTTTCCCGGAACGTGTCAGAGGTTGCATCCGGACCGGTCAGCACCTTAATAGTGTTCTCCAGGGATTGCCTTGAGCTCTCTCCGTTTACAATCAGTCCGTACTTTATCTGGTTGGTCTTTATCATGGTGTCTAAAATATGGATACCGTTGACAAACCCCAGGCAGGCATTGGATACATCAAAGTTAAGACAGGTGGAAGGCAGCTTAAGATTCCCTTGCACCAGGCAGGCAACCGAGGGTTCGATATAATCCCTGCATACGGAAGTATTGACAATACAGCCTATTTCATTCCGGTCAATACCGGTTGTCTCCAGCAGCTTTTCAGCTGCCAGGGTTGCCGCGTCACTGGGCATGATATCGGCATCCCACAGCCTTCTCTCCTTGATACCGGTGAGCCCGGTGAGATACCCCGGTTCCAGCCCCAGCTTTTCCACTGCAGGATAAAGTTTATCTTCGATGTCTTCAGATGTCACCACGTGGGGTGGTACCACATAGGCGATTCCTTCTATTGACGAATGCGCAGTCATAGTTTCACCTCTCTATATATATGATTCGTAATCAAATTAATTTTCGCAATACCTAATATTAAGATCCAACAGACAAATAATGAAATGGGAGGCCCGCCCCTTTGACATTTCTTTTACCTTGACCTGCGTCTGATACAGGCAAGGTTATACTATTCTGTCATCTAAGGCAACTGCAATGTCTGTGAGGTATAAAATAAGGGATGGCGCAAAGAGCAATTCACATTCTGTTTTGCAAAACACCCGATGTGTTAAGGATTTTTGTAAACAGACCAGGTGAATTTATTTTTGCGCAATCCCTGAAGATAAGAAATTTTGTAATGCTATACGGCTAAGACCCGGGCATCTGTGCCAGATGTCCGGGCCTTTTGTTTTTACACGCGTCCTAAATAGCTTTGGTCCCCTGCCCGGAAGAAGATAGGGTGTGCAAATGTCCTCCGGGATCAATTTCAAGGGCGGTTGCAGAAGAGGTGTCCCCGATTCTGCCATGGCATGCAAGCTTGTCTGCAGCACGCAGAAAGTCAAAATAATCTCCGGATTCCCGGCTGTAATCAACGGGAAAACTCATTCTATTGTCAATACGGATGGCGGTCTCTTCACCGACACGTTCTTTCATAAACACCTCCAAATTGTCCCATAGGATATGTTGATTCTCTTCAAGGATCACAAAGGAAAGACCCAGCTGGACCCGGGTCTGGCGTACTAGGTCGACCCCTGTCATGATCCGGTCAAATACGCCTTCTCCCTTTAAGCAGTCTGTTGTCTCCGGTGAAACACCGTCAAGGCTGACCTCCATGTGATCAACATAATTTTCCAGTTTACGGGCCATGGTTTCATCTGTGATCATGGTACCGTTGGTCACCAATGATATGATGTGCCCCTTTGATTTGATATGACTGATAATATCGAAAAAATCCTCACGTATCAGTGGTTCACCACCTTTAACGATAATGCAGGAGGGGCCGTATTCGTCAGTGAGCTGATCCACCATCTCCTTCCACTCTGATGTGGAAAGCTCCCGGCAGGGCTCGTCTGTTTCAGGCTTACAATATGTACAGGCAATATTACACTCACGGGTGAGGGTCAGGTGAATGGTCTGCGTCAATTTTTTCTGGCTCTCAATACGCTCCAACATATTTTACCTCCTCTTATTGGTCCGGTATATCGCACACCGGTTCAGGTATTGATTGGCCTTCTTTAAATCAGGCTGTAAGGTATTTATATCAGGTACATATAAATAAAAATATCGGGGAAACCCTGATTTTTTCCGACTTTTTTCACTTTGGAAATTTCTTACAAAAGCCTAACAATTGAGAATATTCTATTGAATTTCAAACAGTTAAATAAAAAACAGGGGATAAAACGGGATTTTTCCCATTTTATCCCCTGATAAAAACAGCGAATTGATACCTGCGTCCCGAAAAACGGCATTTGCATCAATTGCGTGAATTATGATCCGGAATGCTTATTCCACCTTTATAATTTTTACGGTATGCCCGACCCAATTGGGCGGCAGGTAAATCCGCCCGCTGTTACCCGAAGATTTGACCTGCTTTTCAATCATCTCTTCGCCGTAGACTTCAAACTTGACCTTGGCCCGGGTTCTCATCTCTGAATTTTTTTTGTCCTTATCTTCCATGTTGTGTCCTAATCTTCTTTTTCGATATCATCTTTCTTTGTATACAGGGCTTTGAAGCGTTTCGGATTGTGATCCAGGCATTTACGGCAGCCTGCATCGGATATCCTGGACAGAGGCGCAAGTTTGACGGCAAACCCCAGCTCCCGGTACAATTCAACCAATTCGGTCAGACGGGGCTCGTCAAAATTTCCCCTGTGTGTCCAGCCGCAGGTCTTTTCTGTGATGTCGATCCTGGATAAATTTATGAAACACCTTTAAATTATAGCCTTGTATGATCTGTTTTGTAGCGTAAATATAACTTTTTGAGAGAATTTTCAATATAAAAAACTCACAGGTTAACGGATTATTTCAATTAATCTGCGGATTTCACAAAAAGCCGGATTTTTCCTTTGAACCGGATTACGAGATCTGATACACCAGAGATGTTCACCAATAGTTTCCATAATCAAAAAACCGCCTGTCCCAGAACAAGGAGTCGTCATGGAAGAAAAACTGATCACCCGTGCAGCCCAGGCATCCGGTATTGATAAAAAGGATTTGACCGATTTTTTTGCCAAGGGCGTTCAAAAGACTTATGCCCCGAATGAGTGGCTTTTTCAGGAATCCACACCACGGCAATGGGCCGGAATTATTTTTAAAGGTGAAGTTGAACTGGTGAGGGGGCTTCACGGAAGCTCCAGGCACGTCGGCACCATGATCCCGGGCGCATTGATCAGTGAGGGCGCCTTTCTTGAAGGAGACGCCCATTCCAACGGCGCCTTTACCCGTGACGGGGCTGTGGTCTGGCAGATCTCCACCCGGGAGATTCAGGCGTTCAGGGAACGCCGGCCGGGGTTATATTACCGGATATTGAACCGGGTGGCAGTGGGTATAAACAGGAGGCTGAAGGTCCTGTCCGCCCAGCTTCACGATAAAAAACAGGCAGACCAGCCAATGAGCGGTTTCCGCCTGGAACATGATTCCCTTGGCCAGCGCGAAATTTCAGACCAGGCCTATTACGGGGTTCAAACCCGGCGGGCAATGGAAAACTTTGCCATTTCCGGCGTTACCGTCAGCAGCTTCCAGCATCTTATCCAGGGACTGGCCTATGTTAAAAAAGCCGCGGCCCTGGCAAATCATGAGCTGGGTGTCCTGGACAAAGAAAAGACAGATGCCATTGCCGCAGCCTGTGATGAAATCCTGGACGGCCGCCTCCATGACCACTTTACCGTGGATATGTTCCAGGGGGGTGCCGGTACCTCGACCAATATGAATGCCAATGAGGTCATTGCCAACAGGGGCCTGGAACTCATGGGCCATCACAAGGGCCAATACCAATACCTGCACCCCAATGACCATGTAAACTGCTCCCAGTCCACCAACGATGCATATCCCACCGCCATCAAACTCGGAGTACTCCTCTCCAGCCGCAACCTGATACGGGCCATGGGGGATCTTCGCTCCGCCCTTGAGGCAAAGGCTGGTGAGTTCAAGGATGTATTAAAAATGGGACGAACCGAAAACCAGGATGCCGTTCCCATGACCCTGGGGCAGGAATTTTCCGCATACGCGGTTATGATAGAATCGGCTGTCCGGGCCATTGAAGGGGCTGAAGATGAGTTTTTGAATATTAATATGGGGGCCACGGCCATTGGCACGGGCATTAACAGCCCGCCGGGCTATGCCACCAGGGTGACTGAAATTCTGGCTGAAATCAGCGGATTTAAGGTCCGCAGGGCAGGCAACCTGGTGGAGGCCACGCAAAATGCCGGCACCTTTGTCCAGATGTCGGCGACACTCAAGCGGTCAGCCGTACAGATCTCAAAGATCTGTAACGATTTACGCTGGATGTCCTCCGGCCCTAGATGCGGCCTCAACGAAATCAACCTGCCCCCCATGCAGCCGGGTTCCTCCATCATGCCGGGCAAGGTAAATCCCGTGATTCCGGAACTGGTCAACCAGATCTGCTACCAGGTTATGGGATATGATGCCGTTGTATCCATGGCTGCCGAGGCCAGTGAACTGGAACTGTGCATGGCAGAACCCATAATTGCCTTTGACCTGCTCCACGGTATGATGATCCTGAAAAATGCCTGCGTGACACTGGCAGCCAGATGCATCACCGG
>JAKSAX010000560.1 GCA_022361395.1 Desulfobacterales bacterium | reverse complement strand
GAGTCCATGGCCACATTGCCGGCACCGAGGACAACCACGTTTTTGCCCCTGGCAATGGGGGTGTCGTATTCGGGGAAGCGGTACCCTTTCATGAGGTTGGTCCGGGTCAGGTACTCATTGGCAGAGTAAATGCCGATGAGGTTTTCGCCGGGCAGGTTCATGAACCGGGGAAGGCCAGCGCCTACGCCGATATAGGCTGCGTCATAACCTTCCTCAAAAAGTTCGTCAATGGTGACGGAGGCGCCCACAACCGTGTTACATTCGATTTTTGCACCCATTTTTTCAAGGGTGGCTACCTCCGATGCAACGATCTCCTTAGGCAGGCGGAACTCGGGAATGCCGTAGACCAATACGCCGCCGGGTTTATGAAAGGCTTCAAAGATGGTGACATCATGACCCTTGAGCAGCAGGTCGCCGGCAACGGTGAGACCTGAGGGACCTGAGCCGATAACCGCAACTTTCTTGCCTGTTTTTTCAGGTACCTCAGGGACGCTGCCTGTGCCGTTCTTGCGCTCGTAATCCGCGGCAAATCTTTCAAGGTATCCGATGGCAACGGGTTTTCCCTTTTTACCTACGATGCATTTGCCCTCACACTGCTCTTCCTGGGGGCATACCCTGCCGCAGACAGCGGGAAGGGCGTTTCTTTCCCACAGCTTGTTGGCAGCCCCGGAAAAGTTGTTTTCAGCAATGAGTTTGATAAATCCCGGGATATCGACAGATACCGGGCATCCCTCAACACAGAGGGGTTTTTTACACTGGAGACATCTTGTGGCCTCGGTGATGGCCATCTCGTCGGACAGTCCGAGGGGGACCTCTTCAAAGTTTCTCCGTCTGACATCCGGATCCTGCTCCGGCATCACGGTCCGGTCCACTTTTATTTTTTTTGCCTTTTTATCAGCCATTTATTCCTCCATATCAACGCAGCAGGCCGCGTTATTGTACTTTGCAGTTGTTGTAGGCATCCATGGATGCTTTTTCATCTTCAAGATAGGATGCCAGCCGTTTTGCCAGTTCATCAAAGTCAACTTTGTGACCGTCGAACTCAGGACCGTCAACACAGGCAAACTTGGTATCGCCGCCCACAGTGACCCGGCAGCAGCCGCACATGCCCGTGCCGTCTACCATAATGGGATTAAGGCTGACCAGGGTTTTAACATCCTTTTCCTTGGTAATGAGGCTGCAGAATTTCATCATGGGGATGGGGCCGATGGCCACAACCATGTCTATGTCGTCTTTTTCAAGGACGTCTTTAAGGACATCCGTTACAAAACCGTGGTGGCCTTCGGAGCCGTCATCCGTACAGATGTGGAAGTTTGTGGACGCTGCCCGCATTTTTTCTTCCATGATCAGCAGGTCGTAGCTTCTGGCACCCAAAATCGTGGTGACCTCGTTTCCGGCCTCTTTCAGTGCGCGGGTGATGGGGTGGAGCACGGCAATACCGGTTCCGCCGCCCACACAAACCACTTTACCGACTTTTTCAATATGGGTGGGAGCGCCCAGGGGGCCGATAAGTGCGTAATATTCATCTCCGACCTTGAGGTCTTTGAAAGCGGCCGTGGATTTTCCAACGACCATATAGATAATGGTAATGGTGCCTTTTTCAGGGTTGGTGTCCGCCATAGTCAGCGGAATCCGTTCGCCGGTTTCGTCAGCCTGGAGAATTACAAACTGACCGGGCCTGGCTTTTTTGGATATGCGGGGTGCTTCTATTTCGTTAAGAATGATGGTCCCTTGGGCCATTTCTTCACGATGTACAAGTTTTGCCATTCCTTCCTCCTGTATTGTTCTCTATATTTTAAGGATAGCCGTCCTTTTATAATTATTCAAAACACCGATAATATTCAGATCCTTTTATAAAATCAAGTAGAAAAGCGAAAGAAAAACTGTCAAAGCCTATCTTTTGCTAATAAACGGTAAATATCCAACAATAACAGTGTTTAGGGTGCCGTGGCAGATAATTAAATTCCCCGGGCATTGTCCAATGCAGCGGTTTTTGATAGGTTCTCCTTCACTGACATGATGATTTGGAGGACCAATGAAAATTGTATGGCTGGTAAGTATTGTTTTTTTTATCCTGGCAGGACCGGCAGCGGGAGGGCAGGCCGAACCCGGCCTGGAAAACACCTCTGAAACAAAGACAGAATTTCCGGCGGAACCGGAGACGGATATCAAGGTGTTCGAGAATAAGGAATTTCTCTCCCGGATGTCCTACTCCCTGGGCTATGATATCTTCAGTCACGTGAGCGGGCAGGTTGCACTGGATATTGATGCGTTTCTGGACGGAATCCGTGATGCCCAAAAGAAGGATCCAAAGCTGGATGAAACCCTGATGCGGCAGATGCTCATGGCCTACCAGCGGATGGCCCGGAAAAACGAGATGGACAAAGTCCAGAAGATCCGGGATGAGAACCTGGCCCGGGGCGGGGTTTTTCTTGAGGGAAACAAGTTAAAGCAGGGGGTGGTCAGCCTCTCCACAGGCCTCCAGTACAAGGTGCTCAAACAGGGAAACGGGCCTGTTCCCGGGCCGGAGGATTCTGTTGAGTGCCATTACCGGGGAAGGCTTCTGGACGGGACCGAATTTGACTCCTCCTATTCCCGGGGGCGGCCTGCGGTGTTCCAGGTGTCAAAGGTGATTGCCGGCTGGACCCAGGCACTGACCCGGATGCCGGTGGGATCCAGATGGGCGCTGTATATCCCGCCGGACCTGGCCTATGGGGACCAGGGGGCCGGGGATAAGATAGGGCCCGGGGCTACCCTGGTTTTTGAAGTTGAGCTGCTGGGGATTCTGGAATAGGCATCAGGCTTTTTTGGCATCCACCCCAAACTTCTTTTTGTTTGAATTCAGGCGTAGTGCCGTAAACAGCCCCTTATCCTTAATGGTATACAGGGCCAGTTTCCGTTTATTCATGGAAAAGGTCCGTTTACCGTATTTTTTCAGCTTTTCCTCGTCAATTTCAAACCCAAGACCGGGATCATGGGTGGGGTGGAGAATGCCCTGGTCATGGTGAAACGGCTGCTTTAAGATTCCGTCCCGTTTTTCAACGGTCCATGAGGGCGGGTTAACGGGGTATTCCAAAGGTTTGACCCCGTTGAACCCCGATGCCAGGAGAACGTTCAGATTTACGGCAAATCCGATGCCGTTGGTCCAGGTGTGTGGGGTGAATTTAAGGCCGTGTTGCCTGCAGTGCTCAGCCACCTCAAGGGTGTGGGCGATTCCGCCGGTCATGATGGCGTCGGGCTGGAAAATATCATAGCAGCCCTTTTCCACCATCATCTTAAGCTCTGACTTGCCGTTGGTATGAATCTCTCCGCCTGTGACCGGGATCCGGCTGTACTTTGTCAGTCGGGCAAGATCCTCATAATTGTCCATGGGCAGGGGCTCTTCCAGCCAGGCTACCCCCATTTCCGCGCAGGCGTCCGCAAAATATTTGGCCCGTTCCAGATCCCACAGCGGGGCATCGTTAATAATGGTCACCCGCCATCCCTGGTTGGCATCTACCCCGACGGCCATCTCATCCCCCACGGCGTCCACAACCGCTTTCACATGGTCGATATCGGTTTGAACATCAAACTCATGAACCCGGATCTTGATGGTTTTAAAACCTTCATCCCTCAGTTTCCGTGCTTCAAAGACCCGGGAGTCCCTGTCCTTGATCTCACCGGTGGAGGCATAGAGTTCCACCGGCTCATTCAATCCTCCAAGGAGCTGATACACAGGCCTGTTTTCAAGCTTTCCCCTGATGTCCCAGAATGCAGGCTCGATCCAGTTGGCCCGGACCCCGAGATAGGAGACCTCCCGCAGCCGCTGGAGCATGAGATCTATATCCGTGGCATCATGACCGATAAGATAGGGGGCAATGAGGTTGCCGAGGCCTTCCCGTTCAGATGCAATAGCCGGTCCGGCAGAATATCCCTGAATCCCGTCCCGGGTGGTGATCCGGATCAGGTCAAACCGGTTGTCCGTGGCCGGATATCCCGGAATCCAACTGGGATAAAAGGGTTTGTCCAGGGGGATTCTGACATGAAACATTTCTACTTGTGATATGATGCTCATGAACCGGTCCTTTCAGGGTGTAGGGTTTATTTATTCTGCAAAATAATCCGGCGGTACAACAGCGCCCTGTTTTTCCCTCAGGTCAATCAGCTCTCCCTTCTGTTCTGCCAGGATATCGAAGAGCTGCCGGGGAATATTCTCCTCCTTGGCATAGGCTTCCTCCTGGAGTTCAATGCGCTGGATAATATTCTCCGTGTACAGGGAGAACTGCTTGTCGTACAGGGCCTTGGGATATTCCTTTTCGATAATCTCATTGAAAAGGGTTTTCAGGTCCTCATATTTGGGCAGGTTGCCGATAGGGGTTGACAGATATTCCATTTCACCGTGGGCGTAGCGCTCCAGCCATGCCAGCCAGGCTTTTACATCCTTTTTTTCACCCAGCAGTTTTTTTGAATCTCCACCCCTGGCCTGGTCCGTCAAAAAGTAATTCAGGCCTGCCATCACCGGTCTGTTTTCCTCACTGATCTCCGGATTGCCGAAAAATTTAAACTGGGCATCCATGTAATCGCCCAGGGCGCCCGGGATAAAGGGGGCATTTGCCCAGGGGGCCCGTTTTACACCGGATGCACCTACCTCAGTGGCAGTGGCTGCGGAAACAATACAGGCGCCGATCACCACACCGGCATCCGGATTTTTGGCCACCCATACCGGGGGCATGGTATCGGCATCCCTGCCGCTGTATGTAAACACCCGGGTCAGTACGCCTTCGGGATTATCAGCCTCAGGAGAGTAGTTGTCCAGGGAAGCGGAGGCCAGGGTGCATCTGGAATTCGGGTGGGAGAGGGGCACGGGCTCCCCTTTGGTATCGGTCTTGCCTTTAAACCACTCTCCCTGAAAATTGATACCCTTTTCCGGTGCGGTCTCCATGCTTCCCACCCAGTGAGGCCTTTTATCTTCGTCAATAAGGACATTGGACCAGATGACTTCGTGGCCCGGCTGGCGCAGGACTTTCATGAGAAGGGGGTCCCCCTCCTGGTTGACATCTTCGACAATACCGAAGATACCGTTTTCCGGGTTTACCGAACGGATACTGCCGTCACCGGCAATCCACATCTGGGCCAGGTCATCGCCGACAAAGACATTACCTGCCATGGCCGTTGTGGTTTTCCCGCATCCGGACGGGGCTGCGCCTGCACACCAGGTGGTCCTGCCTCCGGGCCCTTTAATCCCCGTGATAAACATATGTTCTGACAACTCCCGGCCCTTGTTGGTATAAACGGCCTTGTCCACGGCAAACCGGTGATTTCCCTTTTTCAGCAGCAGGGTGTTTCCGGCGTAGGTACAATTGTAGGAGTAGGTGGTCTGGTATTGACGGTCCATGAACACCCTGGCATCGGGGAGGTCTTCGGTGCGGTTCAGGCCTTCGGAGTGAAGGTTGGTGAAAAAGTGTCCCCTGTTTTCCACCTCTTGGTTAAAATCCTCAAAGGCATTCCTGTATAATAGCTCGGCGCTGTGGCAGACATAGGCGGATGAGGTGATTTCCAGGGCAGGATTTGACACGGGAGAACCCACAGGGCCCCGCATGTAGAATCCTACAATCATGGTTTTGCCTTCCATTATCCCGGTCATGCTGGACCGGATATCCTCCAGGGCCTCCTCACGGTTTCTCCGGTTGGCAAGGGAAGAGATATGGTCTTCGGGATCGGCAATATAAAAGGTCCGGTCCACTATTCTGCCCTGTTCGTCTGCCAGATCAAAATGGATGGTATGGTTGTCCATGGCCAGGGTGCGTTCTTCCCCTTTTTCCAGGGCCAGGTTTTTGATGAAGGCTTTGTCCTCTTCCGAGCCTGTATTAAGATAAACGGAATCCGGGTTGCAAAGTACAACTGCATTGGCAAGCCGGATCAAAATGTCCGGATGCTGAATTTTGGAAATTCGGGCCAGATGGGTATCATCCATTTTTTGCTTGAATGTTTCAAGGGCTTGCTCAGCAGAATTGATCTTTCCAAGGGTGTTCAATACGTCCATTTTAATATCCAGATTTAAATATTTGAAAGTTAACCTTAAATAGCTTTATAATAGAGTTTTCTTCTAACATTTAATCAACAAAAATCAAATGGAATCTTACAAATAGAGTGAAAAAAAAGCATTTTATTTAATGAACAGGAATCTGTATAAAAACAGGACCATGCATCGGGATAATTCAGAAAAAAAGGGAAATAGTAAATGAAGAACGAAATATTTGCGGATTTGCACAATCATACCACGGCTTCCGACGGAGATTTTTCCCCTAATGCCTTGGTGGCTGCGGCAAAAGAAAAGGGAATAAAAGCGTTGGGAATTACCGACCATGACACCCTGGGCGGCATTGAAAAGGCAATTGCCGAAGGGGAGAGGGCCGGGGTGGAGGTCCAGCCGGGTGTGGAGATTTCCGTGAGGTTTAAACGGCCTTATTTCACAGGCACCCTGCATGTTCTGGCTTATTTTTCCCGGGAACGGCTGAGTGATAAGGGGTTCTGCAGCCGGTTTGAAGCCCTGCTGGCCGGCGGCCGCGGAGAAGGGCTGGTTCGTGCCAGGATTGAGAAGATAAACCGGATATTCGGGCCCGGAGGGAGTTCGCCTCTGCTTGAACGCGATCTGGTCTATGAAGATATATCCGTGTATGGGGAAAATGTTTCCCGCCGGCATTTTGCACTGGCTTTGACAGAGGGGTTCGGCCTGGACGATAAGGAGATTGTGAACCGGATCATCGGCAACGACAGTCCGGCCTACCTGCCCTCGGGTGTTGCGCTGGCGGCTGTCGGCGAATTTATCCGCAATGAACCTGTGGTGGCTGTACTGGCCCATCCGGCTGCCGGTTCCTTTCCGGGGGAAGGTCATTACAAAGAGGTGCTGCCCCCCGTTGAAACCGTGGAGAAGTTAATGCCCGAGTTCCTTGACGCAGGGGTACAGGGGCTGGAGGTTTTTTATCCCGGTCATTCGGAAGTTCACCAAAAAGCGCTTCTGGAATGGGCCCGGGCCCATGGCCTTTTGGTAACCGGCGGATCTGACTGCCACGATGTCACCCAGCGCCCCCCTGGTGTCTGCGGGATCACCCAGGAACAATTCCTGATCCTGAAAGAGGCTGTCCGGAATGAAGATGTGAAATACAGCTGAATGCCCCTCATTTACAAGGATCCGGTGGAGTAGCCCTCCGGCAGGACCGGAGGGATGTTTTTGCGGTTATCCAGTGCGTTGCGTATCTTTGCCGCATATTCTTTTTTTGTTGCCGGTTTATACATCAGGGCAAAGATACCGGCCTCCTTTACACGCTTTTCGGAAACCTGGGCACTGTACCCGGTGTTCAAAATGATCGGGGTGTCCGGGTTTATCTGAAGAATTTTTTTTGACAGCTCCATACCTGTCATCCCGGGCATGGTCTGGTCGGATATGACCAGGTCGTATCCGTCCGGATTCTCTTTAAATGTCTGAAGGGCGTCAAAGCTGTCCTGCTTTGCCGTCACCTTATACCCGAGGCTCTCCAGTAAATTTTCACCCATGGCCACGATAGCCTCTTCATCGTCAATGAACAATATGTGCTCTGTGCCGGCAATAATAGTCTGATCAGGTCCCTGTTTCTGACTCAGCAGGTCTTTGCTGGCAGGAAAACAAATCTCAAAACGGGTACCGGTTTCAGGGGTGCTGTACAGGGAAATGTCTCCACCGAAACTTTTCACGATCCCATGAACAATGGCCAGGCCCATCCCGGTTCCTTTTCCCAGTTCCTTGGTCGTGAAATAGGGTTCGAATATTCTCTCCTGGTGTTCCCGGGGAATGCCGGGTCCGGTATCGCTGATGGTGAGTACGACAAATTGCCCGCTTTTCTTTTCAGACGGGTCGCCGGTTTGAGTCTCCCTGTTGAGAAGGGATATGGTCAGTTCCCCGCCCTTCTCCTCCATGGCGTGGTAAGCGTTGGTACACAGGTTGATAAGGATTTGATGCAACTGGGTGGAATCGGCTAAAATCGTCCGGCAGCCGGGATCGATGTTTTCATTAATGGTGATGGTGGCCGGGATGGAAGAGCGGAGCATCTTTATCCCCTCTTTAATGACAGGAACCGGAAGAATGGCAGTATGGTTTGCATCGTCCTGGCGGCTGAAGGTAAGTATCTGGCTTACAAGATCCTTGGCCCGGTGACCGGCTGTTTTTACCCGTTTCAGGGCCTTCTCAACGGGAGAGCCTTTTTCTACCTTGCCCATGGCAATATCAGTGTAGCCGAAAATGACAGTTAAAATATTGTTGAAATCATGGGCAATACCTCCGGCAAGGGTGCCGATGGCCTCCATTTTTTGAGCCTGCTGAAGCCTTTTTTTCAGTTCCTGTTCGGATTTTTCAGCCTTTTTTATATCGGTTATGTTCCGGGAAATACCGATAAGGCCTTTAATATTGCCGTTTTTGTCCCGGAAAGGGTTTTTGTTGCTTAACCAGTAGGTGTCTCCATAGGCTGTCTCAAGCCTGTCCTCAGTCATGCAGGTCCGGTTTGACTCAACAACGCGTTTATCCACTTCAATGACCACTTTTGCGGATTCCGGCGGAAGCAGTTCCTCATCTTTTTTTCCGATAACCTCTTCTTTTGATCTTCCGAATGCCTTGAGACAGGCAGTGTTGGCCAGTTCATACTCCCCATTGAGATTTTTCAGGAAAATGGCATCCGAGGTTCCCTCTATGATGGCGTTGAGCAGGGCATGGTTCTCCTGAAGGTGGTCTTCTGCATGCTGCCTTTCGCTGATTTCCCTTTTTAGGGTTTTATTTGTCAGGAGCAGGTCCTTATACGTGACCTGGAGGGAAAAGACCATGGTGTTGATGGATTTGGAAACCAGGGCCAGTTCGTCATTCATTGTTGCCCTGCATTTTGGCCGCTTCAGAATTAACAGCTGCTCTTTATTCAGGTTCAGGTTCTGGGTGAAATCGGTGATGGTTTTCAGGTGTTTGCCGATCAGGTTGTAGAACAGGAAAAATATGAAAATCGACACGAGAAAGGTTTTTGTCCCCTGTCCCAGAAGAATGATGACGGCTTTTTCAATCAACCGGTTGTATACCCCTTCAAGGTCTGCATGTAAAATACAGGTACCCAGATGTATCTTGCTGTTCTGGTAAGTATAAAATAATTCAAACTCCCTTACGATGATGTTTTTGTCTTTTGGTTTGCCCATGGCAATAAGGGGGCGCCCCTCTTTGCGGATTTCCAGAAACTGGATATCCGGGATCTTTAAGATTCCTTCTATCTGGGCTTTGAGAAGCCCGTGGTCAAGAACCCACACACTTTGGGCAAAGGCCTGCTGATAGCTTGTCTCTATCTGGAACAGCTTGTCTTCAATCAGGTTCACATCCCTGATGTAGTCAAACATCAGCTGGATGGCGGTAAGGAGAAAGGTAATGCAAGAACTGAAAATTAAAATCCGGAAAATAAAGCGTTTAGCAATGCTCTCCTTTTTAAAAAATCGAAGGATCATTCTTATGTTCCTGTTCTGATGCGCACGGGAAGCCAGCCGTTAGGTGCCTGAAAAGGGCCTGACAAGGATCAGTCATCCATTGCTGAAAGTTCATCTTCAATGTTTTTCCAGAATTGCGCGATCTCACCGTTTTGGGCCATTGTGCCCAGTTCCACGGTTAATCTGTCTGCAATTTCTTTATTTTTTTTGTGGATATAGTGGTATAAATTCACCTGTTCCAGAGGTGGATTCAGTACCCTGATCTGGGGCAGGTTCAGTTGCTTTCTGAGCACCAGGCCGTCCAGGTATGGTAAAACAATGAGTTCAATTCTGTCCAGACTGAGCATTTCCATGGCGGTTCCGGATGAGGTCACCCGGGTGACGTTGAGGTTGTCCGCATGTTTTTCCATGCCTTTAAATCCTCTTTTAAAGGCAATCTGGTAAGGCTGCAGGCTCTGCCACCCGTTAACGGGGAAATCAATATCCTTTGAAAAAACCGAGATTTTAAATTTGGCAATCATCACCGGTACTTGGATGAGATTGTGAAACTGGCGGCTCAGCCCCCCTATCCTGATCAGTTCCCCTTCTGACAAATCCCCGTTGTCAGCTTCAACCAGGGCTCTGTTCGCCGGAAAACGTATCAGTTTCATTTCAACGCCGATATTTTCGTATGCTTTCTCCAGCAGCTGAGATGCTCTTACCACTGCTGTATCCTCTTCAAAGGTGGAGATGGTTATGGCAGATGTTGCCAGGGCAGGGCCTGAAAACCCGGTAATGGTAATAAATATAAATATCCAGCTGAATCTGTGTTTCATGGGAATCCTTTATAAAATCGAGTTAGCCTTGGCTAATAAACTAAGACGCATGTGATGGATGTAAAGGGGGGACCGGTTGCTGTCCGCAAGGGGGACGCGGGAAACATCTTTATCCTGGGCCGGGTGCTGCAATGGGGGAACTTTATGCCCGGACCCGGGTGGGGTGCCTGGCAGAACCCGGGGTGTCAGGAGCCGGCGGGGGTTTTCTTCTTTTCCCTGTGATACATCCCCATAAGCACAATCACCCCGGCCAGGGTCACCAGGCCGCAGGCGTTAAATGAGGCCATATAGGCCTGGGGTTCTGTTTTGCCCATGGCCAGCAGACCGTCCGTGACAGGACCTGCAATAAGGGTGGCGGCCACGCCCCAGCTCAGGAAAAAAGTCGCATTGAACAGGGCAAAGTATTTGCCCCGGCGTCCGGGGGGAATATAGGCTGAGGCCAGTTCATAGGAAGATGCGATAATCAATACTTCGGAAAATCCCATCAAAAATGAGGAGAGGCAGATCCAGGCCAATTGGGTGGTTTGTCCGATGATAAAAAGGGCCAGGGCTGCAGCCAGTGATGAGATGCCTAATGTCAGGCGGTCTCCGAACCGCCTGCAGAGGGCGCCTGCGAAAAAGCCCGTGACGATCAGGCCCACAGACCGGATATTCACCACATGGCTCAGGGTAAGGGCAGACATATCAAGCCCGGTGTCAAGCGTCAGGTATTGGGGCAGGGTGACGGCAATGGCATTCCTGCCGAAGTGGATCAGGGTCATGGCGGCAATGAAGATAAAAAATATTCCGGGCACACCGGAGGGCCGGCCCGGGGGGGCTTTTGATTGTTGCCCGTCAGGCCCGGTGCCGCCTTCAGGCACCAGGAACATGGGAAAAATTGAGAGAAGCATGATAATGCCCGATATCCAGAACAGGCTTCCCTCGTAAAATCCCCAGCCTTCAAAGGAGGTGCCCATCCGGTCATAGAGAAGGCCGCCGGCCAGAACCCCGGCAATCCTGCCCATGCCCCCCATACTTTCCAGCCGGCCCATGATCCGGCTCCGGTTGCCCTGTTTGTAGATGTCTGAGATCAATGCGCTCCATCCGATGTTGGACATGGACCAGAATATTTCAATCACGGACATACCGGCAATAATCACCCAGCCCGCAGTGACCAGGTCCGCGGGGATCCTGTGGATATAGAAGAGAAGTATGGTGCCGGCACCCCCTAAAATTTCCCCCCAGATGATCAGCAGCCGTCTTTTCTGGAGCCTGTCTGAGAGTTCTCCCCAGATGTAGCGCTGGGCAAGGACATTCACAACCATGGGCAGGGTTGCAAACAGGGTGGTTGCAGTGACGGAGAGGCCCAGGTAATGGCGCAGGTAAATGGTCAGATAACTGAAGAACAGTCCCCTGCGGAATACTGCCAGCACTTGAAAGGAGGATATGCCTAAAAAGGTTTTCATGGAGCCGCAACCTATCAGCGGACAGGTAAAATAGCAAGCCCGTTACCAGGGG
>JAKSAX010000559.1 GCA_022361395.1 Desulfobacterales bacterium | reverse complement strand
TCCCCGGTTTCAATGAACTTTTCCCTGTGCTCCAGCACCGTATCCCAGACAGGGCGGGTCCCCCCCTCAGTGACCGAGGAACAGGCCAGCACCGGTGTATGCCAGGTGGGGGTGTCATCAGCCACCAGGTGCATGGCCACTTCAAGGTCCTGGCGGGTCTGGTTCACCCGCTCCAGGTTGTCGCCGTCCGCCTTGTTTATGGCAATGGCATCGGCAAGTTCCAGTACACCCTTTTTGATACCCTGGAGTTCATCCCCTGCGCCTGCGATAGCCAGTACCAGGAAAAAATCCACCATGGAGGCCACGGCGGTTTCAGACTGGCCCACGCCAACGGTTTCCACCAGAATCACATCAAACCCGGCCGCCTCGCAGATCAGCATGATCTCCCGGGTCCTTGCCGCCACCCCGCCAAGGGTGCTGCCGGCAGGGGAGGGCCGGATAAAGGCATTTTCATGGGCAGACAATTTTTCCATCCGGGTCTTGTCCCCCAGGATGGAGCCGCCGCTGCGCTGGCTTGTGGGATCCACGGCCAGTACAGCCACCTTGTGCCCCTCATCTGCCAGACCCATGCCCAGGTTTTCAATAAAGGTGCTCTTCCCCACCCCCGGGACCCCTGTAATGCCTAACCGAACAGAGTTCCCGGTACGGGGAAGCACCGCATCCATGATCTTGTGGGCTGCTGCCTGGTGGGCCGGCAGATTGCTTTCGATCAGGGTCATGGTCTTGGCAATCATGCGCCGGTTGCAGGCGAGAATGCCCTGTATAAGCGTCTCAGGATCTATAGCGGGTGCCATGGGGTTCAGGCACCGACAATATTCAGGGTTCTGTTGGCCGACTCGGTCACAACCGTTCCGGGACCGAAAATATCAGAGGCTCCAGCCTCTCTCAGGAAGTCATAATCCCCCGGAGGAATAATACCGCCGACCACGACCTTGATATCTGAGGCCCCCTCTTTTTTCAGGGCCTCAATCACCTGGGGTACCAGGGTCTTATGCCCGGCTGCCAGGCTTGACACACCAATCACGTGGACATCGTTTTCAACCGCCATTTTGGCGGCTTCTTCCGGGGTCTGGAACATGGGGCCCAGATCCACATCAAACCCGAAGTCGGCATAGGCTGTTGCAATGACCTTGACACCCCGGTCATGCCCGTCCTGTCCCATTTTGGAGAGCAGGATTCTGGGCCTGCGGCCTGTTTTTTCTTCAAACTCACCTGTCCGTTTCCTAAGGGATTCCAGAATTTCCGGATCTGCATTTTCCGCATACACCCCGGAGATACACTGGGTGGTGGCCACAAAGCGGGAGAAGGCCGTTTCCATGGCATCGGAGATTTCACCGACGGTGGCACGGGCGCGTACGGCGGGCAGGCAGGCGGCCAGCAGGTTGTCACCGTTTTCACAGGCCTTGGTGATATCGGCCAGGGCCTTTTCAACGGCAGCATTATCCCGGTCTTTTTTGATCTGCTCCAGGCGGGCCACCTGTTCGTTTCTGACCTCTTCGGAGACTTCACGGACCGGGATGGGGGCTTCGTCTTCAATCTGATATTTGTTCACGCCCACAATGACATCTTCACCCTTGTCGATCCTTGCCTGGCGGCGGGCAGCCGCCTCTTCGATCCGCATCTTGGGCATGCCGGACTCAATGGCCTTGGCCATGCCGCCCAGGTCCTCGATCTCTTTGAGAATGCTCCTTACTTCATCCACAATGTTCTGGGTGATGCTTTCCACGTAGTAAGAACCGCCCAACGGATCGATCACATCGCAGATCTTGGACTCTTCCTGGACCAGGATCTGGGTGTTCCGGGAGATCCGTGCGGAGAGTTCCGTGGGCAGGCCGACCGCCTCGTCAAAGGAGTTGGTGTGCAGGCTCTGGGTGCCGCCGAGAACCGCTGACAGGCACTCCAGTGCAGTCCTTACAACGTTGTTGTAGGGATCCTGCTGGGTCAGGCTCCAGCCCGAGGTCTGGCAATGGGTCCTGAGCATTGAGGATTTCGGGTTCTTGGGTTCGAACTCGGCCATGAGTTCCGCCCAGAGGAATCGTGCCGCCCTCAGCATGGCAATGTACATGAAAAAATCCATGCCGATGCCGAAGAAAAAGGAGAGTCTCGGGGCAAACTGGTCAATGTCCATGCCTGTGGCAAGGGCTGCCCTTACATATTCAAGGCCGTCCGCCAGGGTGAATGCGCACTGGAGGACCGGGTCCGCACCTGCCTCCATGATATGGTAACCGGAGATGGAGATGGTGTTGAACTTGGGCATGTTCTGGGAACAGAACCCCATGATGTCCGAGATGATCCGCATGGAGGGCCCGGGCGGGTAAATATAAGTGTTCCGGGTCAGGTACTCTTTCAGGATATCGTTCTGGATGGTCCCCATAAGCTGGTCATGGGAGACACCCTGCTCTTCGGCCGCCACGATATAACCTGCCAGGATGGGCAGCACCGCCCCGTTCATGGTCATGGACACGGACATCTTATCCAGGGGAATCCGGTCAAAGAGGATCTTCATGTCCTCAACGGAATCAATTGCAACGCCGGCTTTTCCCACATCACCTGCCACACGGGGGTGATCCGAATCATAACCGCGGTGGGTGGCCAGGTCAAAGGCAACGGACAGGCCCTTCTGCCCTGCTGCCAGGTTTTTACGGTAAAAGGCATTGGACTCTTTAGCAGTGGAGAATCCCGCATACTGGCGGATGGTCCAGGGGCGGCCCGCATACATGGTGGCCATGGGCCCGCGCACATAGGGATTGAATCCCGGCAGGTTATCCCTGAACTCTACATTTTCAAGATCTTCGGCTGTATACAGGGGTTTGACATCTATACCTTCAGGTGTTTTTTTGGTCAGGCTTTCCAGGGGCTTTCCCCTGAGCTGTTTTGTTGCAAGTTCTTCCCATTTTTGAATATCAGTTGGCTTTTGAGACATTTGAGACATGGTTATCCTCCGGTCTTAGATGATTGGGGTGCCGGCAAATTGTGTGCTGATCCAGGTTCATGCCGGAACCAGGGGCTGCAGGATCGATTCCAAAATTACGTATCTTTTGTCTTCTAAGGAATTTTGAAAACAATTCAGATCATGTTATTTTGTAACGATTCCTTGGCGTTTGCTGATAAAAGGCCGCAGGTTACCTTTCACATAATTCCACAAGAACGCCGGATGTTGCTTTGGGATGCAGGAATGCGATTTTGGCTCCGCCCGCCCCTTTACGCGGTACCTGGTCAATCAGCCGGATGCCCTTTTCCTTGAGTTCTGCCAGGGCCTCTTCAATATTTTCAACCCGGAAGGCAACATGCTGGATACCTTCACCCTTTTTCTCGATATACTTGGCCACAGGGCCGTCATCGGCAGTGGATTCCAAAAGTTCCACTTCACTTTCACCCACAGGCAGGAAGGCTGTGGTGACTTTCTGGGCTTCGACGGTTTCGGTTCCTTCAAAGGAAAGACCTAATACATCTGTCCAGAAGTTCTTTTTTTCTTCAATACTGGAAACTGCTATGCCGAGGTGATCAATCTTTAAAACTTTCATCTCGAATCTCCACTTTTGGTTTACTTTCGGTTAACTCTTTCGGACAATAAGAGCATTGTGTGCGCCATTTTCGGTTAAATAAAAGTACAATATCTATAGTTGGTTCAAACGAGTAAAGTCAACCATAAACTGGCTAAATCATTTAATAAGCAGACACTAAAAATCAAAGCCCCCGTAGGGACTTAGGAAAGTTGGGAAAGATTAACCATATAGCCCGGGACGATACGCAGAGGATCAAGGTCAAGGCATTCGGCATAGGATTTTAAAAATCCCTTCAGGTAAATTGAAGGAGGAAGTTTTGTTATGCTGTCCGATTCAATGGCCTCTAAAACAGCCACGCTGACCCGGGACATTTCAAATATATCCGTCAGTGAAATACCGGCCAGCCCGCGAAGCTTTTTAAGCTCTTTACCTGAGATGGCATCCTTGGCCTGGATAACATCTTTCAGCGACTGAAACTCCCGGCCCCCGGTTTTTTGCTTAAGATCTCTGAGGGTCTGGCCGTTGCTCTCTGGCACATTGGTAGTGAACACGGGCACAGGCGTCTTGGCTTTATTGGAAAAAAGCATCTCTTCAGACAGCTTGCCCACTTCCAGCAACTCCCGGTCATACGCCGCCCGCTTTTCCCGGTCCGTCAGGGTTGAAAAGGCCCTCTCAGCCTGGGCCAGAATAACGGCCCTCTCCTCTTTGGAAAACAGGGAATAGGTGCTCAGGGAGTCCTTATCATAGATGGACTGGATTTCCCTGAATGCCCCCCTGATCTCTTCAAAGGTGGCATTGGGGTCGATATCCAGTATCTCATAATAGGTCAGCTCCTCTTTCATCCCGCATCCCCCGAACCTTGCTGCCTGCCGTCTTCAATCACATTTCTTGCAATCCTGGCCAGGTCATTGGCAGTTTTGGTATAGGCATACTTTGTAATAAAATTCTGCCTCAGCTGGATGGAATCATGCACCTTTTCATCGTGGCGGATATTTCCCAGGAACTTAAACCTGGAGTAAAAGTGGCGGTTGCAGACCTTTTCAATCTTATATCCCAGGGAGGGATCATCCTTCTGCCTGACCTGGTTGACCACAAACTTAAAGTCAAACTCACTCAGCTTTTCCTTTAGCAGATCCCCGATTTCCGGGTCCTGTTTGGAAATCTCATTGACTATACGAAAGGACTGGTCAAGGCTGTTGCCGGACAGATCGACATTTTTGGTCACCTTGTTAAACACCGCCAGTTTCAGGGTCTGTTTTACTACCCTGAAATATACCGCTTTTATAAAGTTAAAGGTATTCTCAATGGAGGTGGGCTCAGAGGTCACAATGCAGATTCCCTGATTTCCCGTGAGAAAAAAGTCCAGCATGTTGAAGTTGGTGCCCGCGCCCAGGTCCATGAGCACATAGTCATAGTCCAGACTGCGGATGGCCCTTATAATTTTCTGTTTCTGGGCAGTATAAAGATTGGCTGCTTCAGTGTTGCAATTCCGGGAGCTGATAAAAAACAGGTTTGGTATCCTGGTGGGTATGGCTGCCTGGTCAAGGGAGGCAATGGTCTTGTCCAGAAAGGAATCCAGTCCGGTTTCACCATCCGTGTGCTCCACAAAGGTATGCAGGTTCGAAGACCCCAGGTCCAGATCGATAAGCAGTACCCGTTTGCCCTTACGGGCCAGCAACGTACCGATATTCGCAGTGATCATGCTCTTTCCGATTCCGCCTTTTCCACCGCCCACAGGGTATATCTGCGTCTCTTTGATCGTTTTTTCCTTCACTGGTTTTGCTGATTAGCGATATAGTTTTATCGCAAATCTTGAAAACCCTGTCAAGCAAAGCAATGTTCCTCCAGTCTTTATTTGCATCAAACCACCTGCCAAAGATTTTATACGCCCTTGTGATTTCAAAAATCCTTGGTAAAATAGCTGAAAATAAGGGTGAAACAAAAATTTCCCGGTATGGAGCTGACAAGGATCGGAGAGATGACGAGTAAAAAATATGAAAACGCTGATTCCGCCGAATACCAGATTTTAACCAGTATACCGGGAATTAAACTCTTAAAGGCCTTTTATCGCAAGCACCATTTTAAAACACATGCCCATGACGGCTATACCCTGGGGATTATTATTAATGGTGCCGGCGGATTCCGGTATAAAGGCAGGGAGCAGGTTACCCGGAGCGGGCATGTTACCTTGCTCGACCCATTTGAATCCCATGCCGGACATGTTATCGGAGAAGCGGGGTGGCGTTACAACACCTTATATATTTCTCCCGGATATATCCTCGAAACAGCAGATGATCTATTAAACCGCTGCCCTGCTGAAATTCACTTTGGCAGGGATGCGGCCCTGTCTGACCCGGAAATTTTCAATCTTTTATCAAATTTTCATTCCAAGTTAGACAATAAAAATGAACTGCTTGAAGGTGAATCCATTCTTCAACTGATCATATCCAGACTGCTAGAGCGGTATGCTGAAAGATCAGTCCAACTTCCAAAGATCAGGAATGAATCTCTCCGGATAAACCGGCTCTGCGATTATATCCGGTCCAACTACCGGAACAAAATCACGCTGTCTGAATTAGCCCGATTAACGGATCTAAGCAAGTTCCAGGTCATTCGTATGTTCCAAAAAAATAAAGGGTTGTCACCCCATGAATACCAGAACCAGCTCCGGATCCGGGAAGTCTGTAAATTATTAAACAAAAACGTTCATATCGCCGAAGCTGCACTGGATACCGGGTTCTATGACCAAAGCCACATGTCCAAATCATTTAAAAGCATCATCGGCGTCACTCCGGGGAAATATTCGGAAGCCTGCAACATCTTACAAGACGCCTCCTGCTGAAACCCATATTTTAAGACCATTGTTCAGGTTTATGCACGAATTTTAAGGAGGTGTTGTCTCATGTCTGTTCCGGCCGGTAAAGGCGAGCGTCTGTCTATGTCAGCCTGTTTCCTGTTGTTATTGGTTTGCGCCATTTGGGGCAGCAATGCAGTCAGTATAAAGTTCAGCAACCAGGGATTTCCCCCCCTGATGGCTGCGACCCTGAGATCTTTGGTTGCGGGTATACTGGTCTGGGGGCTTGCCCTGTGGAAGGGGCAACCCATACTATTCCCTCCCGGAGAAAGACGGCACGCCGTTGTCATAGGAATTCTTTTTGGCCTGGATTTTTTATTTTTATATTGGGGTATTTCCTTTACCCCTGCATCCCGGTCAACAATTTTTCTTTACTCCCATCCCTTATGGGTAATTCTCGGCGCCCATTTTGTATTGCAGAAAGACCAGTTGTCCTATGGCAAGATCGCAGGTGCAGTACTCTCTTTTACCGGTTTAATCCTGGTTTTCAAAACAGAATCCGCCATGCTGCCGGAATATCACTGGATCGGTGACTTAATGGAGATTTCGGCAGCGATCTTCTGGGCGGCAACAACCCTGTATATCAAACGCATCAGTCAAAGCGTAAAACTGAACCACTACCAGACCTTGTTTTCCCAGCTTATATTTGCCATTCCGGTCCTTGCCGCAGGTGCATTTTTTTTCGAGCAGGGCCAGCCAGTCGTACTAAACCGGGTTGTCATCGCAGCCCTGTTGTATCAAATCTTAGCAGTGGCATTTTTCAGCTATCTCTGCTGGTTCTGGCTGATCCATAATCACCCTGTCAGCAAACTTGCCTCCTTCTCCTTTTTGGCCCCCGTTTTCGGTGTCATCTTCGGATCGGTAATTCTCAATGAACCAATAGGCCTGTCAGTCCTGGCAGGATTGTCCTTTGTTTGCGTCGGGATCTTTTTAGCAAACAAATAGCCCCCCCAATTTTTACGTAATCATCGATAAACGGTACACCCTTTTGCTCCCCATCTTTCGCGCACCATCTCTATAAATGGCAACAGAAAAGATAATATACAGACGAATTCTTATATTCAGGGAACCGGCAATGAGCACACCTGTGGCAAGCCCCGGTCTCCAGGCACCGGCAGGGTAAAGGGACAAAGCGGCGTAAATGAGTATTGCGTCAGGACAGAAAGCAATGCTCATTTTCGCTTCCCGTCAGCTCAGGACGAGCTGACGGGATTTAGCGGCGTTCCTTTACCCTGCCGGTGCCGGGTAAGAGGTAAAAACAGACGATTGCCCTGGCTGTAAACTCAGGGTCAACGCAAGTAACTTTTCAGATCCAATGATTCCAATACGTTACTTTTGTACAGGCAATCGCAGGCAAAATCCGGATAAGGCATAAGTGTCGAAAACCTCTGAAAATTAAAAACCGTGCCAAGTTTGTATGCGATTGCCCTGGCTGTAAACTTACGATCCATTGACGTCCCCCCATTCATCTGGTACCGTGCCATAAGTGCTGATTCACCTGATTGATCCGTAAAAATACCGGTTTCACATCATTTTTTTACAAGGAGCTCCTCAATTGATACGTTCTCAAACCCCTTCCATACTGGTTGTGGACGACTCGGACTTTATTAGGCGGGCAGTGGGAAAAGCATTGGGCGAGGAGGGGTTCAGGGTTGTTACCGCAAACGACGGGGTACAGGCCTTAGACCTGCTCCTGCATGAGGATGCCCCGGAAATCGATATTGTCCTCACGGACCTGAACATGCCCAGGATGAACGGAGAAGCCCTGTGTAAGGCCATAAAAGCAGATAACGTCCTGAGTGCCATTCCGGTGATTTTCCTGACATCCCAGACCAACCAGAAAACAGAGTCCCTGATTTTCAAGGCCGGTGCCAATGATTTTATTGCCAAGCCGTTTATAAAAGAACTTCTGATCGCACGGATATCCATTCACCTTCAAAGCATCAGGTCTAAAAAAGACCTTGAACGGAAAATAGAAGAGCAGACTGTCACCCTGAAAAAGGCAAAGGAGGAGGCTGAAGAGGCGAATGTTGCAAAGAGCAGTTTCCTGGCAAATATGAGCCATGAGATCAGAACGCCCATGAACGGGGTCATCGGCATGGCAGACCTGCTTTTGGAAACCCGCCTGTCCGATGAGCAGTCGGAATATGCCGATGCCATCCGCCAGAGTGCCGAGGCCCTTTTAAAAATCATCAATGATATCCTTGATTTCTCGAAAATCGAAGCCGGGAAAATGGATATGGAGAGCGTTGATATTGATCTTGAACGGCACCTCCATGATATCGGGCAGATCATTGCCACCAAAGCCCGGGAAAAAAATGTCGAAGTCATCTGTATGATAGAGGATAATGTACCGGTTCATCTTATGGGAGATCCCACCCGGTTACGCCAGGTTGTTTTGAACCTTGCCGGCAATGCGGTTAAATTTGTTGAAAAAGGCGAGGTGCTGATAAAGGTATCCCTTGCCTCCCAGAATCCCATAAGCGCCACCCTCCTCTTTGAGGTTATTGACACGGGTATCGGTATTTCCAGGGAGCAGAGCGCAAGACTGTTCAAATCATTTTCCCAGGTGGATGCCTCCACCACCCGCAAGTACGGCGGAACCGGTCTTGGCCTTACTATTTCAAAGCAGCTGGTTGAACTCATGGGGGGAGAAATCGGGGTAAAAAGCAAACCGGGTGAGGGGTCGAACTTCTGGTTCACCGCCGTATTCCGGAAACAGCCCGGGGCCGGTTCCAGACCCATTCCCGTTCCGTCACAGATAAAGGGACTGCGGTGTCTTGTGGTGGATGATACGGATTCCTGCAGGGAAACCCTGACCCGGCACCTGAAATCTTTCGGCTGTATTGCGGAACATGCCCAGAACCATACCATGGCCATGGAAAAACTCATGGATGCCCAACTGGAGAAAAAACCCTATACCGTTGTATTTCTGGACCTGGAGATGCCGGGGTGCGACGGTGTTGCCCTGGGACGGAAGATCATCGACCTCAAAGAGACTGTCCGCCCTAAACTGATCCTTATGGCCTATACATCCAAACGGCTTGGCAAGGAAGAGCTGGAGGCAGAGGGATTTGACCGGCAGATTTTAAAACCCGTATATAAGGGCCATGTACTAAAGGCCCTTACCGGGGCGGATGAATTAGAAGAAGCCCATACCCCGGCACCGGCCGAGACCCGGTTTTCCCTTGAAGAACCAAAGGCGGCGGCGGGCTTTTCAGCCGCCCATCTGGACATTCTCCTGGCAGAGGATAACAGGATGAACCAAAAAGTGGCGGTCAACATGCTGGAAAAACTGGGGCACAAGGTAACCATTGCCGAAAATGGAGAGGTTGCCGTAGCCCTGTTTCAACAAAATGCATTCCATCTCATTCTCATGGACGGCCAGATGCCGGTGATGGACGGGCTGGAAGCCACACGGGCCATCCGGGGCCTGGAAGCGGCAGCCCCCTCCCCCCAATCCCGTATTCCCATCATCGCCCTGACGGCCAATGCAATGAAAGGGGACAGGGAACGGTTTCTGGCATCAGGCATGGATGATTTTATTACCAAACCAATCAAGCGTAAAGCCCTGGAAGATTCCATTATCAACGCCACGGGCAAAGGCACGGCAGGACAGACCGCCCAGCCACCACAGCTGATCAACCTGGATAAACTGATCCGGGCAATGGAAGGAAACAAGCCCCTGATCAAAGAGTGCTTTGACACCTTTACCCGGACCTGGTCCCCCACCCTTGAAAAAATAAAATCCGGCCTGGATTCACCCGATCCGGATCAGGTGCGCTCACACCTGGCCGGTTTCAGGGACGAGGTCAAGCACCTGTGCTCCAAACCGCTCATGGATGCGGCATTCAACCTGGAGCGGGCCCTGACAGCCGGGGATAAGACTAAGGTGCAACCGGCCTTTGCCGCACTATCCGAAACCTGTGACCGGTTAACCGGGTTTATGCGTACCTATACAGTTGAGAACCTGTTCATGAAATTTTTGATTGTGGATGCGGCATTTGAGACCCGGACCGCATCACAGAAACTCTTGTCAGCCTACGGGGACTGCCACGTGGCCCTGAACGGCCTGGAAGCCCTGAATGCATTTGTCCGGGCGCACCGGGACAAGGATCCCTACCACATGATCTTCCTGGATATTGAAATGGAGGGACTTGGCGGGTTGCAGGTTATGGAAAAAATACGGCAATGGGAGAGCACAAAGGCCATTGTTCCCTCTCTGGGGGTGAAGATCATTCTGATCTCATCACTGCCCGTTGACGGCGCCACCACAGCCCTGCTCACCCCCGGCCTTGAAACCACCATGAAAAGACAGATGAGCCGGGAGTCCCTTGCCAGGGCCTTTAAGGCAATTCACTATACCTGATTCTTCTCTTTTTAAAGGTCTCCTTTATTTAAGCAGGGAAAACACCTCAAGGGGGTTTTCAATTCCTTTTATTTTGATCTTCCCCTTATAGAACGTCGGCCAGAGATCCTGAATCAACTCTTTTGTATTTTTCCCGATGAGAATGTCTCCCCCTTGTGCATAATCCGACAGCCGGGCCGCAATATTTGTTACGGACCCGCTGGCCGTATAGGTCATCCGGGTATTCAGGCTGCCCTTGAATGTCGTCATTCCCACCAATGCGTTGCCTGAATTGATGCCGACATTCACGTAAATGGGAACGGTTTCATTTAAAAACCAGTTGACGGCCCGTGCCCTTTCGGCAATCTCAAACCCTGCTTTCACCGCATTCATCGCATTGGTTCCGGGTTCATGGCTCCCGAAAATAATCATCAGGCCGTCTCCTGCTATTTCATTGATAATGCCCTTGGCCCTGTGGATGGGGTCCACGAAACTTGAAAACAGCCTTTCAATGATATCGTTCATTTCATCGTCCCGGACAGTCTCACTCAGCCGGGTATACCCCTCGATATCCAGAAACAGGACAGTGACCTCCTTTCTCTGCTTCTTCATATTCAGCATTTCCGGATTCCGCCCGGCAATATCCCGGATCGACACCGGCACAAAGGGGGCCATATGGGAGAGGGCCTTGCTGAT
>JAKSAX010000469.1 GCA_022361395.1 Desulfobacterales bacterium | reverse complement strand
ACCCGGCCGGCTTCCGGCCCCACCCGGCCGTCACGGTTAAGGGACGGGGAACTGGTCCGGGTCAGGATCCGCACCGGGCACCGGCCGGATGCGCTGACCCTTTCCCGTAACACCCTGCTTTACAAAAAGGACCGCCCCTACGTCTTCCTGCTTGACAGGCGGTTTAACACAGTGACCCAGAGAAACGTCACCCTTGGATTCCAAGAAAAAAACAGAGTGGAAATCCTTGACGGGCTTGCACCGGGAGACCGGGTGGTCACCGACGGCCGCCACCTGCTCATGGAGGGCCTCCAGGTCAATCCCCTGGAGGAGAACAGCTGATGAAACCCTCACCATCGCCCGGTTTGTCTCCGGCCGCCCGTTTCTTTTTTGTTAACCGGATCCCAGGGATCCTTCTGGTGTTGATCCTGGTTATTTCAGGGGCTATGGGATACCGGGCCATGGTCAAGGAAGCCCTGCCGGACCTGGCAATTCCCATGGCCGCCATCCACACCTTCTGGCACGGCGCCTCCCCCTCCATCATGGAAAAAGAGGTGACCAACAAAATCGAAAAAGAGGTCAGGGACATGAAGGGGCTTAAGCGATTCAGCTCGGGCTCCATGTTTGCCAACTCCTATATCTTTGTTGAATTCGAACCCGATGCCGGCATTGCCGAATCCATGGACCTGCTCAGGCAGCGGGTGGCTGCCGCCGAAGGCAAGCTCCACCGGGAAACGGAGAAACCCGGGATTGAGCAGGTTTCCATGCGGGACGCCCCCATTGCCTCCTTTGTCCTCTACGGAGATATCGACCACACAAGGCTGTCCGGGGCAGCCCTGTGGCTGGAACGGGAGCTGTCCCGGATAAACGGTGTCCAGAAAGTCCTTGTCTACGGCAACCGGAAGGAATACGTGCGCGTACAGCTGATTCCCGAGCGCCTGAAGGCCCTGAACATCGATCCGGCCCTGGTCTTTGCCAAACTCAGGGAAAGGGAACTGGATGCCCCTTTAGGGGTATATGAAAGCCGTGACCTGCCCTTTACCGTAAAGTCCGGCATGGCCTTTCATGACCTGAGATCCATCCGTGAACTTCCCCTGCGCCGCACAGGCACGGGAGAGGACGGAGACCGGGTAATCCGTCTCCGGGAAGTGGCCCGGGTGGATAAGGCACTGAGACGCCAGGAGGCCATTGCTTCCTTTTCCATAGACGGTTCCGAATTTAAAAACGGGGTGGCCCTTTCCATTATCAAGGGCCAGGGCCGGGACACGATCGCCCTTGTGGACAAAGTGGTCCGGACCATGAACCAGCTTAAAACCCATGAAAACTGGCCGCCGGGCATGGCGTTCACGGCCGTGGCCGATAATGCCGAAATCATGAAGGAAGAGCTTGGCAAGAGCCTCGTCAGCGGGATGCAGTCCGTGGCAGTGGTCTTCTGCGTCCTCTTCTTCCTGCTGACCTGGCGGGAGGCGGTTGTGGCAGCCCTCTCCATTCCCATTACCCTCCTTGGGACAACAGCCGTTCTCTGGGCCATGGGCGAAACCTTCAATATCATGACCATCATCGGCATCGTCCTTGCCCTGGGCCTGCTTGTGGATGATTTCATCCTGATGATGGAGGGAATGCATGACGGTATTTTCATTAAAAAACTGCCCTTTCCAAAAGCTGCGGTGCGGACGGTGAAACACTATGCACTGCCCTCCTTTTCAGGATCCCTTACCACCATCATGGTCTTTATTCCCCTGGCAGCCATCAGCGGGCTGGACGGCAAATTCATCCGCATCATCCCGTTAACGGCCGCAGTCTGCCTGGTGATTTCGTATCTGGTCTCCGTGCTCATCGATATCCCCCTTTCCCGGTTTGTCCTGGCCGGCCGTGCCGGCGCCCCCAAGACCCCCTGGATCGACAGGGTCTCCTGCCGTGCCGAAACCTGGTTAAAAAACTACCTTACGGGCAGGGTTCTCACAGGAAAATTCAGGATATTTTCCCTGACCGGTATTGCCCTGGGCATGGTGGCCCTCAGCATCTACCTGGCCCTTTTCATGCCCGTAATCCTCTATCCCCTGGCCGATGGCCGGGATGTGGGTATCACTGTCGAGCTCCCCGTGAACATCAAGCTGGAAGAATCCCATGCTGTTGCCGGAAAGGTCGGCGAGGTGCTGAGGGAAAAACCCTATATCCGGTCCATCCTGAGAATCACGGGAAGGCGGGATTACATGTTCCAGGGCTCTTCCGAAGACCGGCTTTCCGTCAATGCCGGCCCTCATTTTATCGGATATACCCTTCTGCTCACCCCCAAAAAGGAGCGGGAGAAACTGGGATATGAATACCTGAACGAGCTGGAACGGGACATCCGGCAGGTGCTCGGTGACACACCGGGATTCCGGGTTTACCTGACTGCGGATACAGGGGGATCAACCAACGAAGCCCCTGTTCAGATCAACCTGTCAGGCCCGGATATGGATGTGCTTCAGGAGATTTCAGAAGATTTGCGCAGGGAAATGTCAACCCTTGAGGGCATTTTTGAGGTCCGTGACAACCTGGGCCAGGCCGGGACGGAGATGGTATTCTCCCCCATCCGTGAATCCCTGGATTTCTACGGGATTGAGGAAGAGCGCTTCAACGCCCAGCTGACACTTTACCTGGGGGACTCCCGGGCCTCCTATCTGCGCTCCGGCGGGACTGAAGACGACCTGGAGGTCAGGGTGGAAACCTTCTGGGAAAGCCAGAAAGGAAGAACCGGCGGCCCTGCGGCCTGGGAGGAATTCCAGGGGATGTCCATCCTGGCTCCGGACGGAACGACAGTGCCGGTCCATGCCCTGGCCGTCCGGCGGATCAACCAGGCCCCCAAAGCCATCACCCACAAAAAAGGGGTGAGAAGCATTACGGTTTCCGCCAAAACCTATACACTGACATTCGCCCAGACCCGGGGGCTTATCGACCCGATTCTCAAACAGATGCAGCAGACCTGGCCCAAGGGCTACGAATACGGATTTTCAGGAGAGGAGGAGCTGGCAGAGGAGGCCTTCGGCAATGCGGAAAAAGCCTTTATCCTGGCCTTTGTCATGGTTTTCGGCATCCTGGCCCTCCAATTCAACTCCTTTGCCCAGCCCGCCATTATCCTGGTTTCTGTATTTTTCGGTATCTCAGGGGTGATATACGGATTTATCCTGTTTGCCATTCCTTTTTCGTTTACAGCCGCCATAGGCGTCATCGCCCTGATCGGTATAAATATCAACGATGCCATTGTGATGGTGGATACCATGAACCGCCACCTTAAACAGGGTGCCGGCCTTACCCAGGCCGCTGCCTCGGGTGCAGCAGAACGGCTCAGACCCATTGTAAGCACCTCCATCACCACTATCCTGGGACTGGCCCCCCTGGCCCTTGCCGAAGAGGGCTGGCGCCCCCTGTGTCTGGCCATCATCTTCGGCGAACTTGTTTCCACGGTCACCTCGCTCGTTCTTATTCCATGCCTGTACCATTTATTCACCCCCGGTTCAGGGGCCCGACAGGATCCTGCGGCAACTAAAAGTTAAAATCGCCCCCGGCCTGGTGCAGGACACTTTTGTGGTTTGATGACGGCAGGTCGGCTCTCCGGTGGACTGTATGGGGCAGCACATAAATAGCCTTGTTGGGCTTTGCCGGACAGACATGCTCGCATGCCCCGCATCCCAGGCAGATCTTTTCATCCAACTGCGGCACCCGGACTTTTCCTTCCGCCACCATGGTCACCGCCTTTGTGGGGCAATGCTCGGAACAGGCCCCGCAGTCGGTTTGCTGGAGCACCACAATGCAGTTGTCACGGATGAATTTCACCACCCCGGTCTGGATCTGCTTTTTCTCTTCCAGGGTAAAAGGGGTTATGGCACGGGTGGGGCAGACTTCGCCGCAGGTATTGCAGTTCAGGTTGCAAAATCCGCTGCCAGGATCTAAAAACGGAATGAAAAGCCCGGTCAGCCCGTATTGGGTAATGGCCGGCTGGAGTACATGGGAAGGGCATTGGGCCACGCAGGCATGACAGCCCGAACAGGTGGCGGTAAACCGGTCCAGGTTGAGGCTGCCCGGCGGCAGGATGGGATGGAGTGGTTTTGGCACGGCAATTTTATTAGGCACGGTGACCCGGACATCCTCTTTCCCCCGGCTGGTTCCGGGCAGAAGGGTCAGGGCCGTTGCCACAGCCGCAAGAAAGCCGCGCCGGGTATGGGTTGCATGGACCGGTGGGCCTGATTGGCCGGCAGACACCCTGGCAGGCCCGGCAACAGCGGTCCGGCCGGGAAACCCGCATTTGAGTCCGTAACGGACAGCACCTTCCGGACAGGCTTCCAGGCAGTTGAAGCAGGCCACACACCGGCTGTGATCTATAATACCGGCCTTAACGCTGATGCAGCCGGATTTGCATGCCCGTTCACACCTCCTGCAGCCGGTGCAGTCCCCGGCCAGAACACGAACCTTTACCGGAGCGGCCTTTCCTGCCAGGCCAAGCAAGGTGCCCACCGGACAGATCATATTACAATAGAGGCGGCCCCGGGTCAGTGCCAGGCCCAGGATCACGGCGGCAAACCCGAGAGCAAACAGAGCCATGCCTAAGCTTATGCCTTTCATGGGAAAGGGGGGAATATCGTAATTTCCCGCCAGCTCAAGAATCCTGGAAATACCGTTGTTCCCCAGGATTACCAGGGGCTTTGCCAGGGCATTTGCCATTCGCCCGAAATTGCTGAAAGGATCCAGGAGATTGATCATCACCATGGATCCGGCTGCAAAACAGACTATTGTCATGGCCAGAAGGCTGTAGCGGATCACCCGGTGCGGCCGGACATATCCATAACGGGGCCGCCAACCTGTTTTCCTTTTTAAAAACCCGGCAAAATCCATGAGAATACCAAGGGGACACAGGGCCGAGCAATAAATCCGCCCGAACACAAGCGTTAATATAGCAACAATGACAAAACCTGTCGCAGCCATTCCCATCGCCCGGAGGCCGTGAATCAGTGAGGGGAGGAATTGTACATGGCACCCTATCTCTGATATCCATGGGAGCAGGACGCCGTGGATGTCCAGGAACAGGAGACTGGTACTGGTAAAAAAAACAAGGGCCAGGATGATCCGGGCCGCCCTGAGACTGGCGCCCCTCCTTGCGGAACAGGTATCGCTCATATCCTGATTTTCCGGATATTCAGGGATGCCAGATCCATGGTTCCCAGTCCCAGCTCCTGGGCCTGCTTCATGTAATTAATCTCAGACGGGTCCATGCCGAACATCCGGCAGGCTGCCGTATCCGCGGCCACCGGGTCTTTGGCCATAAGCAGCGCCTTCATGAGCACGGTATCATCGTCAGTGACACCCATGGGGCCGTTGACCTTCAGCACCCTGTAGGCATCAATTACGGTCAGATCAGGTATCCGGAAGGTGGTAAAATCCGCAATACACTGGTGCAGGTCGTTGCGGTGCCACCATCCCCTGTCCCACACCACACCCATGAGGTTTTTCATGCCCATGGTCAGCCGGGTGGCAATGTGGTTCTTGAGCACCGGTACATTGATGAAGACATCAGCCTCCAGAAAAAGCTCGTGGGCCTCTGCATGCTTTAGCACCCTGCCCCTGGGAACACTGATCTTATGGTAATGACGCATGCTGTTTCCCGGAACCATGGTCCCCCCTGCATCCTTTACCGCCTGCTTGATTCCGGACCGTTCATAACATTTCTGCCAGGCATCGGCGGTGTGATCGAAGACATAAACTTTTTTGGCCCCTGCATCCAGGCAGTGTTTAACCATATGCCTGATAAGACGGGGATTGGTATTTGCCGCGCGTCTCGGGGTGGTGTCCCATCCGATGTTGGGCTTGATTACCACGGTCTGGTTGGGCCGCACAAACCGCTTCATTCCCCCCATGGCGTCAATTCCCCTGTCAAACATCGGCTCAGGTTCCCCGCCCATGACAGCGGCAAGATCCGGATAGGCAGGGGCGCTGAAAAGATTCCCGGGATATCCGGCAGCAACCGCGGTCGCACCGGCCCCCAGTGTGACGGCATGTTTTAAAAACACTCTTCTATCCATAAAACTCTCCTTTCACTTGAGATATCCGGGTTAGAAACCGAAATCCTTTTTATCTCCTGAAGCTTCACCCGAAGCTTTTTTGGGGGTATCAGCGGTCTGCTTTTTGGTGTACTCATCCAGGTACATCTGAAAGGGCTGGCCGTGGCTTTCAGCCTCTTCCTTGACAATAAACCAGCCGAACTCATCCCTGGCCAGCCACATGATGCCCTTGACCTCGGTATAGTCAAACCGGATCTTATGGCATTCAAGGCGGTGCCCGCCCTGCTCGACGGTTTCAATGCCGAGAAGCCTGCCCTGAACCTCGCGGCTTTCCAAGGCGTAGATATCCAGGATCTTCTTTTTAAAGGGCTTATTCAGCTCAAATCCCTGGCGCTCCACATCAATATACGAGGTGCTCCAATTGTAGTCCATATCCCTGACAAAGCTTTCACTGTATACGGGGTCGCCCTCTTGCATAACCAGGTCAAAGGTCAGCATGTCGTCTTCAAGCCTGGCTTCCATGGTGGAGACCTCCTTGCTCCCGGTTTCCTGGAAAACGCCCTTGAACCGCTCCATGCCCCGGGGGCCTATCCATACGGTTTCTGTTGAGCGCAGGGAAACCCCTGGGCGGACCCCCACCATTCCCCCGAATTCCTGGCGAATGTAGACTTTACCGTCGAGTTTTTCCACACGGGTGATCCCCCGGATGACCCCGATGGATTCGCCAAATGCCATCATGGTCCAGGTCCTTTCGATTGTCAGGTCACCCGGCGGATTAAATGTGTCACGGGGTTCAGCCACAGCTGCCGTTCCCAGGATCAGAAAAGACAGGATAAAAAGAACTGCATGAATTTGAATCTTTGGATTCATTGCTTGGATCTCCCTTTTGTTCACTGTTTTTTTAACGGGTATATTAGTCCTGTCAGCGGGAACTGCCTTGTTCTATCTTGCTCAGTCTGTTTGCAGGCTTGCTTTCGCTCTGCCGGAGAAGGTGTAAGAAGGGAGGGGCGGATGCCGCGGGCAGCGGCTTGTGACATATCCGGGTTCAGCCGTCCATGACAACCGGGTGCTTTTTACCATAAGGAACCCCCAGGCGGTCCATCCGTTTTCGCAAGGTATTTGGGTGGATACTCAGCAACTGTGCAGCGCCGTTCGGGCCGTTTATCCTGCCCTTTGTGGTATTAAGCGCCCGGATGATGTGAAGGCGGTTTACCTGATCAAGGCTTAAAAAAGAATTTGAAACACTCTCCGGTTCACTGGCAGGAAAGGCCGGCGCTTTTCCCGGTATGATACCGGAAAACTCCAGATCCCTGTTTCTGCAGCAGATCATGGCGCGCTCAACAATATTTTCCAGTTCCCGGACATTGCCGGGCCAGTGGTATCCCATCAATTCCCGGATCCCTTTTTTTCCGAGAACGGGCAATGCCTTAAATTTCAGTTTTTTCGCCTTTTTGAGGATGAAATGCCTGGCCAGGTCAGGGATATCCGCTTTCCTGTGGCGCAGGGGGGGGATGTGAATCGGAAAGACGTTGAGCCGGAACCAGAGGTCCTCCCTGAAATCGCCTTGGGCGACCATGTTTTCCAGATTCCGGTGGGTGGCTGAAATCACACGGATATTCACCGGCAGGGAACAATGTCCGCCCACACGCTCTATTTCACGGGTCTGGAGGACATTGAGCAGGCGCACCTGCGCCGGCAGCGGCAGTTCACCTATTTCATCGAGAAACACGGTTCCCCTGTCCGCACGCTCAAACCGGCCCTGCTTTCTTAACACAGCACCGGTGAACGCCCCTTTTTCATGCCCGAACAGCTCGCTGTCCAGCAGGGTTTCGGGAATTGCGCCGCAATTTACGCTTACAAAGGGCCCGCTTCTGCGCAGGGACGCATTGTGGATCAGGGAGGCGATCATCCCCTTTCCCACCCCTGTTTCTCCCAGCAGGAGCACGGAGGTCTCCATGCAGGAGACCAGGCCGACCTGCTCAATTACCCGTGCCAGGCCGCTGTTTCTCCCGATCACGTCCATTTTGCCAAAGAAAGTGCTAATTCCATATGCTTCACCGTTCGTGCACCAGTCAGAATGGAACCCGGCGTCTTCCCTGACACAAGGAACTTGTATTGATCTATGATTATGGAGGAAGGTCCTTCATTCCCTCGATAGTTATATATTATAACCCTGTTGGTACGGAGTTTATTGTCCGGATTTAAAAAATTTAATTGTACTTCAGGAGAGATGACCCTGTTATTTTTTAACAGGCGGTTTACCAGTCAAGGTCCCTGTATTCAGGGTTAATAAGTTCATTGAACCGTCTGTCAATAATCTTATCCTTATGAAGATTCCTGTTTTCAACCCGTTTCTTCATTTCATCAATCTCTTTGGCAAGCTGATTAATTTCAAGTTCACGTTCACGTTGTCTGATTTGAAAAATTTCAGTCAGGATACGCTTCAACTCTTCCGATTTGGCCAGACGGTCCTCCTGGCTGGCGGTTGAGGCAATATCCCTTGCAATTTTAAGGCTTTTAATTTCCAGGGTTTCTGCCAGAACCAGTTGATTATACATATCAGGTGAAAAGCTTTTGATCTCCGTAAGGTATTCAATTGTCATTGATAAATCCTGAATTGTTAAAAAGTATTCCTCAGGATCATTTTTTTCCATATATTTGAGTTCTTCAACTGCTTCAGGGATATTTTTCTTCAGCCAGTTGACAGTGTCTGCCTCTGAAAGAAGGCTGCCGCCTGCAAAACCGGTCTCAGAAAATATAATATCTCCCGGGTAACCATTTTCACTCCCTATAGATTCTTTTGAAAAAATCGGTGTTGAAAAAATACATATCAGCGTCATGCTTATAATTGTTCTAAAAAAATATACCCTCATTGGTATCTCCTTTACATCCGGCTTATGAATCTAAAGCCGGCTTCTTTTGGTTGTACAATTTCATAATGGTTATCCTTTTGCGAATCATCAGCAGTGATTTGTCCGTTGAGGGCAGTGGAACGACAACCAGGTGCTGGCCCGCGGTATCCTTTTTTCGTGAGAGCGCCAGCCTGTTACGTATGTTTAACAGCCCCCTCTGGATAGAAAGCGTTCCCTCCTCCGTGATAAGATTTGGTTTGTGCGGATGGCGGTCCGGGAAACCAGGAATCAAGACCAACAGGGCGACCACTGCGGCTGCAGCGGTTATCCATGCGGCCGGCCTTGATTTTAAAAATTTGCGCCACGGGAATATCCCGGGTTCCGGTTCAGGCAACACCACCAGGTTTCTTTTAGGTGACAACAGGGGCAGTTCATTCATCATATCCTGAACATCTGAAAGCTCTGTAAAAAACCGGCTGCAGTCCATACACCCGTCAAGATGTCTTTCAACGTTCCGCATTTTTCCGGGCGATAATTCCCCGCTCCAAAAGAGCAATATGTCATCCCTTGAACATGTTTGGCTATTCATGACACTCCCCCAATTGTGCCTTCAATTTTTTTACGGCATTGTGCATTCGTCCTAAAGCTGTATTTAAAGGGCAGTCCATCAACATTGCGATCTCTTTGAATGTCAGCTCCTCATATATTCTCAGCATAACAACTTCTCTCTCATGCAAAGGAAGCTCAGCCAGTGCTTTTTCCAAACGCGCCTTATCCTGCCAGATCTCAATTTTTTCTTCAGCCCGGGGCATTGGGCAGACCCTTTTTTCAATTCCGTTGTCAGAATCAAAACATTCCTCCTCCCTTAAGAACCTCTTTTTTTCAAATGCAAGGATCCGTAACCCCTCCCTGCGCGCTATTTTAAAAAGCCAGCTCTTAAAACTCCCCTTTGCCTTATACCTGGGCAGGGCCCTGTACCCGCGCATAAAAGTTTCCTGGGCCGCATCTTCAGCTTTTGGTTCATCCTTTAGTAATCGAAGCAGGTAACTAAAAATACCATCTTGATATTTCATGAACAGTTTTTGAGCTGCAAGATCATCACCTGAACAGGCTTTTTGTATTAACAGATCGTCTGTATTTTGCATTATTTTATTACGAATATACTACTATACATGACAATTAAATATTCGATTACATCATTCACAAAAGCACAAATATCAAATTAACTTTATCATAAGTTTCAAAATCACAAGAAATTTTCCACCACCCAATGTCCTGATACATATAAAACCCTGCGAAGTGAAGATTTATTGTACAGCAAATAACAAAAATATGTTCCGAAAAAAACAGAGTGAAAAGATCTCTTTGATTACAAGACGTTGAAGAATAGCGGGTTATTTGCCGTGTACCCACTGAAATAAAAATTGAATCATGGGGAATTTTGAAAACGGTTATGTTTTTTTACGCTATTTTATAATTTTTCCTGTTTTTCCCCTATGGGGTAAGTCCGTATTCCCCCATAGGGGAAAAACAGAAGAAAAGCCAAGATAACGTACTGAAATACAAAGAAATTCAAACAAGGCACAATTACTGCTCCTGCTTAGGGAAACAGACCGGCCGTTTCGGTCGGTCAGGGATAGAGAACAGAAAAACCCCCGTAAACAGCAGGTGTAAAAAATGCAGATCCGTCTTCACAAAAATGCCACCACCACCCCGGCACAGAGGGAATTTATCCAGAAAAATCCCCATTTGAGTACAGCCTGCCTGGCAGAAAAAACAGGGGTCAGCAAAACCACTGTACGGCGGTGGAGAAACAGATCAAATGTATATGACCGGCCCCATACCCCGAAACGGATAAAAACCGCAATCACCCCGGTTGAAGAAGTTGCCATCATACTTTGCCGTATGGCCACACGGGCCGGGCTGGACGACCTGCATAAGATTGTCGGCTCTCTGCTGGGGATCACCTGCTCAAGGGCAAGCCTGAACCGCTGCCTGAAAAGGTATCATATCTCCAAACGTTCTTCCCTGAACAACTCAATCCCCTTTGACCTTAAAGATTACACCGGCACCTACTTTTACTATAATTGTTTTCACCTGCCTGATCTTTCCGGTCCGGACTCCCCTGTTTTTTTCCACACCCTTCTAGATTGTTCTTTCAGGGTCTTCCACGCCACCCAATCCCTTTCCGGACCGGATTTTCTTAACCGGCACATCCGGGATTTTCCATTAAAGGTCCTGGGGATCATCCACGAAGATCCCGTTGTCCTTTCCCCAAAAGAGGGGAGGCGGATAAAGCAGGACCATGCACAGATGGTGGAGAGCCTGTGCCGGTCGTCAAACCTGGTTTCACACCACCTGGATACACAATATCCTGAAGCCCTTCAGAAACTCACAGAGACCTGCACCACATTGCAAAAGGCACCGGAATACCAGTCATGGGATTTTCCATGGGCATCCGGAACCGGTTTTGCAGAACATATATCCCGGTATAACACCGGGCTCACACTTGGGGCCCTGAAGCAGAAAACCCCTCACCAGGTATTGGAAAGCCACTACACCCACTTTCCAGGCAGTTTCAGGCAAAAACCGCAGGCAGCGGTTATGTCCCTGTAAAACAATACGCTCCCGTTCTGTTCCGTAACCGGTCATCGTTTTTCCCGCCCGGTATGACTATCCTTTAAAAAACAATGTATCCCATGAACATTTCCCGCCGGATTCCGTCTGCCGGGCAAAGGCGTGCAATCAGGATGCTCTGCCCTGTTAAAAAATGTATGGCTCTTGATTTTCTCAATTTAATATCGCACACAAGTCTCACCGGATTAGTATATAGAAAACAAATCCCCTTGCAGATTCCGGGCAAACCCCTTGGAAACCAATCTGTTGATACTTTTTATCCTGCTGTTTTTATACTAGTTTTAGCCGCTAAAGATTCACCTTTTCCCTTACGATACCAGGCCTAAGCAAGGACCGGTCCCGGCGGTTTGCTCCCGCCGAATTTAATGACACCGCCTGTGAGGTACAGGCGTAAAAAACAGCGAGCAGGCAATGATGCCGTCGCAATTGAAATTATTCACGGAGGAACGTCATGAGTTTGAATATTAATACCAACGTAGCAGCACTTACCGCCCACCGGAGCATGATGAAAACCGATAATGACATGAGGACGTCCCTGCAAAGGCTGTCCACCGGTCTCCGGATCAACAGCGCTGCAGATGATGCGTCGGGCATGACCATTGCGGATTCCCTGAAATCCCAGCACATGGGACTTGGCCAGGGCATCCGGAATGCCAACGATGCCGTGTCCATTGTCCAGACCGCAGACGGTGCACTGGAAGAGTCCATTAACATCGTCAACATCATCAAAACCAAGGCCATCCAGGCGGCTTCCGACGGCCAGACAGCGGACACAAGATCGGCAATCCAGGCGGATATCGACAAGCTGGTCGAAGAGCTGAACGTCATCGCCAAAACCACATCCTACAACGGACAGCAATTGCTGAACGGTAATTTTACCAACAAGCACATTCAGATCGGCGCCAATTCAAATGAAACGGCAAAGATCAATATAGGTGCCACTTCAGCCAATCAGACCGGCCATATGTCCACGGCCAAGCTGGAGCTGAACAATAAAGACGGCGGGGAAGTGCAGATCACTATGACCTCGGCCATCACCGGGGAGAAGGTGAAACTGGAGGCCCTTGAAATCCTGAAAAACAACAAGACCGAGAACGGGATGGGTGCTTTGGCCGATAAGATAAACGCCCAGAAGTCCCAGACCGGCATCGGCGCTGTTGCCGTGGTGGAAAGCACCACTGAAAAAGCGGTTCAAGAGGGTACCACAGGATCTGATTTTGCCATTAACGGCATCAAAATCGGCGGTGCAATCAATGTTAAGGCCGGTGACTCGGATAACGCCCTGATCACCGCCATCAACAAGAAGACCAATGAGACCGGTGTAACGGCAAGCAGGGAATCTGACGGCCGCCTGACCCTGAGGTCCACTGACGGCAGGGCCATTAAGGTAAGCGGGGACACGGGATCTGTCTTTGGGGATCAAAAGGCTGCCGACCTGTCCACGGTCGGGTATATCAAGCTGACACAGTCCGGTTCCAGCCAGTTTGATATTGAAGGCACCACTGCCGGTGGTACCAAGAACGCCATCACCCTGAGCAATGACCTTAAGACCGCCGGCAAAAGCACCCTGGCGGCCGGCTCCAGTATCGCCAAAGGATCGGAGCTCAAAAACGGCAGCGTTGTCGGCGGCAATGCGGTCGTGAACAGTACCGTGACCAATGCCCTGTCCGATTACCAGCTGAAGCAGGGTTCCAGCCTTGCCGCAGGCAGCACCCTTTCCCAGGGAACAGTGGTCGGCGGAAACGTCATAGTATCAGGCAATACGGAAGCCGGCAATCAGGATACAAGCCAGCTTAAACAGGATATGAAGCTTACCAAGGGATCTGTTCTCAGCGTCGGTTCGGTTCTGGGAGCGGGTACGGTACTTACCTCGGATCTCACCCAGGGGGGAACGACATACAAAGCCGGCCAGGCCCTCACCACCAATGTGACCCTGACAGCCGAATTAATCGTGAAAGACGATATGACCCTCTCCAAGGAGTCAGCTGTGGCAGCGGGCTCAACCCTTGCAACCGGCAGTGTCATGGGCACGGATATTAAAATCGGAAGCACATGGGATGCGAGCAACACACCAGGTGCCGCACTGACAGGGGGGCCGACTGCCTCTGACGCGCTCCTGACAGGCGCCACAACCACCCTTGGCAATGCCGTCACCCTGGCAAAGGGGTCCACCCTGAAAGACGGCTCCACCATTGAACTGGGTGCAGGCGCTTACAGCGGCCCCACCCTGGAAACAAATCAGGGCACCATTAAGAGTGGGGATACCCTCACAGCCGGTACCTATACCATCAAAGGCGATCAGACCATTACTGATAACCTGGTAACTGCAGTCGGGGGTGCCGTACTGGCCCAGAACTCCGTCATTGCCAAGGGCAGCACCATCGGCGCTGCCAGCGTTGCCACGGGAAATTACGAAACAATCACCCGGAGCACCGCCACCATGACGGAAGGCATGACGCTGAAGGCCAAGTCAAACCTGGCCGGCGGCTCCATCCTGGCAACCGGTTCCACCCTTGGAAATGATACCAAGATTGCCGGAGAAAACGGGGCATTGCGGACCCATGCCGAAACCAAGCTTACGGCCGGTTCCACACTTGAATCCGGTTCAAAACTGGCAAAGGGGTCTGTGGTGGACGGGAATGTACAGGTAACGGCAACAACGCTTGAGAATGACATGAGTCTTAAGGCGGGGTCTACCCTGAAACAGGATACCCTGCTGAAACAGGGCACCGTGGTGACCCAGGACATGACCCTGAACACGGCTGCCGGCGGTAATAATGCCACCAAGGTCGCCATAAAGGCCGGGACCGTTCTCACCCAGGACCTGTATGTCCACGACGCAGACGTGACCCTGTCCAAAGACATGACCCTTGCAGCCAAGAGCCAGATTACTGCAGGATCAAAACTTGACATCAATACAAAAAGCGCCGGGAACCTGGATTTGAACAGCCAGAAAAGCCGTACCCTGGCAGACCTGAGCGTCATGACCCAGGAAGATGCCCAGGTGGCGATTGATATTGCGGATACAGCTCTCAAGGACCTGGACAAAACCCGGAGTAACCTTGGTTCGATTCAGCAGCAGCTGACGTCGTCCATCGCCAACATGTCCGTTACCAAAACCAACATCAAGGCATCGGAATCCGCCATAAGGGATGTTGACTTTGCGGAAGAAACAGCCAATTACTCAAGGCTGAAGCTGCTGTCACAGACAAGTTCCTATGCCCTGGCCCAGGCCAACTCCTCCACGGAGAAACTCCTGAGCCTGATGAAATAATAAACAAACCCTGTCCCTCCCCGGCTTCCGGGGAGGGATCCATGTACTGCCTGCGGGATTACATATAGTCCAGCAGGCTGAGTTTCATTATTTTAGAACTGGCACTTAAGGCGGCCTCATAGGTTTTCTGCGCCGCCTTGAGCGTCATTATCGCCTCAACCGAATCCGCATCCCGGACATCTGACCGCTGGCGGATAAGGGAGAGCCGGTTGCTTGCCGCTGCGGACTTTGAATTGGCAAGGTCCTGGACGGCAATGCCTATGGCGGATTTTTTGCTTGAAATGCCCGCGTAGTGATTGTCCAGACGGGTTATGGCGCGCCGGATACTGTCAACATCATCTTTTGCCAGGGCCTTTTTAAGATGAAACAGCGTGTCGAAGAGACTCCAGTTCACCCGGTCTCCCGCAGCCGGTCCGGAATTCACGTCAGCGGCTGAAAATCCCAGATCGGAACCTGCACTGCGGTCCTTATGGGTACCGCTTGAAAAAAGCAGGTCCAGTGACTTGAGCTGCCGGCCGGTATCTGTATCTTCACGGATGGAAAACGCCTTGGTTTCAGGAAGAAAATCCACCTTGTAATTCACGCGGCTGCCGCTCTGTGCAGACGCGTCCTCCATGGCCTTTTCCACAGCCCTTGCATAGGCCTGGGGCGTGGGATACACACCGGGAGGGATTACAGCTGTTAGCTGGGCGGATTTTTTACCTGTTCCGTCAAGGGTTTCCCTGAAATCAATCCTGTCGTTCTTTCCGGCCGCCACGGTAAAGCTGCCTGCCACCTTCGCACGGCTGAAAATCCCTGCAACGGATAGGGTTTCGGCGTTAAATCCAAGATCGGGAAGAATACTGTGGTTCTCCTTTCCGGGAACAATGTCAAAGGAGACCCGGACCCCTTTTTTAGGTGTTCCTTTCAAGTCCAGGTGAATATCGGGAAGCCCGTCCTTATTCATATCCAGTTTCAGATTTTCACCGTCCCCCCGTATCTTCGCGGGCAGGCCGTATCCGGGATCGTTTTTCACGGTCCAGTATCCGTCATCCCCATAGGTAAGCGTCAGCGGAGCCGTTCCCTCGGGTCCGGGGGTAAATTTTTTCAGGGCTGACGGGGTAAGCACTTTAATGTCGGCATCCGGAAATTTTCCACCGGCAATTTTCATGCTGGATATCCGCACCGTCTCGATCTGGCGGGCAACCAGGCTTGTTTTTATCCCGGGCGGCCCGCTTCCGTCGGTGCCGATGGTAAACCGGTTTGAATCCCCTTCCCAGGCCAGTTTATACCCCAGGCCGTACCCGTCCTTTAAAGAGGCCCGGATCATGGTCTTTTCAAGAACCGAAGCCAACTCCTCTCTGGAGTAGGTCCCGTTGGGAATCCTGGATTTCAGTGTCCGTATATTTTGCTCACCGGTTCCGGGGTCTTCCCGGAAAAAGATCTGATTATTGGTCGCATCCACAACAATCCTGTCTTCATAAAACATCTCACTGCCGCAACGGTTCGCGGATGCAACCGCATCCCGGTCTTTTATCAGCCTGGTGGCATCGGAACTTCCCGAATAGGTGACACAGGTGGGATTATCCGGATCATCATATGAAAAAGGGGCAGCCTGGTTCTGGTCGCCGCCGAACACATATCCGCCTTGGGACCTGGTATTGGCAAGGTCCAGAAGACCGTCCAGGTATACCCGTATGCTTGCGGCGGCATCTTTCCTGTCCCGGGGGCCGGCAGATGCGTTTGCAAGCTGTTCACACCTGCGTTTGACTTCAAGCAGCTGGTCGGCCATGGCATCCAGAGAGGTCTCTGCCAGGTTCAGTACGGCTTGGCCCTGCTGGATATTGGCACCCCGCTGCCCAAGGGCGCTCAGCGATGATTCAATATTCAGCACCCGGTTCATGCCCAGGGGATCATCGGAGCAGGTGTTGATCCGGGTGTTAACCTTGCCGTTGGCCTCGTTTAGATTATTCGTCAGCCGGTTGAGCTGATAAGCAGCCTGGCTGTATATCACTCTGGTAGGGACTCTCATTGTTCATCTCCTTGGAAATCATGGGATTGCAGCCCGGGTCAGCGGATGGATAAAAGCGTTTTAAACATTTCATCGGCAACCTTGAGCAGCTTTGAGGCTGCCTGATAGGCCTGTTGCTGGGCAGTCAGCCGGATCATCTCCTCATCCAGGGAGACCGCGGAAACCGAATCCCGCTGTTTATTGAGCTTGAATGCCAGGCTTTCAGAATAGTCCAGGGCAGACTTGGTGGTTTGGGACTTTAGCCCGACACCGGAAACCATTGTATGCGCATACCCGTCCAGGGTGGAGCCTGAAACAGCGCCCGAAGGCGGCTTCCCCCTTGAACAGTTCCATAGTTTCATGGAAAGGCTTTTATACCGGGTCTTTGCCATGGCCAATGCATTGGCATTATCATTTGCAGCGATGTCAAAGGTTTCCTGATTCACCATTCTTGAAGCGATGCGGTCACCGTTCTCCAGTATTTTTTTCACCCCGATATTCCCGGCATCGGAGCCCGTAAAAAAGGTGTTGACACCTAAGGCGGCAGCAAGCCCGCTGTCCCCGTCTTTGTTTCCTGCAAATGCAAAACCGATGTCACCGGGTTTCCTGGAAACCATATCCATCCGTATTGATCCGTCACCGGTCACGGGTTTGTCAAAACGGACCTCAAGATCTCCGAGTCCGTCGCCATCCAGGTCAACCTTGAACCCCTCGTTGCTCTCTGTCCCGGATACGATCTGCATCCTTCCGCCGGTGGGGTCGTTCATGATTGTCCAGGCGCCGCCGTTGCGAGCAAACTGCAACCCCTTGGCAGGAATCTCAAGCGCCTTGTAATTTAAGACAGTCAGTTTCATATTGGCCTTGTCAATTCCGTTGGCGCCGGAACATGTCACATTTTGGACCGGGCAATAGTCAGGATTCGTATCAAACACCAGGGTATTCTCTCTTGTGACCCTTGCGGTGACACCGCCGGCCCTCCTGTTAAATTCGTCTGCAAAGGATTTCATGGTCCAGTGCCAGTCCGACGAGGTATCGACACCTCCTTTATCCGGCACCTTCCCGTTTTCATCCGTGGATACATAAAAGGAATCCCCTTTCACCAGGGTGCCGCCGTTAAAATGAAAGGTCATGCCGTCCACTTCGGCTTTCAGCGGCGGATT
>JAKSAX010000556.1 GCA_022361395.1 Desulfobacterales bacterium | reverse complement strand
TGGAGATATACCTGGCCATGCCTACGTTTTTCAAAAGGAAAACAGAGGGGATCACCGGTACGTTAAGGGATGAGAGACTCTCTATCATCTTTGTATAAAAGGTAAGGTCAAATACAGGCGGCAGCATTATAAATCCGGCGCCGGCCTCTATTTTTTTTGCAGCCTTTTCTTTTTCGGTTTCAAGTGCAGCCTCATCTGCGACAGGCGCAATGGTGCAACCGGCAGCAAGCGTAGGTGCGCCCTTCAGATCAAATCCGGCCATGTCCGACCCTGCGGTCAGCCTGGCCACCATTGCAACCAGACCGATTTCATCCACGTCATCAACCACTTTGGCGTCCTGATGGTCACCGTTGATCATTTCCTCGCCCTGCACCACCAGGAAATTGTGGATACCCAGGACATGGGCTGCCAGAAGATCTCCCTGGAGCGCCATGCGGTTCCGGTCTCGGCCGTAAATGTGAATCATGGGATCAATGCCCTGCTGCTGCATCAATGCACCGCAGGCCAGTGCGCTCATCTGCATGACGCCGTTATCCATGTCGGGGATAACAACAGCATCGATTCTGGATTTAAGATGTCTTGCGTGGGTAATGAGGTCTGATATATCGATCCCTTTGGGGGAGGTCATTTCAGCACAAACAGCAAAATCCCCTGAGGAAAGTTTTTCTTGAAAACTCATATACAATATCCCTATATTAGTCATTTGCTGCTCGGGTCTGGCTTCGAGCAGCTCTTATTCAGCACGGAAAGGTACTGCGCAACTGCCATTTACCAATAGTTTGTCCAAACGGGAACGATTTATAGCAGAATTTATGCCATCTGTAAACTGAATACTTATTCATTCAGAAAAACAGTGCTTTAGCGCAAAATCAAAGAAGGGAATATTGGAATCACGAAATCAAAATGTGAAATTTTAAATTTTTATTTTGAATAATTTCAATTTTTTGAATTTTTCCAAAATATCACTAAATCAGATTCAGAGATTATCTTGGATTTTTATATATGAATAGTTATTCATTTCAGCGTATATTCATTTTACGGCTACACCAGGCCCAGTTCCCGGGCATACCTGGGGTGAATCCCCCCTGTATAAGATTCGGGCGCGGCAGCCCTGCGCCTGCGGCCCGGTCTCACCGGGGCAGGCCGGGAAACCCGGGACATCTTCGGCAGCGGCCTGGCCGCGGACATGGCAGCCCCTTTTTCAAGCCCGGGAAGGATACGCCCCAGGACAAGGCTTGCACATAAAAAAACCACCACTCCGGCCCCGTTTAAATAAGGCATAAGCGGGCCGTCGCTTCCGGCCAGCAACAATCCCCCTGCCCAGGCCAGGGCAGTAATGATTACAAGGGCTTTTGTCTTCAGGTTTTTTATCTCACCGGACTGTTGCATAATTTATCTCCTTATTGCTCTTCTTTTTCAATTTTGTTGAAAAAACTAAACACCACATTCAAATTTTTTTGCACAAAAAAACCGTAAAACCTGGGGAAACCCAAACATCATCACCTGTACTCCCGGCAGCTCCAGATCACCCGCCCCAGCACCCTTACCTTATCCAGGCTGTGGGCATCCAGGTGAATGGGTTGAAAATCTTTGTTGTCAGAACAGAGCACCAATGCGTCAGGGTGCTTTTCCAGGCGTTTGACAAGAATGGTGTCATCCACACCCACGGCATAGATGGCCCCGGCCATAATCCGGGTCTGGGACTGGTCGATAAGCACGGTATCCCCCTCGCGGATAAGGGGTTCCATGCTCTGTCCGAACACCTCCATGGCCACCATGGAAGAGGCGGCACCTTTCCTGGCCAGCCATGCCGTCGGAAAGGAAAGATAATCTGAGACCTCATGCTCCGTCTCAAAAGAGCCCGTGCCTGCAGAGAGTCGTGCAGCAACCTTCGGGATCTGCCGGAACTCCTGGTCAAGCCCGCCTTCCCTTGGTTCGGCATTGTAGAAAACAGGGCCTTTTCCCGTATCCACCCACTCGGGATTCACCTTGAACCGCCGGAACAATTTTACAATCCACTTGTCCGGAATACTGTTTTTGTTCCTGGCATGGGTGATTCCCGAACGGTTAATCCCCAGCTCTTTGGCAAGCTCCGACTGGGAGGAGATCCCCGTGGCATCCATGAGTCTTCTCAGGAGTATGTCGACTTTGTTTTCCGCCATTTTATCTTTCCCTGTCCCTGGTTGATTTTCCGGTTTGATTAACTTTTTCACACCTGTTTAAAAAATGCAACACATTTTTACAGGAGAGGCAAAAAAGTCTTTTCCCTTTTCCCGGATTGCCGGATTTCCCGCCCCTTCGGCATATTTCCTGCTCTTCCAGGTCTGCATACATAGAAAATGATATCAAACCAAGGTGCGGCCCATGAACATATCCATTGTAAACTTTGACAACAGTGTCATTACAGATCTGTCATCCTCTAAATTTTTCAACAATATTGAGTTTTTATCAATGACAAGGGAACTGGACCACGCCCTGTATGACAAGGCCCTGTCCGTGCTGGAGACAAGCGACATTGCCGTGATCTTTATTGATGACCACAAGGAGGGATGCCTTAAACAGATCGCCAGGATTGCCAAGAACATGATCAATATGGAGATCATTGCCGCCGTGGACCTGAACCGGTCTGACATCGGTATCCAGGCCCTGCAGAGCGGGGCCTCGGACTTCATGATCCTGCCCTCCTCCGCATCCACCTTTGACTTTTACATAAACCGGGCCCTTGAAAGGCTCTACCTTCACCGCCATATCTGCTTTAACGAAAGCTGTTACAAGAGCCGGTTCGCCAGATCCCAGAAAAACTACCAGCAGCTGTTCAACGAGGTACCCTGCTTTATTTTTGTTCAGGACGGGGATTATATCATTACCGATGCCAACCGGAAATTTGAAGAGTACTTCGGCCACCATATCGGGGAGTACTGCTTCGGGATCTGCAAAAACCGGGATGAGCCCTGCAGGGAATGTCCGGTCCAGAAAACCATTTCAGACGGGACCAATCAATCCTCTGAGATGGAGATCATCTCCTCAGACGGTGTCAAGCACATCGTCCTGTGCTGGACCGCGCCGCTGCGGGATGCATCGGGAGAGGTTACCCAGGCCCTTGTCATGCTCACAGACATCACAGAGGCCCGCGGCCTTGAGGACCATCTTACCTCCCTGGGCTTCATGATCGGGTCCATCTCCCACGGGATCAAGGGGCTGCTCACCAACCTTGACGGCGGATTGTACCTCATGGAAACCGGATTCAGCACCCACCGCATGGAAAAGGTGCAGGAGGGCTACCACATGACCCGGGACATGACCGCCAGGATCAAGAAGCTGGTTCTGGACATCCTCTACTATACCAAAACCCGCACCCTGGAGTGGGAACAGGTCTCCTGCCGGTCATTTATGGATGAGACCTTTTCCCTGACGGCTATGAAGGCCCAGAAACACGGCATTGTGGTGGATACGAAGTTCGAAACCCTGGTGGAGGACGATCTCTTTGAAATCGACAGGAACAGCCTCCAGACCGCCCTGGTGAACATCCTGGAAAACGGGATTGAGGCCTGCATAGACGATAAGGGACGTTACCCCGGAAAAGACCACACCATCGGTTTCCAGGCAAAGGTGGACAGGGAAAAGGTGGTGTTCAGAATCCAGGACAACGGACAGGGCATGGACAAGGCCACACTGAAAAATATATTTACCATATTTTTCTCATCAAAGGGAAACAAGGGAACCGGGCTCGGCCTGTTCATCGCCAACAAGGTCATCACCCGGCACCGGGGGGAGATACGGGTGGTATCAACAAAAGACCGGGGCACCAAATTCATCATCAAGATTCCCAGGTCCGTTCCCATGACGGCCCGCCATCCCCGGGGGATGCCGCAATAGACTATCCGGAGCCGGAATGAAGTGACAGGGTCCGGAAGCTGAGGCGGGGGGGAGGCAGTTTTCTCCTGTCAATGCCCCTGCGCCGGTCTGTCTTAAAGGTGAGCCTTACATGGACCCCGTTTCTCACTGAATACCGCCGGTCCAGCCTGCGCTTTCTCCTATCCGTTCCCCTTCTTGGAACAAAGGTGAATTTTTTTGAAAAACGGGGGGTATCGTTCTTTATCTTCCGGGCTCTCTGAACAGGCAATATTTTAATAACCAAGGCCATAAATCCTCCCCGCATCACAGTCAAAATCACAGGGCGTAAAAAGGTGCAGACAGGAAATTATTTCCTGCTGCGCTGTGATAACTATGAGTATTATATAAACAAGCAATAATTACACCAGGATGACAGCGGGCTGCTGCAGGCCTTTCTCAAACGATTATTTGACAAGAAACCGAAGATAAGGCTAAGACTGGTAACCACCCAGGCAGGAGAATTAAAACGATTCGCAAAGGGGGAGTATGGGAACAGATCCGGTCCTGACAGCCTATGCCTGGCCCGGCAACGTCAGGGAACTTAAGAACGTAATGGAGCGCACCGTTCTCCTGTCCCCGGAGGACAACCTGGAGATCAACCTGCCCAAAACCATGCCGGACAGCCCGGGGAACAGCCCCTTTGACGACCTGCCCACCATGGATGAACTCCAGAAACGCTATATTACCTTTGTCCTTGAAAAGACCAGGGGCAGGCAGAGCGGCCCTGACGGCGCCGCCCGCATCCTGGGGCTGAAACGCAGCACACTCTACAACCGCATGAAAAAACTGGGACTACGCCTATGAACCTTGATACCATCCCCCTGTTCAGCACCCTTGGCAATACAGACCTTGCCGCCCTTGCCGCCTCCACCCGGACCGTTGACCTGCCCCCGGGCCGGATCCTCTGTGATGAGGATGAGGCCGGCAACAGCATGTTTGTGGTGCTTGAAGGCCGTCTTGAGGTTATCAAGGCCTTCAGGACCGCAGACCACCGCCTCCTTGCAGTGCTTGCCCCGGGAGAATTTGTGGGCGAACTCAGCCTGATCATGAAAAAAAACAGGCGCACCGCAACGGTAAGGGCCCAGGGAAACGCCCGCATCCTCGAACTGAGCCGCTCCTGGTTTGAATCTGCAACCCAGACCCATCCCAGGCTGACCCTCCACATCATGCGCAAGATCAGCGAACGCCTCTGCGCCGCAGACGAAGCCATCATCAGGGATCTGAGAAGCAAAAACGCCGAACTGGCCCTGGCCTGCCACCAGCTGAAGGAAGCCCAGGCTGAACTGGTGGAAAAAGAAAAACTCGAACATGAACTCTCCATGGCCAGAAAGATCCAGGCCGGTATCCTGCCCTCGGCCATCAACTCCCCGGAGGGCTGCGACATCGGCGCAACCATGGAGCCTGCCAGGTCTGTTGGCGGGGATTTCTTTGACGCCATCCCCCTGGACAGCCACTCCATTGCCATTGCCATCGGCGATGTCTCGGACAAAGGGATACCTGCAGCCATGTTCATGGCCCAGTTCTGCACCCTGCTCCGGGTCTGGGCAGAACCCGGCACCCCGCCGGAACAGGTCCTGACCCGGGTGAACAACCACCTGGTCCGTGCCAATGACGAAGGCCTCTTTGTCACCTGTATTTACGGGATCTATGACAGCAAAACCGGCCGGTTCAGCTATGCCCGGGCCGGCCATGAACCGCCGCTGATCATTGATCAAAAAAAGGGTATCACCCGGCCGGAGAAAAAGCAGGGCCTGGCGTTATGCCTGTTCCCCGACCCTGAGATAGATGTCCAGGAGATTGTCCTGCCCAGGGGCAGCACCCTGGTCATGTACACGGACGGGTGCACGGATGCCCAGGACAGCGACGGCAATTTTCTGGGACAGAAAAGGTTTGAGGGGATTGCCCTGGATCATCTGGGCGGGTCAGCCCAGGGGTTCAGTGACGGGGTTGTACAGGAGTTAATGGACTTCCAGGGACACGGGCTTTTTGATGATGTGACCTTTGTCGGGGTGCGGTGTTTGTGAAAAACCGGATCAAGGTATTTCCCGGGATGCCATATGTTATTTTTTTCTGTATTTGAATACTTGCAATCCCAGCCTGCATGATTTAACCTTCTGTCGTTCATCGAAAGCCTCCTAAATGTGATCTTTGAGCGGTTCACGTAAAAAGGAGGCTTTCGTTTATTTCTGCAAATGTAAACATACGGAAGTATCTCCGGCGCAGCCGGGGTTTACCCGATTAAACTACCGGGGACCCGACCCAAGTTGAACACAGAGGATATAAATGGATGAAAAAAATATTCCCGGTGATATAAAAAAAGACCTGGAAAACGCATGTCTCCTGCATGAACGGGCAACTTCCGATTATACCCAGTGTATGGAATTCAGCAGACTCATGTCCGATGTACTGGCAGGGTTGGAGGATGCAGGGTGCTGGGATATGGCGGATAAGGTGATGTCGGTTCTCCTTGACTGCAACCCGAAAACCGGGGCACACTGCGACAAGGCCACCATAGTGGCCCAGGCTGTAAAAAAACTAATGCGCTTATCTGCAACTCAAGAGAGACAATAGAATGACCGGGTACACCAGGCAATTCACAGAAATCATCCACCGGGTCCTTGCCGGCATCACCCCGGAACAAGGCATGGCCCTTCATCTATGGGCAAACAAACTGCTGACGCTCAGGACCAGCACCAAATCCCGGACGGAGAAGCTGCAGGACATCATCCGGCTTACCAGGGATGCAAAGATACTCTTCCCCCTGATAAAGAAGATCTTCATGGAGTTAAAAAGAGCCGGATGGGATGAAAGTTCCTGGAAATCAAAGGCAGGCATGGGCGCTGCCATTTGGGCCTCGCTCATCATCGGGAAGGCGGCTGCCGGTATTGCGCTGCTCGGGGGTGCCATTGCAGTGCCGTTGTGGATTGTTTTCGGTACCGGGGATAAATTTGTCAAAGCCTTAATTGCAGAGCTGAAAAAAAGAATGCCCGCACTTTAAGTCAAATCCTCATCATTTAAACTGACTGTTTTACATCAATCCCACTATCTTCATGTAACCCTGATATTCTTTTGAATTGTACTCACAGCCAGTGCTCCGGACAGGGTCCATAGGGACACCAAGTCACCGGTTCTGTCCGGCCTTTTTTTCTCATCTCTTTTTCCGGTGAAAATATATTATGCCTGCCCTTTTTTTTGCGGGCCCGGCCCGTGGCAGCCGAATATACCTGAACCCGACCTCCCTTAAGTTTTCCGTCCGGCTCCGCCTTTGGGGAATTACGGTCCTGTGCGCCTTTATAACCGTGGATTCCCGGGAATATCCGGTCCGTTTTTCAAACCGCCCATTAGGAGAAATGCGGTTAAACCGGTCCGCCTGTTGTCACTAAAAATCATTGCATATCGATACCTGCTTCAACCGCAAAGTCCCCCCCTTAAATCAGTTCAATAAAAATACTTCTTGAATAAACACCGAGCTTGTGTAAAGAGAGCTTTAAAAAAAGGAAAAAAACTATAACAAATGCCACAAAGTTTTTCTTTTTAAAGGATTGGGGGGCTGAGGAATTATGAATGCTGTAAATCTTAAACAACAAAGCACCTGGTTTTGGTCATTGATTCAACCCGTTATATTTATGGAAAAAACTTACCGGCAACCGTTGTAAATAATTTTAATTTACCTAAAAGGAGCAGGACCCATGGGCTTTCCGGTTGCGGATTTGCAAAAAAACGGTTTACTGAAAGAGTACAAAACGGTTCACCTGGGGGGCACCCGTTTATTGCAAAATTCCGAAAAACCTTATATTCGGTTATAAACTTAATGATTTAGGCTTTATTATGTATAACCGAGTCAATATGTTGATAAAAGCAATTCAAAGGAAAATTATGCTGGCGGGTTCAGTTTTTCTGTTCCTTTTTTTCTTTGTCTCTGCAAACCTGTATGCCGCCCCCCCCATTGTACTGGAAGAAGGCAGGTCCGGTTATCCTGCCGGGCTGCACCTGGAAATACTGGAAGATCCCCGGGGACTGCTGACCGTTTCGGATGTTGTTTCAGACCATTACAGCAAAAAATTCATAAACAGCGCAGCCCCTGTACCCAACTACGGATTCTCCGCCTCTGCATACTGGGTCCGCTTCAAACTGGTCAACCCGGATATGCAGGAGCGTTTTTTATTTTTAGAAAGCAGCTGGTCCCATCATGATCTTGTTGATTTTTATATTTTTAACAGCGGGGAAAAAACAGAAGAGTCAAAAGCCGGGGATCTTTTTCCCTACAGCCAGAGGGAAATAAAGCACCGGAATATCATTTTTCCTTTGAGTATAGCGCCGGATACAGCGCTTACAATTTATCTGCGGTTTAAATCCGAGGCATCCATGCTTATCCCGCTCACCCTCTGGGAACCGGCCGAATTCTACCGGCATGCAAATACAAACAACTATTTTCTGGGGCTGTATTACGGGGCCATGATTATCATGATCCTGTACAATTTATTTATATTTTTTGCTGTTAAAGAAAAAAAACACTATCTCTACTATGTGTTTTTCATCGGCAGCCTCCTCCTGATTCAGGTCTCCCTGGACGGGCTGGGATATGAATATTTATGGCCCTCATATCCGGACTGGGCAAACAAATGCGTTAATATCTTTATCTTAATCGGTGTGTTCTGGGGCACACTTTTCTGCCGGAATTTTTTAAATACGAAACTCCACGTACCCGGGCTTGACAGGATTTTAGCCTTTCTCGTACTCACATCACCGCCGGGTGTGTTACTGATGTTCTTTATTGACGTTTCCGTTGCCGGTAAAATTGCAGCCAGTGCGGGGGCCGTATTCTCAACACTCCTGCTGATCACCGGTTTTACCTGCCTGTTGAAAGGGGTCCGTGAGGCAAGGTATTTTTTTTCGGCATCCCTTTGTTTATTTGCCGGCATGATTCTGGTTGCATTGGGATACGGCGGTTTGTTAGAGCGGAATTTCATTACCACCTTTGCCGTACACATCGGTACTACAATACAGGCCCTGCTCCTGTCATTCGGTCTCGCAGACCTGATCAACACCCTCCAGAAAGACCACCTGCTTGCCCACGAGGCAAATCTCCGGCTGGAGAAGCAATTCTCGGAAACCCTGAAAAAAGAAATTGAAGTAAAGACCCGGGATCTGAGTCAACAGAAGATAAAGCTGGAACAGGCCAATGAGGAACTGAAAGAACTGGACACGCTGAAGTCCAACTTCTTTACCAATTTAAGCCATGAGTTGCGTACCCCCCTGACTTTGATCCGCGGATGGACCGAATACATGATTGACGGTGAACAGGGGAATCTCTCCGGGGAACAGATGGAGACATTAAGCAACATCAATGTTCAGAACCTGAACCTCACCGATAAAATCAACCAGATGCTCAAACTCTCCAGGTTCGACGCCGGGATGATGAAGCTGACCCTGAATGAAATCAACATCGACCGTTTCATGTATCAGATCATATCCAGTTTCAGGGGGGTGACGGACCACAGTGGTGTCGGGCTCAATTATGCCTGTGAATTAGAGACTAAAGAGGTATTAATTGATAAGGAAAGACTCAGGGATGCGGTCAACAACCTTATCAGGAATGCGTACAAATTCACTGAAAAGGGTGAAATCAATATCACCCTTTCAGGCGGCAGTGACAGGATTGTCATAGAAGTTGCCGATACAGGCGTGGGAATGTCCCCCAAAATGGTTCAGAGTATTTTTAAGCGGTTCCACCAGGGAGACAATTCAAAGACAAGGTTGTATGAAGGAACGGGCCTCGGACTGGCCATTGTAAAGGATTCCGTGGAGATGATGCATGGCAGCATCTCTGTGCACAGTATTGAAAACAAGGGGTCAGTATTCACGGTTGAGCTGCCCGGAAACCTCCAGCAGCTTGAACCGGATGCCCATATTGAAAGACGCAGGCAGGACCGGCGCATCACCAACCTCTCTTTTGATCATGCAGACCGGAGAAAGGGGGCCAGAAGAGAGACGGACCTGGCCAGAATCAACCCTTCTGACATTGCCTGTATTTCAGCGGCAGACAAAAAGATTGCAGACCTGGGAACGATCCGGAAAATTACGGCTGAAAATCCAAAGGGGACACTGGTTATTGCCGAGGACAGCAAAGGCATACAGGACCTGCTCAGCGGCGTGCTCAAGGATTATACCCTGCTTATTGCATCCAACGGGCAGCAGGCATGGGAAATTATCCGGGAGGAAATCCCTGATATCGTGATATCGGATATAATGATGCCGTTTATGGACGGGTACTCCCTGGTGAAAAAGGTAAAATCATTTAACAGGACCAAGGATATACCCGTAATTTTAATTACCGCATCAACAGATAACGACGACCGGATTAAAGGTCTCCAGATCGGGGCTGATGATTTCCTGGTAAAACCCTTCCACCATCTGGAACTCAGGGCGCGTGTCAAGAACGTCATCAGCCTGCGCCAGCTTCACGACGAAAAAACACGTACTGAACAGCTTGAAGTATTCCTGATGACCCTTGCTTCTGCAATTGAGTCAAAAGACAGGTATACGGGCGGCCATGTGGAGCGTGTGGCCAATTATGCAAAAGACCTGGCAGTTAAAATGAAACTGCCTTTTGACCAGATAAACGATATCTACCTGGGGACAATTGTCCATGATGTGGGTAAAATCGGGATAAAGGACACGGTGCTGAATAAACCCGGCAAGCTGACGGCAGAGGAGTTTGCCCATGTCAAAAATCATCCGGAGATCGGGAGAAAACTTCTCTCAAAACTTGCATGTGCCCCCCTGGCCGTGAATATCGCCTATTGCCATCATGAGAAGTGGGACGGCACGGGTTATCCCCGGGGCCTCCGGGGAGAGGATATTCCCATTGAGGCCAGGATTTCAACCGTTGCCGATTTCTGGGATGCCATAACATCTGACCGCCCCTACCGTAAGGCAATGCCCCTTGAAAAGGCGATTTCGGTCATGAATGAAGAGCGGGGGAAGACCTTTGACCCGGAATTGCTGGATATTTTCATGGATGAAACTGAAACCCTTTACCTGAAATATATTAAGGACGTTGAAACCGAATGAGAATTAAATTCGAAGAGATCAGAAATGCGAGAAGAAAAAGCATCAAAAACACCACCTGCTGTTTTGAAAACGCAGATGAACTATACCAGGTAAGCGACCTGTCCATTAAAGGGTTTTCGTTCCTGTGCAATAAAAAAACCTGCTTTTTTGAAAAAGGGGTGACCCTGGAAAACATCACCTTTTTTGATGCTGAAAAATTAAAGCTTATTGAAGCCTCGGGTACAGTGGTCTATGTGAACGATTATGACCATGCCAATATGCGTATCGGTGTCGCATTTATCAAAAACAAAATCCTGCACTCGATTCCGGGCAGTGTCAGGGCCCCGAGGTATCGTCCCAACATCCGCCTGGACGCGGCAATTGAATTTATCGACGGCAATGAAAATAAACGCTTTAACGGGTTTGTCGTCGACTATACGGCAACATCCACCCGGCTGGGATTTACCGAAGAACTGCCGTCAGGGTCTGAGCTTGGCGATTCAGTCAACGTGAGCATAAAATCCAGGGACACTGTATTTATCGAAGATATTGCCACCATCATCCGGAAAAAATATGACAGCTCCGAGATTATTCTTCAATTCTGTAATGAATTCATTGACGTCCCCCAGATAGAAACCATCTCAGAGGCCGTGAAAAGTAAAAGGGAGAACCTGGCCTATTTGAATGAGCTGAATGAGTACAACGGTATCTCCAGTGAATTCAAAGCCCTGGTCTGTGACTGGAGAATGTATTTTACCCGTTTAAAACAGGCCCTTGACAATGAAGATAAAAAGGGGATTTACCGGAAAAGCGAGGCCCAGGAATTTTACCTGAAAGGGCTTGAAAAAGAGGTGATCCGGCAGATCAACACCTTTATTGAAAAACTGAATATCATAACGGACAAGCTCGGTAAGAACGAAAGCCTGTCCTATAAAAGATATTTCAGGGAAAACCTGAACCTGTTCCTGAGGATCTCCCCTTTTGTTGCTGCGGTAATAGATAAGGACAGGGGGTATGCAGGTAATTTTGAAATCATCAAGCAGCTTTTCGACGACCCGTATACGGGAGATTCCCTTTTTGCAAAGATGCTGAACCGGTTTATCTTCAGCCTGGATGCCGTCACAGCACATCAGGACAGGATTAAATTTCTCTATGATATACTCTGCTCCATGTATGAAGAAAGCCGGGATGATTTTTCCTTCCTGGTTTTAGGCTCCGGTCCCGGGGAGGAGATCCTGAGGTTTGTGGAAAACAACAGCTTTACCGCAGAAAAACCTGTCCATGCCTCCCTTCTGGATATGGATGCCTTTGCGCTCATCGACTTTAAGGATCAGATCCAGTACCTGCAAGTGGACAATTTTACAGTGGAACCGATTAACAACAATCTGTTGAACATACTTGCCAACAGGGTTAACGACCCCATAGAGAGGCAATACTCCCTGACCTATTGCGCGGGAATGTTCGACTATTTCTCGGAAAAAATATGCAAACGCATCATTGACTACCTGATAAAACATACAAAACCCGGCGGACAGGTCATTGTCACCAATGTCCATGAAAACAGTTTTGCCCGTAAATTCATGGATTACGGAGGGGAATGGGAGTTAATCCTGAGGGACGAGGAAAAGATGGTCAACATGGCCCCCTCCGGTTATCAATACGATCTTTTTTCTGATGACAAAAAGGCCAACCTCTATCTCAGAATAAATGTTCCCGAACCTGTTAACGAGCCGGCTGTTCAATAATTTCTTTACCGGGAAAGGAGATGCCGGGGCTCACGGATGCTGCCCCGGCACAATCCTATAGACTGCAGAAGCGATCCTGCCGTCCCTGCATCCCGGACATTTTCCCGGTTTTTTAAAACTTTTCCGCTTTGTGAATTCAAAACCGCAGTCCATGCAGTAATGGGGGGCTGTTTCCAGTCTTTTTTTCTGCTGCCGGAGGGTCTTTTCAATAGATGAAAGATGATGGGGAACATCTTTCTCCATGATGGAAACAGCCTGGGAGATATCCCTTGCCGTCATAGGGGCCTGCTCAAGAAGGCTGATGATCTCCTGCCTGATGGTGAGTTTTCTTCCGGTAGTCATCGGGGTCAGCCGTTGTCCCGGTCCATCTTTGCCGGATTCATTTTGATCCCGCAGGTCAGAAGATCCCGCAGGCAGGTAGAAAACGCTTCGAATTTTTCCGCACAGCAATTGATCCGGACTGCCTCGGCCATGGTATCATACCCGGTATCATCAAGTATTCCCCGCCGGGTCTTCAGGCTCTCAACATCCTTTGGCAGGCCCTGGTCCCGGTAAACGGCCAGCACCCTGTCCAGCTCATCCCGGGTCAGCCCGTGCCGCTTTTTACTCAGGGTATTGAGCAGCCGCCTGCCGCTCCCCTTTTCTGCAAGTGCCATGGCCTTTTCAAACATGTTGTGCCTCTCCGTTGACAAGTTACCTTAATCCCGGCCTACGGGGATTTCACCCAGGGTTTCTTCTTCAGCATGGAGTACACCTGCAGGGGCGTCTTCACCCCTTTGAGCGCGACTAAGCCCCTGTCATAGACCGGCCACACCTCCTGGACCATCTTTTTTGTCTCCTCGCCGATCAGGATATCCCCCCCTTTGGCCAGGTCTGAGAGCCGGGAGGCGATATTGGTGACTGAGCCTGAGGCAGTAAAGGTCATCCGGGTGCTCAGGGTGCCTTTGAACCGGGTCATTCCCACCAGGGCGCTGCCGGAGTTGATGCCGATATTCACCTCAATGGGATCCATATCCCTTGGCAGGGAACGGTTGATACTCCTGTTCTGCTCCATGATTTCAAAGGCGGCTTTTACGGAGTTAACGGCGTTGGTGACCGGGTCATGGTTTTTGAAAATAATCATCAGGGCGTCCCCTGCGGTCTCATTGATATCCCCGTGGGACCTGTGGATGGGATCAACAAAACTGGAAAACATCCTTTCGATGACCGCGTTGACCTCGGCTTCGGGCCAGTCCGCTGAAAGCGTGGTGTAGCCCTCCAGGTCAAGGAAGAGCACGGTGATGTCCTTGCGTGTCTTATCTTTGACCAGGAGATCGGGGTTTTGATCTGCGATTTGCCGGACGGACTCCGGGACAAAGGGGGAGAGATGGGCCAGCTTCCGGCTGATCCGGATTTTCTCCTGGGTGGTCTCCCACTGGCGCTTGGCCGTGAGAATGAAAGTGCCGAGGATTTCCGCCACATCATTGACGATGAAAAAATCATGCCTTGAAAACCGGGTCAGGGGCTGGATCACCACGGAAACCACTGCCAGGACCCGGTTTTCCACAAAAACGGGTATGGCGCACTCAGACCCCACAGCCACAGTCGAATTGTCCGGCCTTGTCACAGGCTCGCTGTTCTGGATCACCACGGGTTTTTTCCGGTCCACGGCCTTCTGGACAGCGGGCCTGTCCCGTTTGCAGGACTGGCAGTCCACGGGTGTTTCATACAGGGCGCACTGGAGGGGGCTGGTATAGGTCTGGGCATCAGGATCCAGCAGGAGGATGCAGACCTCCATGGCATTGGGGATCAGGTTTCGAAGCTCTTCCCTGACCATTTCAATGATCCTGTTTACCTCGGTGAGCGGGGCGGATTTCTGTATCAGGTTTTTCTGGACCTGAAGCCGTTCTTTATAAAATCGATCCATAGCCTATCCTCAGACAGGTAACCGGTTTTTGTCAATGATATTCTTCATCCGTTTAAATTTACGGGGGCAGGATCAATCCGGTTTGCCGATGAAATGAATGCACTTTGTGGGGCATTTTTCCAGGGCTTCAGCAGCGGATTCCCTGTGTTCTTCCGAATACCCGGCATAATCATACCGTGACAGGTTGTCCGTGACAGTGAACATATCCGACTTTTTAACACAGGCACGGCAGGCCACGCAGGCCCTGCGGCATACGGATTTCGAATCCTTTGCCTTATCCCTGTTGGAGCAGGTCACCGCCGGAATCCTGTCCTCCCGGAACCCTGTTATGGCAATGATGGCCCTGGGGCAGACCTTTTCGCAGGCGCCGCAGCCGATGCAATTATTGTAATTCACCGTGGCAAGCCCGTCCCTGATATGCATGGCATCGTAATTACAGGCCCTGACACAGTCACCGAACCCGAGGCACCCGAAGGTGCATCCCTGGACACCGGCCACCTGATGGGCGGCCGTGCACCGTTTTTCCCCGCGGTAGGCCGTTGATTTCAGCCGGTCATCGGTGTGGGCGCCGCAGTGGACAAGGGCAAAGACCTTCACGATATCCCCGGCCTCAACCCCCATGATGCCGGCAACGGCCTTTGCACAGGCCTCCCCGCCCACCGTGCATTTATTGACCGGGTCATTGTCCATGACCACGGCAACGGCATAGTCGCTGCACCCCAAATACCCGCATCCCCCGCAGTTCACCCCGGGCAGGACCTCCAGAACGGATTCGATCTTGGGATCCACCTCAACCTTGAATTTTTTATTGGCCCACCCCAGGATAAAGGAGAGGATCACGGCCATGACCAGCATGGTTCCGCCGGCAATGGCAAGGCTGGTTATTATCATGGCGCCTCCGTCATACCGGCCAGGGTATCTGCCGGCACGGCCTGCCCGGCGGTTTCGGCCCGGCCCGCCGGTTCCGGCATCAGGGCATCGCGGATCCCGGAATCCACCCCGGTGAATCCCATAAAGGCAATAGCGAGGATTCCGCCGATGATCAGGGTAATTGCCGCATCCCGGAAGGGTTCGGGAATGTCGCAGAGTTCCAGTTCCTCACGGATGCCTGACATGATCACAATGGCGATGGTAAACCCCACCCCGCCGAAAAACGCCAGGGCGATTGCCCTGCCCAGATCCCAGGCATCCGAAGGATTTTCCACCCCCACCACATGGCTCATGATGGTCAGGCAGGCAAAGAGGATGGCGCAGTTGGTGGTGATCAGGGGGAGAAACACCCCGAAGGAACTGTAAAGCAGGGGAAAAAACTTTCTCACGTACATCTCCACAAACTGAACGGAAGAGGCAATGGAGAAAATATAGACAATATAGCAGAGGATGGTCAGGTCAATGGCGGCAGCTTCTGGCTCAGGCAGAAAAAAACCGGCGACAAAGGCAGAGACCGGCGCTCCCGGTATCAGCACCATGGTGGTGATGCTCCAGGAGATAAAGGCGGCAATACTGATGACGAATGTCACGGCAAGCCCCATGCCGAATGCCATCTCCACCTTTCGCGACACCCCCACAAAAGGACAGATCCCCACAAAATAGTAGAGCACGAAATTATTGATCAGCGCCGCGGTCAGGGCGATCAGCATGATGTCCAGAAAATAGATCATAACTGCGGCCTCCAATGCTCATTTACCGACTTGCGTTTATTCATCGGCAGCCCTCCCTGATTTTACCCGGGCGATCCAGTTGGCCAGGCCTAGGAGAAGCCCCAGCGTGAGAAAGGCACCCGGGGGCAGCACCATAATGACCCAGTCAGGCCAGGTTTCCGGCAGCACCCTGATCCCGAAGAACATCCCCGTACCCAGGATCGCCCTGACGGCGGCGATGCTGGACAGGGCAAGGCCGAATCCGATGGCCTGGCCAAGGGCGTCCGAGGCTGCCGTGA
>JAKSAX010000555.1 GCA_022361395.1 Desulfobacterales bacterium | reverse complement strand
TTTCGTGGCATTTTTTAACCACGGCAAAAACCGCATCCCAGTCCCCCTCGATGTTCGTGCCATAGGCATGGAGTTCGGACTTGAGCCCTGCATCCTTTATCACTTCATGGCAGGCAGCCACATATTTGGAAACCGAAACACCCACACCCACAGGCACGACGCAAAGATCAATGATAACGTCCATTATATAACTCCTTATTTTTAATTTAATGCCGGGGAATTACCCCAGTGGGATATTATATCGGGCATGGGAAAATAAGAAAAGTTTAAATACAGCCTGCCCGGCAGACTATACATCCCCGGGATATGGCTCAGATATCCCAGATCCCCCGGAGGATAGAGGAAAGTACCCTTATGCCTGTAACAAAGGGCCGGGTTTCAATATACTCGGATTCAAGATGGGTGTTCTTTCCCCGGGTCAGGCCGAGGCAGACTGCGGGAACACCATTGGAAAACGGGATGTTGGCATCGGTTGAACCGGATTTGAGAAGCGGTTCCTCCAGGCCCAGTTCCCTGTACGCCTGCCTGCAGAGGCGTATAAGCGGGGCATCAGGGTCAATACCGCCTGCGGGACGGCTGCCGATGGGATCAAGGGAAATCACGGCACCGTCAGCTGAAAACCCTTGGATCACCGCCTTAACCTCATTGACAAGCCGTTCAAGGCTTTTGGCGCTCTCCGATCTGAGATCGATAAGGATATGGGCATTATCCGCAATGGTGTTGACGGACCGGCCGCCCTGAATCACGCCTAAATTCAGGGTGGTTTTCGGATTTTCCGGCAACGGCAGTTCCGTCAGTTTCGCCCCCAGCCGGACCAGGGTGTGGACGGCAGAGGTTTCGCCGAAGTCGCTCCAGCTGTGCCCGCCTTTGGCATTTACCCTTATTTTATACCGCCGGGACCCTACCCCCCGAATGTACAGCCGGTCAACACTCAGCCCCTCCAGGACAAGATAGGCCCTGGGGTTTTCCCCGGATAATCTTTTAAAAACAGCTTTTATTCCGGCCAGGTCTCCGAGCCCCTCCTCGCAGACATTGGCCGCAAGAATGATGTCCCCTGCAGGCGGGCCGGGCAGCCTGTCCACGATTTCCTTGATCCCCGTCAGGGTGGCCACAGCCAGGGAGTTGTCCCCGATTCCCGGGCCGTGGATCAGCCCGTCTTCTCTTTTAACGGTCAGATCCGTGTCTGAGTCAAACACCGTATCCAGATGGGCGGTGACCACAACAGGCGGGGCGTCTCCGCCGGGGATCCTGCCGTAAACATTGTGCATGCCGTCCTGCTCAACCCGGATCAGGCCTGCGGTCTTAAACCTGCGGTATACATGGTCGCTCCGGTTGCCTTCTTCAAACGTAGGGGCCGGTATCTGCTGGATGTCCACGGCCTCGTCAAGTATTTTACCAGCGGTCTCTGCAAATGGGGATGCCATTTATTTTCCTTGTTTTGCCTGGATTAAAAATTCTTCGCCGGCCCTTGAAATGGTGGTGCCGGCCCTGCCTTTCATCACACGGAGAAGCCCCAGTTCATTGAGATGTTCCTGCTTCCGCCTCAGCTTCTGTTTGGTCAGGACCAGCCCCTTTTCAGAGAGGCGCTGGATAACCACGGCCCGGCCAAAGGACTGGTTTTCCTTTTTGCCCCGGGAGTAAACCTCCAGAATCCGGAGATACTCATCCAGGAAACCGGTCTTTTCAATTTCACGGATAATGGCGGTGGCATCCTGAGCATCTTCCGGGTCAGTTGCAGGTCCGGGGGAATTGTAAATATAGAACGGCAGCATATTTGCGGTGATCTTTTTCTCCCCCAGGCAGGCCAGGTGAAAAATCACGTTATAAAACTCCTGGACGTTCCCCTCCCAGGAATAGGCCTTTAAAACGGCAAGGGCCCGGGGTTCAATCACCAGTCCGGGACGGTTCAGGTCCTGCTCAAGAAATTTTTTGATCAGGAGGCTGAAGTCCTCCCTGCGCCGGGCCAGGGAGGGCATGGTGCATATGTGAAGGGAGAGATGGTGGTATAAGGCCTGGCGGATCTTCTTCTCCTTAAATGACAGGGTCAGGGCTTGACTTCCCGTGGTCACCACCCGGGCTGATGACGGGACCGGCTGATGCCCTCCGGACCGGACAAGGGTATGGTCGGTCAGCACCCCTGCCAGCCGCTCCTGAAGATCCAGGGGCATGTTTTCGATCTCCTCAATGCACACCGTTCCCTGCCCTGCCGACTCCAGAAGCCCGGGAAATATCCCCCCGGCATCTTCCCAGCCGAACAGGTTCTTTTCAAGGTTCTGTCCGTCACCGGTACAATTTATCCAGTAAAATTCCCCCCGGCCTCCCCTGGATTCATTGTGGATGGCAATGGCCACCCGCCGCTTGCCCACCCCGATTTCCCCGTCAATGTGGATGGGATGGTCACCGGGGCACAGGGAGGCAGCCTGCCTGACAAACAGCTTCATTGCCGGGCTTTCGGCAATAAAGTCTGAAAACCGCTGCTCAGGATGGTCATCCTGGCGGGTGCCGATCCAGTCGGAAATATACTTGTTTTTCCTGGATACCGGCCAGTTGGCGGAGACATGAACCAGGGAAAGGATATACTGCCGGTTGATCTGAGCCTCGTCCAGGCCGATCTTATAGGTTCCGTTGAGCTCCCTCATTGTCTCAAGGCTGATGACCCGCAGCCCGATGTTTATCACGTGTTCGATATTTTCCGGCACCAGTTCCACCTCACCGGTGGTTACTGCGCAATCCACCGGATCCGCCGGATCCATCCCCGGATGAAACGGAAGGTATTGATGTACAAAGCCGCTCTCCGCAAGCTCACGTATCACCTTTCGGGTCACATCTTCATGGTCCCCGACCACAAGGATCCGCCTGTTTTCTTCCAGTGCCATGATCTCACCGGTATTGACCAGATTGACGGCCCGCCTGGCCCGGATGAATCCCTTTATCCCGGGGAAGGAGGCTGTTACCAGTTTATCCAGGTTGGGAATGGCGGAAAACACCACCTCATCCGGGTGAATCTCTTCCTTATCAAACATGCCGAGCTGGAAGGCCCGGATCCCGATCCGGTCCCCGAACATGGCCCTGAGCTGTCCTGTCAGTTTTTTGAGGTACCCGGCCTGAACCGCAATAACCACCAGTTTCAATTTTTCCATATCATCCTTTAACCCAGGTGGGGGTTATGGCAGGCTGTAAACCTGCCGGGTTCGATTTCTTCAAGATCCGGCACCTGCCTTTTGCAGATATCCTTTTTCACGGGACACCTGGGGTGGAAATGGCACCCCGGCGGCGGATCCAGGGGCGAGGGGATCTCCCCCCGGATGGGGTCAAACCTCATGTGCCGGTTTTCAAGCCTGGGGATCTCCTTGAAAAGGGCAAGGGAATAGGGGTGAAACGGGCCCCTGAACAGGGCGTCGGTTCCGGCGACCTCCACCACCCGGCCCAGGTACATGATCACGATCCTGTCACTGATATGCTCCACCACACCCAGGTCATGGCTGATAAACAGATAGGTCAGGTTCATATCCTTTTTCAGGTCCATGAACAGGTTGAGGATCTGGGCCTGGATGGAGACATCAAGGGCGGCAATGGACTCGTCACAGACAATGAGTTCCGGTTTAACGGCCAGGGCCCTTGCAATACCGATGCGCTGGCGCTGCCCGCCTGAAAACTGATGGGGGTACCGGACCATAAAATCCGGATCAAGACCGCAGCGGGTCATGACTTCGGCAACGTAATCATCCAGTTCGCCGTTCTTCACTATACCGTGCACCTTTGGCGCCTCGCCGATGATCTCCCTGACCCTGAGCCTGGGATTCAGGGAGGCAAAGGGGTCCTGAAAAATCATCTGGATCTTGAGGGCGGTCTCTTTTTTCTTTTCAGCAGAGAGGGCATCCACATCGTGGCCTTTATAGAAGATATGACCGGCTGTGGGATCCAGGATACCTGCAATCATCCTGCCCAGGGTGGATTTTCCGCAACCGGACTCCCCCACCAGGCCCAGGACCTCTCCCCGGCCGATGTGCAGGGTGACGTCATCCACGGCATTGACAACCTCTTCGCTGACGTCCGCCCCAAGCCTGCGTGCAAACTTTTCAATAAAATCCAGGTGTTTTACAAATTGTTTGGAAAGGCTCTCCACCCTGAGGATTTCAGGGTGCTCCCCCTGCGCTGTTTGGTCTGGTCTTGCATTCATAGGCAAATCTTTTAATTGGTTCTATCTCGGGTTAAAGCACCTGAAAGACCGTCCCGAATCAAGCCGGGAAACCTCAGGGGTCTGGGTCATACAGGTATTTTCCGCATAATCGCACCGGTCGACAAACAGGCATCCCTCTCCTGTATTTAAGAGGGAAGGCGTCATCCCCCGGATCTGGTTCAGGGGTTCCCCCTTTTTATTCCGGCTGGGCACGGATCCGATCAGGCCCTGGGTATAGGGATGCCTGGGATCATCAAGCACCTCATCCACACCGCCCTGTTCCACGATTTTTCCGGCGTACATCACGCAGATCCGGTCTGCAAGCCCCGCAATCACGGTCAGGTCATGGGTGATCCAGATCAATGAGGTGCCGTTCTCCCTGCAGAGGTTCTGAACCACATTGATAATCTGTGACTGGATGGTCACATCCAGGGCCGTGGTGGGCTCGTCCGCAATGATCAGGTCAGGCCTGTTCAATATGGCCGTGGCAATGGCCACCCGCTGCCGCATCCCCCCTGAAAACTGGTGGGGATAGGCCTTGAGCCGCTCAGCAGCAGACGGGATGCCCACGAGTTCCAGCGCCTGCCTGGCCCGGTCCCGGGCAGCTCTTTTGGATACCTTTTCATGGGCCAGGATGGCCTCCATAAGCTGGGTATCAATGCGAAGCACCGGATTCAGGGTCATCATGGGATCCTGGAAAATCATGGCAATGCGGCTTCCCCGCAGCCGGGTCAGCTCCCTTTCCGGGGCCCGGGAAATCTCGTCCCCCAGAAATTTTATACTTCCGCCGGTAACCCTGCCCGGCGGGTCCACCAGCCCCAGGACGGAAAAGCCGGTCACGGATTTTCCTGAACCGGACTCGCCCACAAGCCCCAGGACCTCTCCCCTGTCCACGTGAAAGCTGACATCATCCACCGCCTTAACCACACCGTCCTCGGTGAAAAAATGGGTTTTTAAATTTTCAACTCTTAGTGTATGCACCGTCATTTCTGAAGCCTCGGATTTAGGATGTCCCGGAGATGATCTCCCACCAGGTTGATGCTCACTATGGCAAAGAGCAGGGCCATTCCCGGGTAAAAACTGATCCAGTACCGGCCCGACAGCATATATTCAAATCCGTTGGAAATCAACAGCCCCAGAGAGGGCTCGGTCACGGGCAGGCCGATGCCCAGAAAAGAGAGGGTGGCCTCCAGGGAGATGGCCGCCGCCACCCGCACCGTCACCACAACGATCATGGGGGGAATGCAGTTGGGCAGCAGGTGGCGGAAGACAATGCGTGAATTGCTCAGCGCCAGGCAGGAGGCTGCCTCTATATACTCCTTCCGGGTTTCCACCAGGGCCGTGCTCCTGATGGTCCGGGCATAATAAGCCCATTGGACAATGATCAGGGCGATGATGATCTTATCCACCCCCTGCCCCAGGATGGCCATGAGCACCAGGGCCACCAGAATGGCCGGGAAACTGAGCTGGAGATCAACCACCCGCATAATAAAGGCATCGGTCCTGCCCCCGAAATAGGCGGAGACCAGTCCCAGGGCACTGCCGATGATCAATGCGAAAAAGGCGCTCAAAGCCCCCACCCCCAGGCTGGTGCGCAGCCCGTACATGATGCCGCTCAGGATATCCCGTCCCTGGTCATCGGTTCCCAGAATATAGGGCATCCCGTCCATACTGGTTTCACCGGGTTTGAGCAGGCTGTCCATGATATCCAGCTGGGCCAGATCGTAAGGGTCCTGGGGGGAAAGCCACGGGGCAAATACTGCCACGATGACAATGGCTGTGAACCCGATGAATCCGGCCACCGCCATCCGGTTCTTCATGTATTGCTTCAAGAGCCGTTTGGCCGGGCTGTTTTTTTCTATTGCGCTTGTCATGATTTAAAATCCTGCAGCCTGACACGGGGATCCAGCACCGAATAGAGGAGATCCACGATAAAATTGATAAGCACGAACATAAGCGAAATGATCAGCAGATAGGCCACGATAATGGGCCTGTCCAGCACACCGATCGAGTCAATGATCAGCTTGCCCATGCCCGGCCAGGAAAAGACGGTTTCCGTTACCACGGCAAAGGCGATGAGCCCGCCCAGTTCCAGCCCCAGTACTGTAATCACCGGAATGAGGATGTTCTTGAGCAGGTGAACGCAGATGATCCGTGTCTTTGACAGGCCCTTTGCCCTGGCAAACTTGATATAATCCATGACCATGCACTCCCTGACACCGGAACGGGCAAGGCGGATGGTCAGGGAGAGCTTGAACAGGGCAAGGTTCATGGCCGGCAGGATGAGGTGCTTGAGCCCGGACCAGCTTAAAAAGCTGAACTGCATGCCCAGAACCCGGACGGTCTCCCCCCGCCCCCCTGACGGCAGCCAGCCCAGGATCACGGCAAAGAGCATGATGAACATCAGGCCCACCCAGAAGGTGGGCAGGCTGAAGCCCAGGATGGAGCCGCTCATTATGGTCCGGCCGATGAAACTGTCACTGTTGAGCCCGGCATACATCCCCAGGGGAATGCCCAGGATCACCGAAAAAATCATGGCGGAAAAGGCCAGTTCCAGTGTGGCGGGCATACGCTGGAGAATCACCTTCAGGGCAGGCTCGTTGTATACGAACGAAGAACCGAGATCCCCTCTTACAGCGTTTTTCAGAAAAATCCAGTATTGCTCGTGCAGGGGTTTGTCAAGCCCCAGGGCCCGGGTGGCCCGGTCTATTTCGATCTGGTCCGCATCCGGGCTGATCAGAATATCCACGGGGTTGCCGATGGCGTAGACCCCGATAAACACGATAACGGACATGGTCAGCAGGACAAAACCGCTCTGCCACAGCCTTCGTAAAATAAAAACAATCACATGCAGGTCCTGATATTTTGTGTGTGGTGTCCCGGGCAGGGCTGCCCGGGACAGAGGGTCAGACTACTCTTTTTTTACATAATTTGCCAGGGTGTATTCATCGGTTCTGGTCTGGTACCGGATACCTTTTTTAGCCCCCCAGGTGTTGACCTGGAAGTGAACCGGGATAAACCCGAGCCTTTCCCCGAACACGTACTCGGAGCATGCTTTGAGCTTTTTCTCACGTTCAGCCGCATCCACAGTACTCATGGCATCTTCGATCATGGAATCAAATTTGGAATCGGAAAAACGGCCGCGGTTCGAGGTGCCCATGGAGTTTTCCTTGTCATAGGTATGGAGCAGTTTCATCATGGTGGAACCGGGCTCCCCCGTGTCAGATCCCCACCCCAGAAGCATAAAACTGAACTCCAGCTGTGTGGCCCGGGAGAAGTAGACATTCTTGGGCATGGTTTCAACCTTGGTCTTGATCCCCACCTTTGTCAGGAACTGGGCAATGGCCTGGGAGATTTTGGCATCGTTGATATACCGGTTGTTGGGGCCGTGGATGGTCAGGCCGAAACCGTCGGGATACCCGGCTTCACCCAGGAGCTTTTTTGCGCCCTTGGGATCGTATTTCTCAGGGGCCAGTTTTTCAGAAGAACCGAAAAAACCGTCGGGAAGCGACTGGGCAGCCGGGATGGACAATCCCTGCATGACACGGGATGCAATGGCATCGCGGTTGATGGCCTTGGAGATGGCCAGCCTGACCCGCTGGTCTTTGAGGGGGTTTTTCCCTATTTTATTGCCGTTTACATCGGTAACATGGGGGGAATCGTCACGGTCGGTATCGATGTGGAGATAGATAACCCGGTTTGAAATACCCTGGGAAACGGAGACCTTGTCATTTTTTTTCAGGCCTTCGATATCTGCCGTGGGCACCTTGTCGATAATATCAACATCACCGGCCAAAAGGGCGGCCATCCTGGCGGATCCGGATGAGATGGGCTTGAAGATAACCTTGTCCCACTCAGCCTTGTCCCCCCAGTAACCTGCATTTTTCTCCAGGACGATGCGATCGCCTTTCACCCATTCCACAAACTTGTAAGGGCCGGTTCCGGAGAGCAGGGTGCCGTCGTTATAGTATTTGCTGGGAATGGTATAGATATCTTTTACCAGGCCGGGATTCTCTTTAACGAATTTTTCAGCAGCAGCCCTGGAAACAATGCTGAAGGAACTCATATAGGCCGCCATCAGGGGAAAGGTGGTTTTTGTCTCAAATTTGATCTGGTGATCGTTAACCACGTCCCAGGATTTAATCTGTTTGACAAAAGAGGTAAAGGACGAGGGGCTGTTGGGTACGTTGGGGATTCTCTCAATGGTGTAAATCACATCCGCAGCCGTAAAATCCGATCCGTCGTGCCATTTCACCCCTTTTCTCAGGTTGAACTCCCAGGTGGTGGGCCCCACGGCTTTCCAGCTTTCCGCAAGTCCCGGAAAGAGCCGCTGCTTTTCATCCTGGTGGATCAGGCGGTCAAAGAAGTGATAGGCCAGGGCATTGTTCGGGCCCAGGTTGTGAAAATGGGGATCTGTCGAGCTGGGTTCGGCAGCCACACCGATTTTCAGGGTGGATGCATTCACCGCAAAGGGGCTCAATAAAAGAATAAAGATCACTGCGCACATCATTTGCTTCAGGCGTTTCATGGGTCTCTCCTTTATTAATGGTTAGATGAGATTGAAATGAGTTCTTTTGAGTTTTATTGAGTTCAAATAACAGGGAAAGATACCTGTGTCAAGAAGAAATGCATCCGTAAAAAACCACCCTTTTTACCTGTAATCCCCGGCAATCACAGATGATCTTATTTTTGTCCCGGTTAAATTCCGCTTTTCATTCAAAGCGTCTTTGGATATAACCTACCCAAATACCATCTATGTTAAGGAAGAAGAAATGATCTGGAAAAAAGAGTTCACCGTTGAAGATATCAACCAGTTCAGGGACAATACCCTTGTGGGGCACCTGGACATAAAATTCCTGGAAAAGGGAGATGATTTCCTGACCGCCTCCATGCCCGTGGACGGCAGAACCCATCAGCCCATGGGTATTCTCCACGGCGGGGCTTCCGTGGTTCTGGCCGAAACCCTGGGCAGCACCGCCTCATTCATGACCCTGGAAGACGGATTCCACAGTGTGGGCCTTGAGATCAAAGCCAACCACCTGAAGAGCATCTCCAAGGGAGAGGTCATCGGAAGGGTAAAGGCCGTTCACCTGGGAAGAACCACCCAGGTATGGGACATTGACATTAAAAACAGGGCAGGAGAGAACATCTGTATCTCCCGCCTGACCATGGCCGTCCTGAAAAGCAAAGCATGATCACCTGTTTTTCCAGGGATGATTTTACCGGTTACCTGGATGCCCTGGCCGGCACGGATGAGCGCATAGGGGGGATCATCAAGGCCATAGGCTATCCCCCGTTCCAGGACCGCCCCGGAGGATTTGAGGGGCTGGTAAGGATCATCCTTGAACAACAGGTTTCCCTGAGTTCGGCATTCAGTGTTTTCACCTCCCTTAAAAGAGAAATCCGGCTCACACCGGAGGCGGTTAACAATGCAACGGATGATCAGTTGCGCGCTTTGGGAATCACCCGGCAGAAGACCAGATACATAAAACTTCTTGCCGGTGAAATCCTGGCGAACAGGCTGGACCTGAACACCCTGGCAACCCTGCCCGACCGGGAGGTAAAACACCGGCTGACCGCCCTCACCGGTATCGGTCCCTGGACAGCCGACATCTACCTGCTCATGGGCCTGAACCGCCTGGACATTTTCCCGGTGGGCGACCTTGCCCTGAGAAAGGCCATGGTATCCCTGGAGTTCGCATCCCCCGGGGATGACCGTCAGGCAATGGTTGAGAAGGCCCGCGCCTTTGCCCCCTACAGGTCCATGTTCTCATGCCTGCTCTGGCACTGGTATATCTGTGAGAACAAGATTAAGGTGCCCGGGTCCTGATCTCAGGACGATTCCGTAATCTGTATGGCTTCCTGCCGTTTCCGGTTCAGTTTCAGTTCAAGCACATCCGGTCTTGAATAATGCCCCACAGGGTCAAAGTTCTGTCTTTCCGCCCTGACACACCGGTGATTGATTGTGGCTGTGATTAACCGTTCTTTCTCCAGGCAGGGCTCAACAATCCACTCACCATCCGGCCCTGCGATACAGGAGCCTCCGTTTGCAAAAAATTCCGGGCTTTCCCGCAGGATCTCATCCAGGTAAGGGGTGGTTTCAGGGAAATCCGGCCTCCGCATCAGCCCGGATGCCGACATCACATAGGACCGGGATTCCCTGGCGACAAACCGGGTAATGTCCGAGGTGTTGTGAACACCGCCGGGCCACACGGCCACGTGCAGGTCTTCCCCCTGGGCATAGAGCGCGGTCCTTGCCAGGGGCATCCAGTTTTCCCAGCAGTTAAGGCCGCCTACAGTGAACGGTCCCAGTCCGTGGACCCGCAGGCCGTGTCCGTCACCCTGGGCCCAGGTCAGCCGCTCCTCGTAGGTGGGCATCAGTTTCCGGTGGACAGACCGGATTTCTCCCCCGGAATCAATATAAACCAGGGCGCAATAGAGGCTGTGCCCGCCCCGGTCCGCCGCTCTGTCCATACAGCCCAGATAGACGGCAACCTCCTTTTCAGCGGCAATTTCACACAGGGCATCCAGGTGGCCGGCCTCTATCTGAACAGCTTGGTCCATGTAGTGGGCATGGATGTCCTTTTGGATTTTTGAGTTGAATTTCGCCCCGTCTGTCCGCTCTATCCAGAAGGGATAGCCGGGAACCAGGGCCTCCCCGAATGCAACGAGGCTGCAGCCCTCATCTCCGGCCTGCGCCGTATACCGGATTACCTTTTCAAGGGTGAGCTGACGGTCGAGCCAGACCGGGGCGATCTGTGCAATACCGACTTTAATTTCATCTTTCATCATTTATCCTCTCTTCGCTTAAACGACCTGCCCGGACTACATTTATAGCAAATGCCATATTATAGCAAACGGCAAAAATATCTTACGAAACACAATGGCAGTGAGAACATCTTGAAAAAACCGGGCATTCCTATTATCCTGTGTTAGGTTTTCTTAAAATCAAACAGAAAAATCGCAGGTCCATTGCCCGAACAAAAGAGACATCGAAGAAATTCATGTCTGCATGCGATCCAACGCATTGATTCAACGTCATTCAGAAGCAAATATCCGGAAGGATAAATTCTTAACCAAGGGACCGCGTAAGAATCAGTCCACATTCTGTTTACAAAATACCCAATGTTTTAAGGGTTTTTATAAACAGATCAGGTGAAGTTATTTTCACGTGATCCCCAAAAAGGAGACAGCCATGTCAAACGACACATCAACGATCGCCCCACCGGAAGGCTCTATTATCAGCAACGCGGAGACAAGAGCAGCCAATCTGACAACGAGCAAAAGCTCAGAGGTTCCCGCCACCAAGCAATTTGCCGTAAATGCAACCGGGAATCTGTTTATCGCGACAACCCTGAACGGCGGGGATGCAGATACCGCAACCATATCTGAGGAAGCGGAAGAGGCCTTTGGCCAGGTGAGTGTATTTTTTGCGGCCATGACCAAAGCAATGTCAGAGGCAGGTGTCAGCCTTTATGACCATGATGCGATCAATAAACTGGTCTCCGCTTCTGGTTTATTTGTCAAGGTAACTGAAAGCAAGGTCTTTTTTGAGAGCAGCCAATGGGGGCTTACCTTTGGAAACCAGTTAATCCAGGCGCTTTTCGGCTTAAGCGGAAACCTGGCCTCAATCGGCAAATCCCTGATGGACATGATTGCCGGTATGGGCAAGGAATCTATTACTATTTCCTCCGATACTTCAGGTAAAAAGACCAAAGTCGGCACCATTGTATTTGTCTGTGAATATATACTGGGAATGATCTCGATTACCCCCATTGTGATCTCCGTGGACGCCAAAGATGCTGCAGGCACCTGGAAGGCAGGCCCCTGTTTCAAAGCCCAGCATCAAAAGAACCAGATCAATATCCTCAAGTCGGTTTACCTGTTTGTTCCCCCCTCTTTTATAAAAGAGGCTGCCGCATTGAATGAGGCCATGTCAGATCCGGAATTCAACAATTTAGTCGAGTCCATGAAATCTGTTATTTCGGTGGACACTGCAGCCCCTGAAGTAAGCCGGTCAAAACCGCCCAAACCTGACCAGAAAAAAGATCCTGAACCCGGTAAAAAATAGGCCGGCGTCAAATTCCCGGAAAGGCATTGCAGGCCCCCCTGAATGTCTTTCCATATCACCTTTAAACCAAAGGGATTGCAGAAATGTTTGAAAGAATCCGGAAATTTTTCACGGGGCCCGATCAAAAGCGGTATATCCCCATGACAAAGCATTATGTGTTCAATGAAACCGGAAACATCATGCTTTGCGCCACGGCTGACAGTATAGGCGAATTTAATGACGACATTAAAGATTCCTTTATTGATGTCAGTGTATTTTTTTCGGCCATGACAAAGGCTGTCCATTCCACCCAAAACCCGGTAACGGGCAAACCCTTTTCCATCTATAACTATCAGGCGGTAAAGAATATTTTAGGCCAGTCGGGAATGTTTATCGAACTGAACGTGGAGGAAGGGGTGTTCAGCAATAAAGGGGTCGGCACCCCAATGGGAAAGGCCCTGATTCAAAGGATTTTAAACCGAAAACTTCCGGAATCCCGGCTGGGCTTTTTAAGGGGCATGTTCAACGGAATGGGCTATCAAAAAATCGATACTGAAAAAGGGGCCGGACTGAATAAGACCCAGCTTAAATTATGCCGCAGCGGCCATATCTTTTTCGTATGTGAATTGATGCTGGGCCTGCCCCAGACCTCTGCAGTCCTGGTCAATATCGAGCCCTACAGCTTCAACAACCGGACCCGGAAAGCGGAAAAAGACGCCCAGGATATCTTTCAACTGGGAAAAAAGGATGAAAAGACCCACCGGCATAAAGGCAACCTCCGGTATTGGAAATTTAAGAAGCGGACCTATGTATTTGTGCCGCCGAAATTTTTAAAAAAGAACATCACAGCACTGAGAGATGCCGACGGGAAAGAATTTGAAGACCTGGTCGAGTCAATTGCAGGCCGGCTACACACGCTCACCGGTGAGCAGTTGAGATCACCGGCTTGAACCCGTGCCCCCCGCCGTTCCCCATTTTATCGCCTGGCAGATTTTGCAATTTCAGGTTCAAAAGTGTATATCTGCTCCTGAAACATTTTTACATGAGGACGTTAATGGGCCCCCATAAAATCAGGATGATGATGAAAGCCGAGCGGGAAGCTGCCAAACGGCGGTTCCGGAGGCAGCGGAATAAGAACAGGCTTGCCTCACCCGGCATCCATAAGTGCATTATCGTATTGGACCATCTTAAGCCGACCTTTAATGTCGGTAAAATTTTCAGAAGCGCGGAAACCTTCGGCTGCCATGAAATCCATCTTGTGGGCGTTGACTATTTTGACCCTGCACCTGCCATGGGTGCGTTTAAATGGGTGCCGGCCCAATTCCATAAACGGTTCATGACCTGCTATGCCCGGCTCCTGGAACGGGGGTACACCCCCTTCATCCTGGAACCGGGCCGGGGCAGTGCCATAATGGATGCGGACCTGCCCGAAAAAAGCGCCTTTGTATTCGGCCATGAGGAGCATGGCATCAGTTTTGAGCCGGATCTTTACCCGGAGGTCAGGCGGCTGACCATACCGCAGTACGGCAGGTCCCAGAGCCTCAACGTCAGTGTGGCCGCCTCCATTATCCTCTACGAATACACCCGTCAGCACGGACAGCCCCAGGCAGTGAACCATACAAGACCAGAGAGGAACACCCCATGAAAACCGAACAGATTGCAACCCATATTATCAACTGGCTGTCAGACTATGCGGATACATCAGGGCTCAAAGGATTTGTCGTTGGCGTATCCGGGGGTATTGATTCAGCCGTGACCTCCACCCTTTGCGCCAGGACGGGAAAACCGGTTATGATTCTGAACATGCCCATTTACCAGGCAGAAGACCAGGTTTCAAGATCAGCCGAACACATTACCCGGCTTGAAAAGGCCTACGATAATGTCACCGGTGTTGAAATGGAACTCACCCCTGTATTCAAACAGCTCCAGGCCGGCCTGCCGCCGGATATCCAGGATGATCTCACCATGGCAAATACCCGCTCCCGGCTGCGGATGCTTACCCTGTATGCGTTTGCCTCCCATCACCGGATGCTGGTGGCAGGTACGGGGAACAGGGTAGAGGATTTCGGGGTGGGATTTTACACCAAATACGGGGACGGCGGGGTAGACCTCTCCCCCATTGCCGACCTGATGAAAACCGAAGTATATGCCCTTGGAGAATACCTTGATGTCAGCAATGACATACTAAGTGCGCCGCCCACTGACGGGTTATGGGAAGATGACAGAACAGACGAAAGCCAGATCGGGGCGACATATGCGGAACTGGAATGGGCCATGACCCATGAAGCCGGCGGAGGGACCGGAGAAGACACCCTGGAAGACCGCCGGAAAGAGGTGTTGAATATTTACAGGAAATTCAACCGGGCCAACCGCCACAAAATGGATCCCATACCGGTGTGCAAGATCCCAGACTCCCTGAAGACCGGTTCTTAAATACGGCCGGCAGTTGCCGCCGGTTGCCAGCAGGTGCAAAAAAACGGGTTAACCGCATTTGGTATACCCGCAGGAATGGCAGGTCATACACCCCTCTTCAAAAGCAATGGGCTGGCCGCAGTCAGGGCAGTCATTTGATTTAAGGCCGTTTTTCCGCTTCCTTTTTCCGTTGCCATTGGGCATATACCTTTTTTCCAGCACCTTGGATATGGCATCGGGAATGGAATAGACAAGACCGCCCTCCTGGAAAACGGCATGCTCTCCCCTGATCCCCTTAATCTGCCCGATGATTTCCTCGACCTCAATACCGGAACGAAGGGCCAGTGAGATCAGGCGTCCTATGGCCTCTGTCTTGGCCTGGGTGGATTTGCCGGACTTCCCGATGGTCGCAAAAATCTCAAAGGGCCGGTTGTTGAATTCCGAAACCGTTACATAAAGATATCCCATACCGGTCTTTATCTTTTCAGTGAACCCCTCAAGAATATTCGGGCGTTCCTTTCCGGCGCTCAGAAAATCATTTTCCCCGGTTTTCCTGCCGCTGACGGAAAGGACCTGATGGTCCTTGCTTCCGTCCCGGTAAACCGTGACCCCCTTGCATTTAAGTTTATACGCCTGGTCATAGATAAGCCTGACATCATCTTCCCCTGCCTCCCCGGGCAGGTTTACCGTCTTGGATACAGCGTTGTCCGTGTGCCTCTGAAAGGCTGCCTGCATCCTGATATGAACCGGGGGTGCCACATCATGCGCTGTAACAAATACCTTTTTCAATTCCACAGGGATATCAGGATTGCCCTTTACCGTTCCCTTCCGGATGATCTCCTCCATCAGGGACTCACTGTAGAACCCTCTCTCCCTTGCCACCTTTTCAAACACCGGGTTCACCTCAAAGAGCCTGTCGCCGTCCATTACATTCCGCTCAAAGCACAGGGCAAAAACCGGTTCCACACCGCTGGAACAACCGGCAATTATGCTCAGGGTGCCTGTGGGGGCAATGGTGGTGGTGGTGGCGTTCCGCATCGTTTGGCCTTTAAAAATACTTTGGTCAATATTCGGAAAAGAGCCCCTCTCCCCTGCCAGGGCTGAGGAGGCGGCATGGGATTCATTCCGGACAAACGACATAATCTCCTGGGCCGTGTCTATGGCTTCAGGCGAGTCATAGGGGATATTCAGGGCAAAGAGCAGGTCGGCAAACCCCATAACGCCCAGTCCCACCTTCCTGTTCCCGTGAACCATTGCTTCAATATCCTTTAACGGATATCTGGACATATCAATGGTATTGTCCAGAAACCTTATGGCCAGATGAACGGTCTTTTTCAGGCCCTCATAATCAACAGCCGGCGTCCCCTCTTTCACGGTTACAAATCTGGTCAGGTTGACCGATCCCAGGTTACAGGCCTCCATGGGCAGGAGCGGCTGCTCCCCGCAGGGATTTGTGGATTCTATATCGCCGATTCCCGGAGTGGTGTTATGGCGGTTTATCTCATCCAGAAAAACTATCCCCGGGTCCCCGGTGGCCCAGGCCTGCCGGACCAGTTCATCATAGACTGCGGATGCGTTCAGCTTTCCCGGGGACAGGTTGGTCCTGGGATCGATCAACTCATAATCGCCGTTATTGTAAACCGCATCCATAAATGCATCGGTCACCCCCACGGATATGTTGAAGTTGTTCAACTCCTTCTGGTTATCACTGCTTTTGGAGTTGATAAAGGAGAGGATATCCGGGTGATCCACCCTCAGGATGGCCATATTGGCTCCCCGCCTCGTACCGCCCTGTTTCACCTGCTCCGTGGCCGTATTGAATATCTTCATGAAAGAGACAGGTCCGGAGGCCACGCCCCCTGTTGATCCCACCCTTGAATTTTCAGGCCTGAGTCTTGAAAATGAGAAACCGGTGCCCCCGCCTGATTTATGTATGGTGGCTGCATTTTTTACAGCATCGAAAATGCCGTCAATGCTGTCCTCAACCGGCAGGACAAAACAGGCTGCCAACTGCCCCAGTGCCCTTCCCGCATTCATCAGCGTGGGAGAATTCGGCAGGAACCGGAACTCCGTCATCATCCGGTAAAACTTCTCTTCAACCCCCTTGATATCAGCGTTTTCATTATAGTTCTTTTCAGCTGCCGCAATATGCCCGGCCACCCGCCTGAACATCTGCTCCGGTGTTTCACTGACATTTCCTGAATCGTCCTTCTTAAGATACCGCCGCTCCAGTACAAGCCTGGCATTTTCAGTTAAAAAACAGATGGAATTCTCTTGATTCTTAGGTGTGGACATGGTTCCGGCTCCTGATTTGTATCGTTTCCTGTATTATAACACGCCTTCACGTGCATACCATATATTGTGCCAAAACACAAATCAAACACCACATATAGATACAAACTAGCTACTAACCCAGAACCACCTGATTTCTCCCGTTTTTCTTTGCAGCGTACAAGGCCTTGTCCGCCTCCTGGGTAATCATTTCAAGATCGGGATTTTCCCGGTTCCAGGTTCCTGACACCCCGATGCTCACGGTAAACCGGATCGCTGTTTCATCAAAGGATACAGAGAGATTTTCCACCAGGCTGCAGATTCTTTTCGCAGTTTCAAGGGCAACAGCCTCAGATGTATCCGGCATAATAATCATGAACTCCTCGCCGCCGAAACGCCCGAAAATATCCATGGCCCGGATATTCTGCCGCACACTCACCGCAAAGGCCTTGAGCACCCTGTCACCGGAATGATGCCCCCAGGTATCGTTGACCACCTTAAAATGATCCAGATCCAGGATAAGCATGGCCAGGTGAAGCCTGCTCCTGGCAAACCGCTGGATTTCAATGTCCGCTAGTTCCATCAGGTGCCGGCGGTTGTAGATTCCTGTAAGTTCGTCAATGGTGGCCAGCCGTTCCAGCTTCTCCATAAATTTTTTCTGGGTGGTAATATCGGTAAAGGTCATAATACTGCCGATCTCCCGCCCGTTTTTCTCAAAAAAGGGTTTAAG
>JAKSAX010000587.1 GCA_022361395.1 Desulfobacterales bacterium | reverse complement strand
GTCCGGAAAAAGGGCAAACAATTCGGTCACCGCGTCTTCCGGAATCTTGAACTGAAACGGGGTCCTGTCTGCCAGAGCCGGCAGGCGGGGGACGGTACTCCCGGGTGGTGAGTATATGAGCCTGGGGCCTTCTACCTGGATTTTCTCCACTGAAACCCGGCGGTTGAACAGGTTTATCAGGTCCAGATCAACCTCAATGCGGTCAATGGTAAGGCGAATCCGTTCGTTAAACTCATGTTGAAAATTCAGAAAACAGATACCCGGATTCGGGAAAAGCATGAATTCGATTCCCTCTGGTTCAACAAGCACCCCTGTCATCTTCCGGATCTCTGCGGAGAGTTTTGATTTAAGAGGCTTTGAATTTATCAGGGGTTCGATAAAATAAGGAGACAAAAGCACCAGTGCAATAATCAGTGCCGTCAGGTACAGGGCAACCCGCTTTATGACTCTTTTACTGAAAAACATGATGAGTGGAGAAATATCCCCCCTGGCGGCAAGAGGCCGGCAGGGGGGAGAAAGGACTTATTCAGTGCGGTTTGTGATTTCAACAATATGAAAACCAAAGTCCGTTTTTACCGGGCCATGGGGCTCACCAACGCTTTCGTTAAATACCACAGTATCAAATTCCGGGACCATCTGGCCCGGGCCAAACTCTCCAAGATCACCTCCGCGGGCTCCTGAGGGGCATTTTGAATGCTGCTTTGCCAATTCCCCGAAATCAGCTCCTCCGTTGATCTTTTCAATCAGTTCTTTACAGAAATCTTCACTCTCTACAAGAATATGTCTTGCGCTGGCTCTTGCCATGGTACTCTCCTTGATTGTGGGTTAATTATATCAGGTTTACGATCCTACCAGAAATATCCAAGTTCCCGGCTTTTATCGACAAAGTCCGCTGCCAGGTACTGGGTCTGTTCCAAAAGGATTGTTTTGAACTCTTTGATTTTAGGCGTAGTTTCATCTAACGAGGCCAGGGGGGGCTCTCCCTTTTGCTGACGGAACCCGTTTTCCAGTTCCAGTTCCTGATCTGCCTGGCTGCGGTCAAGTGCCTTTCTGTCCTCAAGGTTGAGGGAGAGGGTGGTAAGATCGCCAAGGGCATTTGCCATATCAATTCTCTTTTTCAGATAAATCATGCCCGGTGCCTCTGCCGCCCGCTGCCTATACCGGTCTGATACCAGCGGAAGCAACGGGGTCATGGAGCGGTAGGCTGTATATCGTGTGGTCATGATTCTGTCCCAGAGCAGGGCGCCGTCAAGGGCGCTTTCACCGGTCTGGTTTACCCGGTAGAGTTTTGGAAACCAGATATCCGGCTCCACCCCTTTATGCTGGGTGCTCTTTCCCGATACCCTGTAAAATTTCGCCGAGGTGAGTTTAAGGCGGCCGTCTCCAAGGGGTTTGAGTTCCTGAACCGTTCCTTTGCCAAAGCTTCGGGTGCCGACAACAATTCCCCGGTTATAGTCTTTGATAGCCCCTGCAAAGATTTCAGACGCAGAGGCGCTCATCCGGTTCATCAATACCACCAGGGGGCCGGTATATGCAATGGCCGGGTCCTGGTCGTACAATCTTGAAATCCGGTGTTTGGTTTTTATCTGAACAGTCGGACCGGATTTAAGAAAGAGTCCTGTTAAGTCATTGGCCTCCTTAAGTGAACCGCCGCCGTTGTCCCGGAGATCCACGATAAGTCCGTCAATATTTTCATTTTTAAGTTCAGCCAGAAGTTTTTCAACGTCCTTGCTGGTGCTCTTGTAGTCCTCGTCACCACGGTGGTAGGCTGCAAAATCAATGTAAAAGTTGGGTATTTCTATAATACCTATTTTATAGACCCGGTCCTCTACGGTTACTGAGACCACCTTTTTCTGGGCAGACTGTTCTTCCAGTTTTACCTTGTCTCTTTTGATACTTATGGTATTGGTGGCGCCGGCCTTTTTGGCGGGGATGATTTTAAGCCTGACATAACTGTCTTTGGGACCGCGGATAAGCTTGACCACGTCATCAATGCGCTGGCCTATGGTGTCCTTGATTTCCCCGTCCTTTCCCTGGCCCACGCCGATGATTTTATCCCCCGGCATCAGGAGATGGGATTTGTCTGCCGGACCTTTTGGAATGATACGGACCACCTTGGTGTATTCGTATTCATTCTGCAGAACGGCCCCGATACCTTCCAGAGAAAGACTCATGTGGATATCAAAGTCCTCGGAAGCCCTTGGGGGGAAGTATTGGGTATGGGGATCAAAACAGGATGTAACGGCATTCATGAACAACTGAAACACATCCCTCGTATGAGTCTGGGACAGGCGGGCCAGCCTGTTTTTATAAATTTTTGTGAGGGTCTCACTTATCTTTTCATTATCCTGGCCGTCAATTTTCAGGGTGATAATATGATTTTTTAATTCCTTTTTCCACAGGGGGAAGAGATCCTTGGTTTCCGGAACAAAGGCCCTGGTATCATTATCGACAACTATGGTTTCGTTTTTGGTGAAATCCATGTCGGTTTCCCAGGTCCCGATCATTTCCAGAATATAGTTGAGCCGCTGGGATGACCGGACCTGATACCTGTTGAAAATCTCATAGGCCGGTCCCAGATCTCCTCTTTTGACAGCACGGTGCATTAAAAAACGGAAGGGTTCGAATTCATCCATGTCAGTCCGTGTCAGCAGATGCTTTCCGGGATCCAGATGCTTGATATACCGGTCAAACACCTGGGCGGACATGGTGTTGTCCATTTTCTTCCCTGTAAAATGGGAGCGTTCAAGCGCACGTACAATGGAAATGCATTGACTGGACTGGCTTTTGAGAGGAGCCAGATCTGCAATGTCAGCAAAGCTTGTCCGGACTAAGAAAAATGTAACAAGGGCAAAGAAAATCAGAGCGGCCCCGGATCTTTGTTTAATTGTTTTGGCTGGTGTCATTGGTCGATTCAATATCCTTTGGGGTTTCAAAACTGATCTGGCCGATTTTACCGGATCTAAGATCCCGTATCATCAGTTCAGAGGCTTTTTGATAGTTGATTACTCCGCCTTTTTTCAGGCATCCCCTTGCTTTGCCTATGGCATCTATGAGATCAGACGCATCCTGGGGCCGGCGGTCAAGAAAAGTGTACCTTTCAAGAAGTTTTTCCGGATACCGTTCAAGAAGCAGTTGCCCTGCAAAAAAAGCGATTTCATAGTAATCAATTGCCGTATCGGAAATCGCACCGGAGGCTGCCAGAGTCAGGGCCCTTTCCTTAGGTTCTATCACCGGCCATAAAATACCCGGGGTATCATAAATATCGATATTGTTTTTAAGGCTTGTCCGCTGCTGGTGACGGGTGACTGCCGGCACATTGCCGGTTTTGGCTACTTTTTTACCGGCCAGGGTATTTAAAATCGTGGATTTTCCTGTATTGGGGATACCCACAACCATGACTTTTGCTTTTCTGGCCTTGTTCCGCCGGATCTGGGATACGCATTCGTTCAGGGCCTTAGTAGCCTGTCCGGCCTGGGTGCCGCAAATGGCAGTTGCACTGGTGTTTTGATCCGTTCTAAAGTATTCCAGCCAATCCATGGTTGTTGCAGGGTCTGCAAGGTCGGCTTTATTGAGAACCTTGAGCCATGCCTTATCCTGTCCCAGCTTGTTCACAAAGGGGTTTGCACTGGCAGCCGGCAGCCGTGCGTCGAGAATTTCCAAGATAGCATCCACTTTGGAAATGGAACTCTTCAACTGGTTTTTTGTTTCCAGCATATGGCCTGGGAACCATTGAATATTCACTGTTCTATTCTTTTGATCTCTTTAAGTTCATTAATTTCCTCCTGCAGCCGCCGGATCTTCTCCTTATCGGTCTCTTTCTGGTAAAAATAGAGGTAGGAGAAAATTAAAGCGATAACACTGGACCCTATGAAGCCTGCCACCGTCAGGCAGATCAGGGTGCCGAAAACTGTCAGGTTGTTTATATAACTCCAGGCTGCACCGCCTGCAAGACTTAAAATAAAAATTATGCTGAAAACAATATACATATATTCATACCGGGTTGCGTGTTGTCAGTTAACAGGGCTGACCTTCTCAATCAGCCGGGGATGAAGAAGGGGATTGGCTGCGGCAATACCCTTTTCAGGAAAACGGTTGTTCCCTGAAAAATCAGTGACCCGGCCTCCGGCTTCTTTCAGTATTACCACCCCTGCGGCAATGTCATAAATATTCAGGTTCATTTCCCAGTATCCGTCTAACCGGCCGCAGGCAGTATAACAAAGGTCAAGTGCGGCTGACCCGTACCTGCGGATGTCACGAAGCAGGGGAACAATACGATTAAAACGGGTAAGGTTGTTTGGTGAACATCCGCCCCTGAGGCATGCAAAGCCTGTGGCCATGACTGCCTGGTCAAGGGCGCCGGTTTTGGAGACCGTGACCGGGGTATTATTCAGATATGCTCCCTTCCCCTTTTCAGCATGAAATAACTCATCAAATACAGGGGCATAAACAACGCCGAGAATCAGTTCCCCGGCTTTTTCAAGTGCGATGCTCACGCCGTAAAACGGCTGGCCGTGAACAAATGAGGTGGTGCCGTCAATGGGATCAATGATCCACCGGTAAGGTGTCCGGCTTTTCTTCGCACCTGTTTCCTCGCCAAGAACGCCGTAGTCCGGACAGGCGCGCCCCAGCTCTTCTATTAGAAAGGCTTCGACCTTTTTGTCCGTCTCGGTAACCAGGTCTTTGGGATTTTTAAATGTTAAATCTCCGGGAGTGAGTGTTGCCTGTTCTTTGAGGCAGATTTGACCGGCCTTTCTGGCCAACCGGGTTACAAAGGATATCAATTCTCCACCATTGTAATTTTATTAATATTCAGAATTTTATTATGACATATCAACCGGAATTTGAAAAGATAAAGCTGATCGGGGTATGTCAGGCGCCCTACGTTGAGGCCTTTTCCGGAATTGATATGATTTTCAACCCATTCGATATCCCTGGTTCTTGACTTTTTTTTATAACCCGCATACTTGTATTCAGTTCCTAATCTATAGCTGAAACAGGTCTGTATGAAAAAGCAAAAGCTCTTACTGCTCTATCCCGGGGATTTTTACTCAATGCAATGGGGACGTTTTTTGGCACTAAAACCCCATATGGTGTATATGCACTCCTTTTTAAAGCCTCACTTTGATGTCACGGTCGTTGATCTGGAAAACGAGTTCAGCCGCCCCGCAAACGAAATCTCCCTGAGCCGGTTCAAGCAAAATGCACTTAAACGGATTCTGGCTGTGGAGGCAGATGTCCTCGCGATTTCCTGCTGGTCAAGTATGAACTATCCGGCATCACTGTTTTTTGCGGCGGCTTACAAGGAAAAAAGGCCGGATACCGCAATTGTTGTCGGAGGGTATCATCCGACCTTTGTTCCCGAAGATTTTATTTATAGGAGCAGCCCGTTTGACCATGTTGTCCGGGGTGAGATTCATAATATTTTCCAAGCCCTTGGGATGCCTTGCCCCGAACCATCGCATACCTATGAAATTGAACCGGATTTTTTAGGTTACCCTTATTATGACAATCAAAGTACAGCCGGATTGTTTCTGGGATCGGGATGTCCGTTTCAATGCAGGTATTGCATGGAGTATAAACGAAAATGGTCAAGCCTGCCCGTGGAGACGGCGATCTCCCGTATCCTGAAGGTGAACAGAGATCTCCCGTTAAAGTATATAACCATTTTTGACGCCTGTTTCGGGTTGGACCGGACCTGCAAACGGGATTTCTTAAAAGAACTGGCAAAACATGACCTGGATATTTATTTCTGGCTTGAGACACGGGTTGATCTTGTGGATGAAACTGATATCCGGCTCCTCTCAAATCTTAAGGTAAAGATGGACCTGGGTATAGATTCTCTTTCGGAAACCATGCTGGGAATAATGGGGAAGTCCCGGAATCCCGGGGGATATCTCGATGATTTTCTGCGGGTTTCCAGGGCATTTTCAAAAGAGAAAATTTTCCATGACAGCTATATCATCCTTGATCACCCCGGTGAGAGCCGGGAGACCTGGGAAGAGTTTAAGTCCTTTTGCAGGAACAGGGTAAAACCGGACCTGTCAGGCGGCTACCTTCGAATCAAATATCAGAGGTTTTCCTATTATCCCGGTAACCATATATACAATCATTATAAGGAATATGAGGAAAAATACGGATTCAAGGCGCTTCATCCCCAGTGGTGGAAGGAGGACGGTGACCATTATCAATTGTCCAGGGAAGTTGTTCCCTCCATTGATGAAAAAGGTAAGCCTTACCATGTTCCCCTGAAAGAGGCTGCTTCCATGGTAAAGGCCTTCAACGCCGACTCTAAGGAGGAATCTCTCTGGAAAAAGCTCCATTCTTTTGCCATTTAACAACCACCGGCCCTGCTCTTTTCATCGAAAAGGGCCGGAAAAAGAGAGTGTTGGCCTCAATAAAACCTGACAAAATAACAACCTGCCAAGTCCATTGGCGGTTTCTTGTCATTAAAAATAAAATCCGGCAGATTTGTTGGCAGCTGTCGTGCCATGAAAGGGGAAAACGCAGCAAATCTGCAAGATATGGTGATGGCACAGGAATTGCTGTAGTAAATTCCAGATTTGGAAGTAGCGTTTGATTTTACCCCGTGGTTACGGTATTGTTCATAAGCTAAGGGATCGCGCAAAAATAACTTCACCTAATCTGTTTATAAAAAACCTTAAACCATTGGGTATTTTATAAACAGAACGTGAATTAACGCTTACCCGACCCCTAACCTATAAAAAGAAAGCAAATCATGAATGATCGACTGGAAAATCTGTTCTCCCCTGACAAGCTGAAAAAAAGGTGGGAAAAAAAATCGGTTTCAGGTCACCCGTCAATTACTCAGTGGAAAGCGCAAATGGAGAAAACGCCTGTTCAGGATGAGCTTTCCGGAATTGCCGGCGAGATTTTAGACACCGTCAAGGGAGAAAAAAGGCAAAAGGTTCTCACCATGCTTCTGGATGATATTAAAGCAAAAATGGAAGATCTGGACAGTGCAAAACAGGAGGATATATCCCAGGAAGCAGAGGTCTTCCAGCTGATCGGTCAGATCCAGCAAATGGAAGATCTTATTGAGGCATACTTAGGGGATCAGGGCGAATTGTAATTATGGCAGCGCAACTTGACAAACAGCAGATGCAGTCAATCGAATCAAAGATCCGGGCCAAAACCAACCGTTTTGATCTGGTCTCATTGATACGGCTGTTGCGGCATATCGGTTACGAGGACCACCAGATACGCTTTAAGAGTTATAACAGCCAGGTCTCCCAAAAGGGCCTTATCCATGATATCATGTTCAGAAAATGGCCGGAGGAGCTGGTTGTTTTAACCTTGAATCTTGGCTTGCTCGCTCCCCAGACGCCACTGCCAAGCTATTTCCAGAAAGTCATTGACAAGAGAATGATTGATGTTAATGCTTTTTATCAGTTCATTAATTTTTTTGACCATCCCATAGCAGAGAACCTGATAAAAAGCGTTACGCCTGAGAATAATACAAAGCTGTTTCCGGACTGGGAAAAGACCAAGCTTAACTTTGTCAAAATGATGGATTTAAAATCCATTAACACGCTCTACTGGTTTATCTCCCTTTATTTTCCGGAGCTTGAACTGAGGGTGGACAAAACAAAAAACCGGCGGGATATCGTTACCAACCCCTTTGTTCTGGGGGCGGCGGTATTGGGGGATACGGCAACCTTCGGTGCCCAGACAAAAATCGTTACCCAGGGGGTAAGGGTAACATTTTTCGCAGAAGAAGAACGAACCAATAAAGACGTTCCCTGGCCCAAAGAGATCCGCAGGAGGCTTGAAAAGTATATATTCCCGGTTCTCTCCACAGTCGGTGTGGATCTCCAGATCCTGCTGGTTATAAAATATCAATATGCCTGGGCAAAACTTGAACAGAACTCATACCTTGGATATGACAAAATCCGAGGGGGTAAAAACCAGTTGAGAATGATTAGAATATTTTACGGACACCTGATCAGTTAAAAGAGAGCAGGTGCCCGACCGCCTAATTCACAGCGTGTTAATTCAAACGGAGACGAATATGGATAAGACCCTATTATTAAAAAACTTTGTTGTACAGGAAAACCCGGGACTGGCTCTGACAGACCCCAGGTTTAACGAGTTGAGCACCCATATCCAGTCCGGGGACTACAAAGAGGTGGCAAATCTGGCGGAGACCATTATTTCGGAAGATATTTATGATATCCGGGTCATCTGCTATTTTCTTTACGGTGTATTCCTGGAACATGGTGCTGCAGGCCTTAAAGAGATTTTCCAGTCCATATTAAATGTTTTCAACGAAAACTGGGATGCGGTGGGACCGGTAAAGAACAAGGAAAAGCAGGTTACCAACAGTATCAAATGGCTTCTGAAACAATTAAACCGCAAGATTGATTATGAAGAGAAGAAAGAGAGCGCGGAGTGGGTGAGCTGGCAGCAGGAGGTTGATACCGAAATAGTTGAAGAGGCCATTGAGCTTTGTGCTGAACTGCAAAAAGTCCTGTCCCGGAGCCTGGAGGATCTTGCCTCCCAGTTGATAGACGGCATTTCAAGTCTGAAATCCTGGCTGGGAAGTTTTTTAAGGCTGATATACAAGCCTGAGCCGGAGCCTGAAGAAGAACCGGAACAGGATGAGGCGGACCAGCCTTCTGAGGCTGCCGCTGCCGCCCCTGCTGCAGCACCGCCGGTGTCCGGCGCCCAGGTGCCGGAAGGAACGGGGAGTTACCACCTGGCACAATTATACAAAAAAATCGCAGCATTTCAGTCACTGATCGAAAAGAAAAAGTATGAGCAGGCATCCCTGGTGGCCTTTGACATTGATGAGACCATAGAAAATTTTGATCCAAGGCTATACTTTCCTGAGATTTTTGCTGAATTTTCCCTGCAGTATTCAATGAATATCCAGGAGATTTTAAACTCGAAAAAATATGTGAAGTCAGCAGAGTGGCAGGCGTTGAAAGCGTTGTACAAGGTGGATATCGACCGGTTTGCCGCCATGGATCTCGACCTTGATTTTTCCCAGATTCAGGTTGACTCCGATATGGGAGACGATTCCGGTTATGATGACGGCTATGTGGATTAAATTTATATATTCAGGAGGGTTCAATGGAATGTAAAGGGTGCAGCAAGGAATTTGCTGAGTCGGAATTAAAGAAAGTCGGGTTGTGGCATTTTTGCAGCCCCTGTTTTGATAAACTTCTTGCCGATGCTGATGCTCCTGCCCGGGAGCCTGCACCTGAACCCGAACCGGAAAGCCCCCCTCTGGTACTCAAGGGGGAACAGGCAAAATGTACGGTGTGTGACGCAGTGCTTGAGGACGGGGCCGGCCATGACATGGGGATCCTGACCGTGTGCACGGCATGCTACCAGGAGCTGATCTCCAGGCCTGAACCAATAAAAATAAATGTACCGGAGCCGGAAGAAGAGGTGGCTGAAGATGAGGAACCCGATCTTCCCCTGCCGGATCCCATGGAAACCGTTCCCTGTATCGAATGCGGGAGAACCATAAGGAAAATAGCAGCAAAGGTATTCTACGACAAACCGTATTGCCCGGATTGTTATTATAAAAATGACTTTCAAAATTTCAAAGGGTAAAACAGGAAAGGAACACTTATGTTTACCGACTCTCTCATCGCAACACTGGGAATAACCATTGATTCAACCGAATACGAGATCCCGGCAGGCAGTATCAGGGGGATCAGGCTTCACATGGATTCCACGGGATTTACCGGCCAGGTCTCCTTTACCCTGACCTCAAGGGATGACAACGCGTTTTTTACCGCATTTACAGGTACGGAGATAACCACGTTTTCACTTTCTGTTCAGGCAACTTACAACCAGCCTGATCCGACGCCGGATCCCCTTTACGTGGAAGGGATCGTCACTGAAAAGTCGGTCCGGGAGTACACGGTTGAGATCATGAAGGACACCCCCATCATCTGGTACGATTTTGAAATCCATTTCAAAGATGCACCCCAGGTCTTGTGGCGCCAGCATTTTCCGGTGAAAATTTACGCGGAATCCTCAATGAATGACGTGATTACGGACAATTCCGTCACCGATTTTACCGTGACAACGGACTGGGAGGACCTGGACACCAGTTATGACCAGATATGCCTGGCTCTCGGGACAGAGGGCAACCGGGCAAGTTTTTATGATTTTATCATCTGGTATGTCCGGACCCGCGGCGGAAACGTATACTATGACTACACCGATATCGCCTTTGTGATTTCCAGTGCCAAACAGACTGCGGATGACACCTCTACCCTGAATATCGACGATGTGGGCAGTTATCATCTGGTAATACCCGAAACCCTGAGGAACAATATCCAGTTGCACAATGTCAGCTCGGAATCCCCGGCAACCTCATCAATTACCCAGGACGAGGCTGTTACGGGGATTTATAAAGACCATGTGATCCGGACAGATCTTACCGCCGACGTTACCACCGAAACAGGATATCTTGAACCCACGCTGGACATTCCCTCCAATGAAGTTCATTTAGAGTTCAAACAGATGCCCAGGACCACTTTTACCGTGGGCTCCCAGGTGGAATTTGACAGCGAAAAGTGGTACCAGGGCCTGAGTTTTAACGATGATACCTTCCGTGTTTATGAAATTGACATCAACGCCAGTGCCGTGAACCAGAT
>JAKSAX010000553.1 GCA_022361395.1 Desulfobacterales bacterium | reverse complement strand
CCCCATGCCTGGTTTTCCCCAAAAAATGCAGCCGTATATGTCAACAATATCACCAAAGGCATCATTGCTCTGGACCCTGAAAATAAAGCCCTTTACCAGGCCCGGGCCAGGCTCTTCCTCCAGCAGTTGCGGGTTCTGGATGCATGGATAAGGGAACAGGTAAACAAGATTCCCGTTCAGAAGCGGATCCTTGTCACCACCCATGATGCATTTAACTATTTCTGCCGGGAGTACCGGCTCAATGAGAACAATAATTTTCTGTCCATTGCCCCTGTGGGATGGTCCACGGGCGCTGAAGTGGGCGCCGGTATTACCCCGGAGCGCCGCCGCAAGGTCATTGAATCCATCAAATCCTCGGGTGCCCCTGCCATTTTCGTGGAGACCACCATTAATCCCAAACAGATCCGGGAAATCGCCAAGGAGACCGGTGTGAAAATCGGAGGGGAACTCTACTCCGACTCCATGGGTCCCGAAGGGTCTGCCGGTGAAACCTATATCGGAATGATGCGGGAAAACACCCTGCTTATTGTCAACGCACTCAAATAATCCCGGCATTCTAACGGTGGGGAAAGGACAGGATCTCTGTATGCGGTTTTTACTCTGTATATTTCTCTGGATCTTTTTCGTGGGGGGCTTGTGGGCCTATACCTGGCAGCGGGATGCGGGCCTGCCGGAGGGCCCTGCCCGGGTGGCGGCTCTGGAAACGCTTTCCGGCGACTATGTGCTGGAGATCACCCCGGGCTTTTCCATTGAAAAAGATCCCTTTGCCCTGGCAGTGGATGACGGGGCCGGTTCACCGGGCCTTGAAATCCGTCTCAACGGCAGTGAAATTATTGTGGATGTTGAAAATATCTCCCGCGGAAACGTGATCCGGATCAGGGAGGGGCTTGCGCTGACGGCCGGATTCAATGAGTTTTATGTCAAGGCCAGTCCGCCCGTGTCCGAGGCCCATTTAGACCATGGCCTGAGGATCAGGCTGCTGGAAAACGGCGCCCCCGTGGCAGACCGGACGGTCTGGGGAAGCCGGGGCGCCGTGGTCGCGGGTTCGGTAAGTTTTAACCTGGCGGCCCAAGAGGAGGATGAACATGACCATTGATACCCCCTTTGCCATAGAAGCCGCCAACCTTACCGTGAGCTATAATGCCAGGCCGGCGCTTCTTGATGTGAGCGTAAGGATAGAAAAGGACCAGCTTGTGGGAGTGATCGGCCCCAACGGGGCAGGTAAATCCACCTTTATCAAAGCCGTGCTGGGATTTGTCAAACCGGATCTGGGAAAGGTGAGGATCCAGGGGACAAACGCAAAAAATGCCAAGGGCCAGGTTGCCTACGTGCCCCAGCGGGGGGCGGTGGACTGGGATTTTCCCATTACAGTCAGTGAAGTGGCCCTCATGGGCCGGTATCAGCAGATCCCCTGGTATGCCTCCCCGGGTAAACAAGACCGGGAAGCTGCCATGGAGGCGCTGAACATGGTGCGTATGGCCGATTTTGCCCACCGGCAGATCGGTGAGCTTTCAGGGGGCCAGCAGCAGCGGGTCTTTATGGCCCGGGCTTTGGCCCAGGGCAGTGATATTCTCTTGCTGGACGAGCCTTTTGCAGGTGTGGATGCGGCAACGGAAAGAGCGATCCTTGAGGTGCTTGAACGGGCCAAAAGGTCAGGCAAAACCCTTGTCGTGGTCCATCATGACCTGTCCACGGCAGCAGAGTATTTTGATAAACTGCTCCTTATCAAGCAGCGGCTCTACGCTTATGGCGCACCGGATGCCGTGCTCCGGGAAGACCTGCTCAGCCAGGTATATGAGGGCCGGCTGAGGATATTTAAGGATGTGGTCGAAAGGGAGGTGAACTGATGTTTGAACTCTTTATAGCCCCCCTGACGGAAACCTATTTTCAAAAAGCGCTTATCGGCGGCTCCATCGTGGCTGTGGTGGCCGCGGTTGTGGGGTGCCTTGTGGTGCTCAGGCGCATGGCGTTTCTGGGCGATGCCCTGTCCCATGCCATGATCGCAGGGGTGGCCGGCGGCTACCTGGTCATGAAGCTGTTGTTCGGGTATGAAGCCCATGCACCGGGCATGCTGCTGGGATCGCTGATTGCGGCTGTGGCCACCGTGGCCCTGATCTCATTTGTATCCCGGATTTCCAGGGTTAAGGAAGATACTGCCATCGGTATCATGTACACGGGCATATTTGCCCTTGGCGTGGTGGCTGTATCCATATTCAGGCATTATATCCATATTGACCTGATGCATTTTATCATGGGGGACATCCTTGGGGTGGCAGACACGGATCTGTGGGTGTCCGCATTTGTGGCAGCAGCCGTTTTAACCATTCTCATCCTCTTTTTCCGGCATTTTCAGCTGGCCACCTTTGATCCGGTCATGGCCGCATCCATTGGGTTGCCCGTCGTGCTTCTTGACTACCTGCTGACCACCTGCGTCTCCCTGGTGGTGGTCTCCGCCGTGAGCATGGTCGGGGTGATCCTGGTGGTGGGCCTGCTGATTACGCCGGCTGCAACAGCCTATCTTCTGTCCGACCGCCTGGATAAGATGATGGTGCTGTCCGCCCTTTTCGGGGTGACCTCCGTGACCGGCGGCCTCTACTTATGTGTCTGGCTGGATTCGGCAGGCGGGGGTGCCATCATGCTCTTTTGCACCTTCCAGTTCCTTGTGGTCCTCACCGTTGCACCCAAATACGGGCTTCTCTCCCGGTGGATACGGCTGCGCAACCTGGTCCCCCAGCAGGTGGTGGAAGATGTGCTTACCACGGTATTGCGGCATGACCGGCCTGCCCCAAAAGAGGCCATCCAAAAATATGTGGAAGAAGGCAAAAACCTTGACAGGGTTTTAAAGAGGATGGTGCAGGACGGGTTGATCAGGGAACAGGGCCGGGAGTTTACCCTGACGCAAAAAGGGGAAAAAGAGGCAAAAACCGTCCTGCGGGCCCACCGTTTATGGGAGACCTATCTTGAGAGCATCGGCACCCCGGAAAAAGAGGTGCATGCAACCGCCCATCAGCTGGAGCACCTTGACCAGGCAGAAACCCTGTCCTACCTGGACAAGAAACTGGGCAGCCCAAAGACCGATCCCCATGGCAAAGTAATTCCGGAAAAAGATTGAAGTGCAGTTTGTCAAATCCGGTTCCGGCCGGCGTTAAAGGCATTCTAATATGAATAAAGAAGCGTTTCCTAAAACACGCACAGGAGAGCGGGCCTGGTTCCCGAAAAAAAGAATCGGATATGGCTGGGGCCCGCCTGTCACCTGGCAGGGGTGGGCGGTATTTACAGGGTATCTTGTGCTCAGTATACTCGGTGCTGTATTTTTATCCGAACCACCCGGACACCTGCCTTTTTTCCTGCTCTATTTTATCCCGCTAACCCTTGTATTCATCTATATCTGCTGGAAGAAAGGGGAGAAGCAGGACAGCTGAGCTGGAATTGTTTATGGCATTTCCGGTCAGATCCGGAAGACCGGCACACAGGACCTCAAAGCAGATCGCCCGGCATTACTTTTTTCAGTCCTGACTAAATTAAAATCGGATTCGATCAACTTTTATACCATGATTGTGG
>JAKSAX010000158.1 GCA_022361395.1 Desulfobacterales bacterium | reverse complement strand
GTGGCAAAGCCGGCCACCAATTTGGGATTCCGGGTAGATATGCGGTACCTGACCGATAATCAGACTACTATCTGGGACAGGATGAAGTCATATGCAGGCGGCGGAAACAGGATGTATAGCAGTTCATCGAGACCGTTTGCAGCGTATGACGCATCACATCTCGGGGCGTATCCGCCTCCGGATCTCGTTTTCCATAATCATCAGAATACGGTTTTCGGGCCGCTGCTCGTTATCGAAAGCACTGAAGTCATCCAGTATAATCCTTAGGCAATACCTGGCAACTTTTCCCGCAGATGGGAGGATCATCCCCTCCCATCTGCGGTATCCGTCCTGGGGGCATCCACAGGCAAGGCGTTTCACCCCCATTGGCATTGTTCCATAACCGGTTCCCGGACCAGGAAAAGCAATGCGCCTTGATACGTCATTTCATCACCACTTCTGATAGTATGGAATTTCACTCCATGTTGCCGGGGCCATATCATTCTTCTCCAATAGAGCTGTCAGCCTGGCGTACATCTCCTTTGCCTTTTCAAGATTCTCATTGGTAGGGTTGAAAAGGAGATTCTCCATTTCATTAGGATCGGCTTCAAGATTATACATTTCATATTGAGGATCCGGTTTAATAGACTTTGCCTTGTCGTTGCTGTCATCCGGGGTTTCAGGGCTGTTGAAATAAACGCCATATTTGTATTTGCCGTCGAAAATGGCACGTATGTGGCCCGTTTCCCCGGAGCCTGCAAAAGGATTGCCTTGGAATGTAAGCAGAACGTCGCTCTGTGTGGAAGCGCCCGGTTCAAGTATTGCAGCTGAGAAATCCGCCCCCTGAAGCTTGTATCCGGACGCATCCAGTTCTTCCTCAGTCCACCCTGCAATAGAGGCCAGAGTCGGCATGATATCGACCAGGCCGATTAATGCATCGGACCGGACGGGCTTGTTGCCGTAATACTCTCTGCGCAATAAGGGATTTGAAAAGATGACAGGTACATTTACCGTTTCCTGGTAAACGTTGAAGATCTTTTCCACCATTTTGTGTGACATCCCCATTTCGCCATGATCCGCAAGGTGGATGATAATGGTGTCATCCAGCAGGTTTTTAACCTCCAGGGTTTGAATGACATCATGCATCAGTTTGTCGCTTTGCATCTGAAGATAGGCATAGAACTTCAGGTAGTTCAGGGCTGTTTCCCTGTCATGGGTATCAAATTCTTTCTTATATACAAATTGCGCATAGTTTTTTTGAGCTGCCGGCTTTGTTTCAAGCGTATCCTGATAATTCAACGGAAGCTCGAAATCATCGAATATTTCGGAATTGATTTCGCAAACCGGATATCCGGATAACGCAGCCGAATAAGGATAGACCCAGATATCATGGGGATTCACCATGGAAGCCACCATAAAGAAAGGAGCATCACCGCTTTGCCTGTTTTTCAGAAACCCGGTCACACTCTCCTGATTATCCTGATAAAGCGGCCCGTTTATGACCCGGTTGTCATTATTGATGGTGCCGCCCCCCAATGTGTTCAGGAGACTGGTGCTTTCGTCCACTCTCGGGGGATTCCACGGTGCATCCGGTATGGGGGTATCCCGCTCTTCGGTACCGGAATCCGGTGAGGTCCACCCGGGAAACCCCCAGTCCGTCGCCATTGCCTTGTCTTCGTCTACCATCTCCTCTCCGGATGACGGACGGTTCATTGAAACATCGTCGAAATCACCGCTCAGGTGCCATTTACCTTTGTAAAGAACCTGGTAGCCTTTTTCTGCCATAAGATTGCCCATGGTCTTGATCCCGGAAGGCAGTGTATCACCTATTTGCCACAGGCCAGTTTGTGACTGGTACATGCCTGTGAAGAGTATTCCCCTGCTCGGTGAACATGGTGTTGCACTGCAAAATGCATTGGTAAATGACAGACCGTTGTTTTTCAGCCAGGTCAGTCCCGGCAGATGTTTTTCAGCCCATCCTTCGGGAAAATGACGAACCTCTCTTTCCTGGTCAGTCATAAGAATAAGAATGTTCGGGCGTTTTTTAAACGGCCCCCATTTTTCACTCATGGCTATTCTGCTCCTTTCTCCAGGGTCTACATATATAAGTTTTCAGACCCTTAGATTCCAATAAGTTACTTTTGTACAGGCAACCGCGGGCAAAATCCGGATAACGCATAGGAGTTTGAAATCTCAAAAAATTAAGAGTAGTACCGAGCTTAGATGCGATTAACCTGCTCCGTTCTCTGGGAAACATCTGAAAAATACAATGTGGTGTCATCGGATTTGGAAAGAGTATTGCGACACCATCAACTTTGGAAAGAATCTCGCAGTAAAAACCATAAGCCACCGTGGAAAAAATGTCAATTTCTTTCTTTGGACAATAAAAAACAGTCCGGCAGAAGGATCGCAGAATATAATCAAATTAGCTAGTTGGGAGGATAACACCTGAGTTTTTTCATTGACAAAAAACAAGTGGCAATTTATAAATATTAATCATAGTCAGGCTTTAGCTAATCGGGCAAACTCTCTTCTTTTTTTCATTCTTCTTTTCCGCGTTCTTTAAAAATGCCCGCTCCATCTTTATTAAAAAGCAGGTAAATAACGTCCATATACCATCCACCATGGGAGGAAAAAAATGTCGGACAACACAAATGTCGTGAATTTTAATGCGGATCAATGGGTAGTACAGGCGGTGACTTATAAGTTTGAGAACTATTTGGGCCAGGATAGCCTCTATCTTAATAATGGAATCGCATACGCCAAAGATTCTGTTTTTGAAAACGGTATAATCGAGTACGATATCGCCTTTGCAGACGAAAGCGGATATATGGGTTCTGCGTTCCGCATGCAGAATGAAAGCAATTTCGAAGAGATATATTTGCGTCCGAAAAATTCAGGGTCCATCTATGCAACTCAATATGAACCTTGCTTCAACAATGTACCTGCCTGGCAGTTATTTTATGGGGAAGGGTACAATGCTACGGCAGATTTTTCCTTTAACCAATGGAATCACGTAAAACTTGTTGTGTTGGGACACGAAGCGAATTTGTATATAAATGATATGGATACGCCTGTGTTGTACGTCCCTGAACTGAAGCGTGGAATCATATCCGGAACGGTGGGGTTGGTGGTTTTGGGAGGAGGGCCTGAGATATCTTTTGCTCCGGGGTATTTTTCAAATTTCAGTTACACAAACACGGAAAATGTAACAATCAAAAAAACTTCGGAAGGAAAGAAAATTTATCATGAAGGAACAGTCTTATCATGGTCGGTTTCGGATGCGTTTAACGGCGAGGCACTAAATGGGAAAACCCAACTAACGGATCAGGATATGCAGGAGAGAACCTGGGAAAAACTTGATGCCGAAAGATCAGGAATCACAAATTTTGCAATGCTGCATCCGCTTTTGCCAGAGAAAAACTGTGTCTTCTCCCGGATAACCATAGATTCTGAAAAGGATCAAATGAAGCAATTGAAATTCGGATTCAGCAACAGGGTCCATTTTTACCTTAACGGCAAGCTTCAATTTTGGGGTAACAGCACCTATAAGTGCAGAGATTATCGATTCCTCGGGATTATGGGCAGATATGAAAAAATCGGAAACTCGGATGAAATGTCCTATCTATATTATTATGAATTGTGCCTGGATCTTAAAAAAGGAGAAAATGAGCTTTGCATGGGCGTTGCAGAGTCATTTGGCGGATGGGGCGTGGTAGCCATGTTTGTGGATATGGACGGGATTTCAATAGCAAGTTGAAATTCAGCCAATTTTAGCCGCTTCTCAGTTCAAGATAAAAATGAGAGGCAAGGGGATTGATTTTAATAAAGGAAAAAGCAGGAAAATATAGTTGCCCGGGGATGGGCAACCAGTTTGTCCATAAAAAAACCGGAAGTCTAAACGATTCCGGTTATTTTTTGGTACCTGGGACGAGAATTGAACTCGTACAGGCCTAAGCCCGAGGGATTTTAAGTCCCTTGCGTCTACCAGTTCCGCCACCCAGGCACATCACCCGCACTAAATATATTATTCCGGTGGAATTTGCAAGTGCAAAATGGGCTGTTTTCCAGCGGATTTTAAGAATGATGGGGCAATGCAGAGCCGGATGCAAACTCAGGATTATCCGGGATAAGTGCACTGGTCCGCAATTTGGCAGATATGATCTGAAAACCCTGCCCCGGCCTCTGCATACAAATTAAATACCATGTCGACACCTGCTTCTTTCAGGTGTTCGACCTCGTCATCAAACGCCGCAATTGAAGCAACTTCGGCGTTGAGGGAAAAAGAGGATATCTGCTTGGCTGCGGCCAGGTTCCCTGCATAGGACATGGTGAGCAGTATCAGGGATATCTGTCTTTGCTCGCCAATGCCCCGCTGCCAGAAATCATAGTCCTCGGCGTCACCGGTAATAACGTGACGCCCCTTGCCTATATGTTCCTTTACCCGGCTTGGATCGGCATCAATCCCGATCACCCTGCTGTTGTACTGCCTGAGCAGGTTGTCATAGGCCCCGGTTCCCACTCTGCCCATACCAAACACCACAACATGGGCATCGCCAATGTCAATCTGCCGGTCATCGGGAAGCCGCTTCCTGGTTTCAAATTTTTGAAACAACTTGTTTTTACGGCAATAGAGCCGTGCCGCGAGGTCAGAAGCCGGAGACGCCGCCACCATGGAGATGGACACGGCAACAGCAAGTATGATCAGCCAATTGTTATCCAGCCAGCCCTGGCTTACGGCCAGGGCACCGACAATCAAACCGAATTCACTGTAATTTGCCAGGTTGGTGGATGAGATCAGGGCTGTTCTTGCCCGCAGGGAAAACCGGGTAAACAACAGAAAAAAAACAATAACCTTAACCGGTACAAAGGCCACCATAACCAGTGCTGTCCACACAGCATCCATATTTGGCAGTTCCGCCATGCCCACGGTCAGGAAAAATCCCACCAGAAAAAGATCCTTAAAGCCGAACATGGCCTTTGAAAGCTCATCGATCTTGGAATGGCCTGCCAGCAGCATACCTAAAAGCAGGGCCCCTAAATCAGGCTTAAGGCCGACGTATTCAAATACTGATGCGCCTGCAACCGGAAGGATACAGGCCAGGAGGACCAGGAGTTCCCCATGGCCGCTGCGGTCCAGTATTGCAGCCAGAGGCCTGCGCAGGAAAAAAAGTAAGACAAGTCCCAGTGCAAGAGGAGAAGGAAGTTTTCCGGAAGAGACCGTGATAAAAATAACGGCAAAAAGATCCTGCATAATCAGAACTCCGATGGACAGGCGGCCCTGTTTGGAGTTCATGTCCCCTCTCTGCTCAAGGATTTTGACCGCAAAGACCGTACTGGAAAAGCTTAATGCAAAGGCAATGAGCAATACCTGGTTGACTGAAAGGGACCCGAACTGCATAAATCCGATCAGCCCCAGGCCGAAAACAGCCCCTCCAAAAAACACGACCATGATGACCATGTGAAGGGATGCCACAGCCCAGATCTGGGGTTCCAAAAGTTTTTTAACCTTTACCTTGAGTCCGATACTGAACAGCAGGAGGATCACACCGATATCCGCAAGCTCGTGAAGGGTCTCGGTGGTTTCTACGCCTGCCATATTCAATGCAAATCCGGCAGCGAGAAAACCGACCAGTGGGGGCAGGCCTGCCTGCTGCGCGCCGAATCCGAATATAAATGCCGTAACAATGAGTATGGTTTCCATTTGTAAGTATTATCCGATATGATGGGTTAATAAATAACAGCCGGGTATTGCACAGCGGTTATAATAACCAGGAAACGATATCAATGAAAGGCTGAATTTAAGGATAATTTAAGAAGTGCACAGCGTTGTTACTTATTGGCCATTGTATTCATTCACATTATTGATGGCATCGGACAGACTTATATTCGTGTACTTGTAGCACCTTATACTTTCAACGTTACCTGCGCCAACCGCACCAAAGTACTCTTCCCACAGATTTGCAATGTTTATCAATTTATTAAGCATTGTCCTGAGTTGCTTGCTGGTCCAGCTATCCTTATACCCCTTTACACCCCGGCCTGGGGCAGGCGTTGTGCCATTGATATACTTTTTTAGCGTATACTTGTTCTCATAGGCCATAAATACGGTGTAAACCAGTTCTTGTGAGGGCTTATGCCATGGCACGACAACAAAGTGATGGGTATTTCCGATTATATCGAGATGCCATACTGCCGTCTCTGTATTTCCGCCGCTGAAATCGATCAGGCTCCTGATACGGGTTAAGCAATCTCTCCCGGCCTCAATGATTGTTTCATCGTCATCATCCTGCCAGTCACCATAAAAAGCCTTGCCCATTTGTGCCGGGACTCCCGGGCAATTGTCTATGTCCAGGAGTGAGTCGTTCCTTTTGATTGCCCTTATCAAATTGAGGCCTGTAGCCGGCATTTTAACTTCCCTCCTGTATCGTTAGTATGAGTGTCATTTAGTCCGGTGGTAATCTTCAGAAATATTGGAGATCAATCAAAACAGTTGTCACAGATAGCATTTAATTGGAACGTCCGGCAGCAATTTGGTGTAAAGATTTGCTTAAGTGGCATGTGCGAGCAATGAGCCGGATTTTACGCTGAACCGTTTCCCTATCAACCGTTTTACCCTAAAAAATTTCACAGAGTTATTCATTACTTGCTATCCCGAATGATAAAATACAATATAATGGAGAAAAATCATCTGTTCCGCGTAAAATCAGGGGACGGAAACGAAAAAAACACTCAAACAGGTAAGAATAGCCATATGAACCAACAGGAAGATAAAAGAGCACCGGAGAAAAAACATGCTGCTGTGTGCGGGCTTTACTGTGAAGCATGCTCAATTTATATTGCCACGCACGAAGATCCGGCAAGGTTGAAAAAACTGGCAGAATCTTTCAAAATTACCGAAAAAGAGGCCAGATGCCACGGATGCCGGTCCGCCAAACGGCTGCCCTATTGCGCGGATTGCAGGATGTTTGCCTGTGCCGCTCAAAAAGGAATTGATTTTTGCAGTCTTTGTGATGAATATCCCTGTAACGAACTCAAGCGCTTCAAGTCTGAAAGACCGCACCGGATTGAGTTGTGGGAAAATCTCGACCGGATCAGGGTGGCCGGGTATCAGCAATGGCTCAAAGAGATGCGGCAGCACTATGCCTGTCCCGCCTGCCGGACACTCAATTCAGCATATGATGCAAAGTGCCGGAAATGCGGCAAAGAGCCCAGTTGTGAGTATGTTGCCAAACACAGAGATACAATAGACAGTTTTTTTACCCTGAAATGAAGTAAGGGACCGGGGTTGACCTTTAAAAAGGGGCGGCGTTTTTTAAGAGATTTGGCCACAACAATCATAATGCACAGGGACGAGAGCCGGTGTTTTTGAATTGGTAAGCAGTCTATCTGAGTATTTCGGGTGTAAAAGTCAAGAACCTATCAAACAGTTTGGCCTCTCAGGACTTCCGTTATGCAACGTCGATTTTAGTCCAGGGTTTCTACCCTGGACTAAATTATAAAAATGTAACCAATCGGATAGGTTCGATTATTAACGGCTTTTCTGGCTACTCAGAAAAACTTTTTTGTCCGATGAGTTGCATAACAACATTCTTAGGTCATGTAAAGGAAACCAGTATTTGATATTGTATGTAAACCGATTCTTTCAGCCTCTAATTACCAAAAAGCTTCCTTCTGAATGTAGCTATTCTTTTTTTCATTTTTCTGCGGTTAGTCCCTTGCCAATGATTTGGCACCATCAGAATTTGAAAGAAAGTGTCTACAAAACTGATGGTGATTCAGTGAAGGATTGTATCTCTGTCGCTCAAGTATTTCCATAAAATAAGGAGACAAACCCTCAAACTGAACAGCGATTCCCTTTGGTAAAACTTCACTCCTTGTTTAAGTCCCTCTGACCTTTAACCGATACTATAGCTGTGTCAGAACGATGCTGTTTTTGTCCGGCGTTTATTCAAAACTGCCAATTAGTTCGGGTATCAAGCAAGAGGAAAACTCTGCCATGAATATTTCGGAAAACCATCCCATAACCGTATCAGATTTTTCATCAGCCATTTCAACGGAAAAATCTTCTATGGCAGGTAATCTCCAAGTAAGAATAAATGTCAATACGGAAGATAAGATGTCTACGAGCCATGAAGGCGCCTATGAGGTCAACATTTCCCAGGAGGCTAAAGACCTTCAGACCAAAGAAGCCGATCCGTCCAAAAAAGATGAGGTGGAAAACACAGAAAAGAACAGTTCCGGAGAAAGCATCTCTGTAGAAGGTGCAGAAGAGGCTTTCGGGAGTGAGAGCCCTCAATCCTATCTCGAGGAGCAGATAAAGAAACTCCAAAAACAAATCCAGGCAATCAAAGAAAAAATTACAGATCTGGCCAACGATGATTCCGAGGCTGCACAACAACAGCGTCAGACCCTTGAAACCCAATTACTTGAACTGACGACCCGACTCTTGACCCTGATGAATGAGATGACAAATTCGACTTAATTGTCCAGATGACGTCATCGTATATCTTCTTGATTGGCTGCCCATGATAATACGTTCCTGTAGTCATCCCATACCCTTTTTCATGCCCTGCAACATCCTTGATTTTAATAATGTTCAGGTCAGGATTTATAAGATGGGTTATCACCGTTATATGTCACCTAAAGCAAAACAGCCAGTTAGAACATTTGCTCTAACTGGCTGTTTTTATTATTGGTACCGAAGAGAAGACTTGAACTTCCACGCCTTGCGGCACTAGATCCTAAGTCTAGCGTGTCTACCAATTCCACCACTTCGGCATATTTGCTTTGAGGTGGTGCCGAAGGGGAGATTCGAACTCCCACAAGCGTGCGCTCGCTAGTCCCTGAAACTAGTGCGTCTACCAATTCCGCCACTTCGGCACTTCTCTGATCGCTGTTGTTGTAAGCAATTTGGGATTGCTTAAACGCGATGGTTGGGATATATATATTTGTTTGTGATATTTGTCAACAGAATTTTTGTTCCAATTTGAAGGACACCATGGAATTAATCGAAAACTTAAATGATATCGACGCACCTTATAAGAATGCAGTCGTAACCATAGGCAATTTTGACGGGGTTCACAAGGGCCATCAGGCATTGTTGCACCAGGTCATGGAAATGGCGGATGAGCTAGACGGAACCTCTGTGGCCATGACATTTGAACCCCACCCCCTGCGCGCCCTGGGGATCTCCAGCCCACCTTTAATTACCCGGCATGACCAAAAACTTGAGCTTCTTGAGCAATCCGGTATTGACGTGTTGCTCTGCCTGCCCTTTGACAAGGCCTTTGCTGAAATCTCAGCCCATGACTTTATAGAAGAGATCCTGGTGAATAAAATCGGGATGAAAGGGATCATTATAGGAGCAGATTACTCATTTGGAAAAGACCGTGTGGGCAATATCAGCCTGCTGAGATCCGAAGGCCGGCGCCTGGGATTTGAGACTGTTGTCTCTGACTGGATAAAAGATACGGAAACCGGCAAGACACGGATATCAAGTACAAGGATCCGTGAGATTGTCATGGAGGGCCGTGTTGAACAGGCCATGAAATATCTGGGCCGTCACTATCAAATCAGAGGAAAGGTCATCTCCGGAAGGAAACGCGGCGGCAGCCAGCTTGGTTTTCCCACTGCCAATATCAAACTTCATGATGAACTCTGCCCCAAACTCGGGGTATATGCCGTAAATGTGGAGACCGTTCACGGCCACCACCAGGGCGTTGCAAATATAGGTTTTTCACCCACATTTGGTGACCAGATGTTTACCATTGAGGTTCATATTTTTGATTTTGACAAGGACCTGTACGACACAAGGATCCGGGTAAACATGGTGGCCCGCCTCAGGGACGAGGTTAAATTTTCCAGCATTGAAGCGTTGTCCCTGCAGATTAAAAAAGATGTACAAAAAGCAAAGGAAATCCTGAATAAAAATGGCCATTCTTAATATATTGAAGTACCCTGAAAAATCATTATCAAAACCTTCTGTTCCGGTGGAGGCCATTGATGATGAGATAAAGGCCCTGATCAAGGATATGGGTGAAACCATGTTTCATGATTCAGGCGTGGGGCTTGCTGCGCCCCAGGTGGGGGTGAACAAGCGGATTCTGGTCTATGATGCCCATGCCGCAGATCCGGATCTGGAAAATGAAGACCAGGAAATCATCGCTTTGATCAACCCTGAAATTACGGCAAAAAGCGAGGACACCTTTATATCTGAGAATGAAGGCTGCCTGAGTGTGACCGATTTCAGGGCCGACGTTAAGCGGCATGTCCGGGTAACGGTTAAGGCACAGAACATTGATGGCAAACAGATGGAATTCAACGCAGACGGCCTTCTCTCGGTGATTATGCAGCATGAAATCGATCACCTTGACGGTGTGCTGTTCATTGACAGGATATCAGTCCTGAAACGGGCCATGTATAAGAAAAAACTATTAAAAAAGATGAAAAAAGACCAATGAAAAAAAGCCGCATCATCTTCATGGGCACCCCCGAATTCTCAGTCCCTGCCCTGCACGCCCTTGCCAAAGAGGAAAATTTCGAGATTGCCCTGGTCGTGACCCAGCCGGACCGCCCAAAAGGCCGGGGTAAGAAACTGGCCCCCTCTCCGGTTAAGGAGGCTGCCCTGGAACTGGGCCTGGACGTATTCCAGCCGGAAAAGCTCAATACCCCGGAAGGGGTTGAGCGTCTGACCCGCATCCGGCCGGATTATTATGTTGTTGTGGCCTTTGGTCAGATCCTGTCCCAGGCTGTACTGGACATACCCAGGGTATACCCCATTAATATACACGCCTCATTGCTGCCCAGATACAGGGGGGCTGCCCCGATCCAGGCGGCGGTGATGAACATGGACAAGGAAACCGGGATCACTACCATGGTTATGGCCAGGGGAATGGATACCGGAGACATGCTGCTTAAATCGGCCACGCCCATTGATCCGGATGAAACGGCCCAGGATCTTCACGACCGGCTCTCTGAAATAGGGGGAAGGTTGATTGTGGAGACCATCAACCGGGTCAATGCAGGTACGCTTGACCCCGAACCCCAGGATAACAGCCTGGCCACCAAAGTATCCATGCTTAAAAAGGCTGACGGTCTTATTGACTGGACCCGGTCCGGCAAGGGGGTCTGCGCCCACATCAATGCCATGACACCCTGGCCGGGTGCCTTCACCCATCTTTCAGGGAAACGGCTGAAGATATTCAGGGCGGTTCCCGGTGAACGGGACGCCGGCAGCCACAGGCCCGGAGAGATCATCCGGTGTGACGGCAAAGGAATTCATGTGGCAACCGGAAAGGGCGGCATTACCATCCTTGAACTCATGGGGGCTTCAGGGAAACGCCTGGCTGCAGATGCCTTTCTGCGCGGGCACGCCATTGACCTGCCTGCCCGGTTTGAGTAGGCATGGAAATTGACGCGCGCCATATGGCCTTTACCATCCTTGAGGCCGGGCAGAAGCAAAAAACAACACTTGACAGCGCAATAGATAAGGCCGGTGAGCAGCTCGGTCATTTGAGCCCGGCTGACCGTAGCCTCTGCAACGCAATTGTATTCGGTGTGCTCCGGCACCGGGGCTACCTGGATCATCTGATCCGGGCATTTTCACGAATCAGGGCTGACCGCCTGGACAGCCAGGTTAAAACCATCCTTAGGATAGGACTGTTCCAGCTGGTTTTTCTGGACCGTGTACCGGATTTTGCCGCCATAAACACCAGTGTTGAGCTGGTAAAAAAACTGCCGGGAAAGCAGGCAAAAACCCGCGGTTTTATCAATGCTGTACTGCGTCAGGCCGCCGGCCGCTACAAGGGTATAGACCTGCCGGATAAGAAAAAACAGTTTCCGGCCTTTCTTCAGGCGGCATACAGTATTCCGGGCTGGCTTGGGAAGCGGTGGGCCGGAAGGTACGGGAGAAAAAGCGCAGAGGCCATTTCCCGGGCAATCCTGGAAATTCCGCCCATTACCCTGCGGGTGAATACCATGAAGACTTCCCCGGAGACGCTTTCAAAGGCATTAAACGACACCGGCATTGATACCAGGGCCACAGAGTTCAGTGCGTTGGGACTTCATATTTCAAGTCCGGGCAAGTCTCCGGCAGAACTGCCGGGATTTGACTCCGGGCACTTCCAGGTTCAGGATGAGGCTGCCCAGCTGGTGGTCCAGGTACTTGCCCCCAGACCCGGGGAGCAGGTATTGGATGCCTGTGCAGGTCTTGGCGGGAAGACCTGCCACATCGGGCAGCTCATGGAAAATGCCGGCAGGATTACCGCAGTGGATGTTGAACCCGGAAAACTTGACCGGCTCAAGGCTGAAGCGGATCGGATGGGACTTACAAATATCCGGACAATGGCCCTTGATATCATGAGGTGTACGGTAAAGGATTTTAACGGCTACTTTGACCGGGTACTTGTGGATGCCCCGTGTACTGGACTCGGGGTTATGCGCAGAAATCCGGATACCCGTTGGAAAAGAACCAAACATGATATCACCCGTATGGCGGCGCAGCAGAAGAAAATACTCAATGCTGCCGCCAGCCTGGTGGCACCCGGCGGTATCCTGGTATATGCGGTTTGCTCCTGTGAGCCTGAGGAGAACGAGGATGTGATCCGTAACTTTTTGAGCAAGCGCAAAGACTATGAGGCAGACATCTGCGGGTTCAAAAGGAATATATCCGGTCTGCTCCCGAATCCTGAATCCGGATACCGGTTTAAAACCTATCCGGATCATATTCAGATGGACGGTTTTTTTACAGCAAGGCTGAGACGGAAAAAGACCACTTGAAAACCCTGATCAAATATATAATGGTGTTTTGCCTTGCCTTTGGGATTGCAGGCGCAGCCGGATATACCGGTATCAGTATATTTACCAAAAGCGCTCCGGAAATCGTGCTGCCTGACCTGACCGGGAAAAATATTATCCAGGTGCTTGAAACCCTGGCCCGCATGGGGCTGAATCCAAAGCTCCACGCCACCCAATACCACGATACTATCCCGAAATACGGCATTACCTTTCAGGATCCGGCACCCGGGGCCACCATTAAAAAAGGCAGGGATGTGGTTATTTATATCTCCAAAGGCTTTAAGGAGAGTGAAGTTCCCGACCTGCGGCAGCTCTCCCTGAAAGAGGGGGTTTTGGCGCTAGAGGAAAATGAGCTTCAACCGGGCCGCATCGCATATACCTATACACCCCATACGTTAAAGGGGGCAATTATTGCCCAGTATCCCCTGCCCTTTGCCAGAACCGCTGCCAATACCACCTGCAACCTTCTGGTAAGCAAAGGGCCTAAGCCCGTGCGCCGGATTATGCCTGAACTTGAGGGGTTATCTCTTGACATGGCAGTAAGCCTTCTGGACGGATTATCCCTTTCACCGGGTGAAATCCGGTCAGAGTATGACCCCAGGCGCCCCGTCGGCCAGGTGCTGAACCAGACCCCCGGATTCGGCAGCAGGGTGTTGCCCGGAACAAAGATTACACTGGCGGTTAATAATCCTGACGCCGGTCTTGTAATGGATACTGACAAACTCCGTGATATGACCTGGATCTTTTACCCTGTCGGTCCGGGCTTTTCAAACCGGCATGTCAGGGTGGTTCTTGACCTGTTCGGGGAGGAGACTGACTTTTTCAACGGATTTGTAAAACCGGGAAAAAATATAAATCTATTGATTCCCGGCGGGATAAAAACTAATATCCGCATTTTTATTGATCACAAGCTGGTCGAGACAAGAAAAATTGACCCCTGGATCCGGAAGTCCCCGTGGGAAGACTGGACCCGGAACTTTTACACAGGAGAAACCCTATGGGAATAATAGCCCCATCCATATTGTCCGCAGATTTTACCTGCCTGGGCGATGAACTCAAAGCAGTTGAAGAAGCAGGTGCAGACTGGATCCATATTGATGTGATGGACGGCCGGTTTGTCCCTAATATTACCTATGGCCCCATTATTGTCGAGGCCTGCAAGCGGGTATCCGGCCTTGCCCTGGATGTCCACCTGATGATTGAAAAACCTGATCTGATGATACCTGAATTTGCCAAAGCCGGGGCAGACTATATCTCTGTCCATGCCGAAGCCTGTACCCATCTTCACAGGACCCTCCAGCTTATCAGAAGTTTTGATGTCAAAGCCGGTGTGGCACTGAATCCTGCCACGCCCCTGTCCGGGATCGAATACATTATCGATCAGCTGGACTTTGTCCTGATCATGAGTGTAAACCCGGGCTTCGGCGGACAGAAGTTCATCGACTCCAGTGTTGAAAAGATTAAATCTCTTTCAGCTCTGCTTGAAAAGCACGGATCCGATGCCATTATCCAGGTGGACGGCGGCGTAAACACGGAGACCATTAAAACGGTTCATCAGGCAGGCGCCACTTCCTTTGTTGCCGGTTCCGCTATTTTTAACACACCGGACTATACCAAGACCATTGCCGGCCTGCGAAAGGCCATGTAGAAAAGGCATACCATGAACAAGTTGATTATCACTGTCCTGGCAAAGGACAGACCCGGAATTATCGCCCAGGTGACCACAGATCTTTTTGAGCTTTCGTGTAATCTTGAAAACGTCAACCAGATGATCCTTCAGGATCAGTTTGCCGGTTTTTTTATTGTGGAGGCCCCTGCGGACATGCCCCCTGAATCGGTTGAAAAAAAGCTGAATGAAAAAGCCAACGGCAACGGATTGACCATTCATGTCAACAGGCTGGACAGAGAGGAAGGGCAGACGGAAGCCGACACCAGCCAGGAGATTTTCCTGATCACAACCATCGGGCCGGACCAGAAAGGGCTTGTTGCCAGATTTTCAAACATTATTGCCGCGTTTAACGGGAATATTGTTAACCTCAAAGCCGTATTCAAGGGCGGCAGGGATCCGAATTCCAATGTCATGTCTTATCAGGTTGCGGTTACAAAAGATGTGGATGCGCCTGCCCTTTTTGCCGCCCTGCGGGAAAAGGCTGCGGAGCTTGAACTGGACATCCGGATTCAGCATAAGAATATCTTTGATGCAATCAATAAGATTTAGGGAAGATTCAGCAGAGATTTATAAGTAGATTTAAGGAAAATACATAATGTTCGAAGATCATGAAATCATTTCAACCATAGAGATGGTGAAAAACGAAAACCTGGATGTCCGGGCCGTGACCCTGGGGGTTAACCTCTTTGACTGCATCAGTCACGATCTTGGTGTGTTCAAGAAAAATATCAGAAAAAAGATTCTCGGCCATGCCTCCCGGCTGGTGGATACCTGTGACCAGGTGGGTGAGAAATACGGGATTGATGTTGTTAACAAGCGAATTTCCATCTCTCCTATCGCCCTTGTGGGGGCTTCATTTAATGCAGACCAGATGGTGGAAATTGCCCACGAACTCAACGATATTGCAAAAACCGTGAATATCGATTTTATCGGCGGGTTTTCCGCCCTGGTGGAAAAGGGAATTGCCAAGGGGGATGCAGCACTCATCGAAGCATTGCCAAGGGCCCTGACCGAGACCCAGCGGGTCTGCGCTTCCGTGAATGTTGCCACGACCAAGGCCGGAATCAATATGGATGCCGTGTATGAAATGTCCAAGGCAATTAAAAAAGCCGCAGAAATGACCGCAGATGATGACGGATTGGCCTGTGCCAAACTCTGTGTGTTCTCAAACATTCCCCAGGATATGCCATTTATGGCAGGGGCTTATCTTGGTGTCGGTGTTGCAGATGCTGTTATCAATGTCGGGGTTTCCGGCCCGGGTGTGGTCAAGCGTGCCATAGAGCGGAACTTGGCTGACCAGCAACTGACCCTTGGGCGGGTCGCCGAAATTATCAAACGGACCGCCTGTAAAGTCACCCGGGTGGGTGAGCTTATCGGCCGTGAAGTGGCTGACAGCCTCGGTATTCAATTCGGTGTGGTTGACCTGTCCCTTGCGCCGACGCCTACAGTCGGCGACAGTATCGGTGAAATCTTCCAGGCCCTGGGATTATCCCATATCGGGGTGCCGGGTTCCACGGCTGCACTTGCCATGCTCAACGATGCGGTAAAAAAAGGCGGTGCCTTTGCCAGTTCCCACGTTGGCGGGCTGAGCGGTGCCTTTATCCCGGTGAGCGAGGACCTGAACATTGCCAATGCCGCCCATAAGGGGTATCTGAGCATTGAAAAACTGGAAGCCATGACCTGTGTCTGCTCTGTGGGGCTTGATATGGTGCCGGTGCCGGGTGATATCACGGAACAGACATTAGCCGGTATCATCGCAGATGAAATGGCCATCGGTATGATCAATGCCAAGACAACAGCCACAAGGATAATTCCGGTTCCAGGCAAAAAAGCCGGTGACAAAGTCTACTTCGGCGGTCTTTTGGGTGAAGCCAGAATCATGGATGTTCCCCATGCCGGCCTGACAGATGATTTTGTGACATTCGGCGGCCGGATTCCCGCACCCATCCACAGTTTGAAAAACTAATGCCAATGATGCAGTCCTGTAACAGAGCCGGGGGGGATGAGGTGCCTGCCCCGGCCTGTTATGTATAAGGGGAGGCCATGGCAAAGGTCATTCTTATCCAGCCCCCGATCCGGGAATTTTACCTTACCCGTAAGCGAACCATACCTTACGGCCTTGCCTCAATTGCCGCAAGTCTTGAACAGGCCGGATTTGATACGGAGATCATAGATGCCCTGGCCAGGGATAAATCCAAGGTGATCGATTATCCGGAAAGCTTTGCGCATTTAAAGCCCTACTACGGCAGGCAGGATGTAACACTTTTTTCCCTTTTCCATCAATTCAGACACTTCGGATACAGCCATGAGCACCTGGCAGCCATGGTCAGAGACCGGCAGCCCCTCATTGTGGGTATCTCATCCCTGTTTACCGCCTATCAGGACCAGGCACTTGAAACGGCAAAGACGGTCAGACGGTTTTATCCTGATGCCTATATTGTTCTTGGGGGGCATCATCCCACTGTTTTTCCGGAGAAAATACTGGATTGCAATGCGGTGGATTTTGTTGTCAGGGGAGAGGGGGAAGCCTCCCTGCCAAAACTATGCAGGATAATAGACGATCATGTAAGGAAAAGGCCACACCATACCGGACAACTGCCGGAGCCCGGTAAATTGAAAGCCGTTCCGGGAATCGGATTCCGGGAAAATGCCGGCCTGTTCATATCGGCGCCTGCCTGGGTGGAAAACCTGAGCCGAATTCCCGGGCCGGCCCTGGAGAAGACGGATCACTCCTATTACTGCAGGAATAAAGCCGCCGCCATAACGGTTGTGGCTTCCAGGGGATGCCCGTTTCCCTGTTCCTATTGCTCTGTATCCGCCTCCTCCTCCCATTCCGGTTTCCGGCAGCGGAGGGTGGAAGAGATCCTCGCTGAAATCAGGGGGCAGGCAGATGAGAGAGAGATCGGGTTTATCGATTTTGAAGATGAAAACCTGACCCTGAAAAAGGACTGGTTCCTTGAACTGCTTGGAGGAATCAGACAAATCTTCAAGGGCAGGCAGGTTGAACTTCGGGCCATGAACGGGCTCTACCCTCCTTCTTTGGACAGGGAAATCATCCGGGAGATGAGGGCCTCCGGATTCAAAACATTGAACCTCTCTCTCGGGTCTTTTTCTAAAAAGCAGCTAAAACGGTTCAAACGGCCCGATGTGACTGATGACCATGACCGCGTGGTAACCCTTGCTGAAGAGTTCGGGCTGGAAACGGTGTCGTATATTATCGGGGCCGGTCCGGGCCAGACTGCCCGGACCACACTTGAAGATCTTTTGATGCTGGCCCGGCGGCGCACCCTTGCCGGGTTGTCCATTTTCTATCCTGCACCGGGCAGCCTGGATTATGAGGTCTGCCGGAAGGCAGAGATCCTTCCGGACGACTTCTCACTGATGCGGTCCGCTGCCCTGCCCCTTGATCATACCACCTCCAGGCTGGAGGCCGTGACCTTGTTACGGTTGTCCAGGATTTTAAATTACCTGAAATCACTTATTGACCGTTACGGTTGTTTGCCAGACCCTGAAATCCATACCCCTGAAACGGCAGGGGACTTGAAAACACCGGGCAAGGGGATTGACCGGCACCGGATCAGCCGTAAACTGGTTCAATGGTTTCTGGCGGACGGGGGGATCAGGGGGATGGACGGGAAGGGCGAAATCTACGTTCACCAAGCCGATTCTCAGTTAACCGGGGCATTTCTCCGGGGAATACAAAAGAGGCCTGTACAGGGCGTGCGGCAGGGGGGTGCTCAGGCAGGAACCTTCTGATTTGCCTCACCGGGGTGCCTGTGCTCATAAACATGGGCCACAATTTTTGACCTGACCATCTCTGCTATTTCTTCGGGCGCCATGGTTCCAAATTCCGATACCGGAATCTCATCCAGTATTTTTACCTCCATCTGCTTCTGTCTTCCGATGGTCAGAGAGTGTTTTGGCAGGGCATCCCTTGTATGGTTGATAACCACGGGCTGAATGGGAACGCCTGCGTTTTTGGCAAGGATAAATGCGCCGGGTTTGAAAGGTCCCACCCTGCCGTCTCTTGACCGGGTACCCTCCGGAAAGAAAAAAACCGATATGTTTTTTTTCAGAAGGGATTCACACCGGTCCATCATTAAAGCGATACTCTCACTGTCTCCCCTTTTCAGCTTTATATCCCCGTTGAGAACCATATTCCATCCGATAAATGGGAGGTTGAAAACCGCAGCCTTGGAAACCCACCGGTAGGGAAAGAGCAAACGGTAGAGCACCAGGATGTCCACCTGGCTCTGGTGGTTGGAAACCAGGACGTAGTTTTTTTTCAGCGAGAGTTTGTGACGGTCAATAATTTTAACCGACCAGGCGGGCATGCACCAGATATAGACTGACGCCCAGAAGGCACTGAAGGTATTGGTTATGATCCGGCGGCGGTCAAAAAGAGCCGTGACCAGCCGGATCACACAGGCAATACAGAAAAACAGGGCTGAACTGATGCTTATAAAACCGATATAAACAATGGAAAAGACTTTGTTCAGCAGTGTTACTCTAAAGCACATAGGGTGTCAGGCTTTCGTACCCCTCTTCAGTAACCAGGATGGTCTGTTCAAACTGGGCGGAAAGGGAGCCGTCGTTGGTTACGGCGGTCCACCTGTCCTCCAGCACATGGAGTTCTTTTTTACCGAGGTTGATCATGGGTTCAATGGTGAACACCATGCCCGGTACAAGGGCCACGCCTTTGCCGGGGCGGCCGAAATGAAGAATCTGGGGTTGCTCATGGAAATCAACGCCGACACCATGGCCCACAAACTCCCTGACAACAGAACATCCCTGACCTTCGGCATAGCTCTGGATGGCATGACCGATATCTCCCAGGGTTGCCCCGGGTCTGACGGTTTCAATGCCGAGCCGCAGGGATTCCGCAGCAACGGATACAATCTTTTTGGCCTCAGGCGAAGGCGTGCCCACAAAAAAGGTTCTGCTGGCATCGGCGTAATATCCGTCAAGGATGGGGGTGATATCCACATTAACGATATCACCGTCCTCCAGCACCCGTTCTCCCGGAATACCGTGGCAGATCACCTCATTGATGGAGACGCATACCGACTTGGGAAATCCCCTGTAGTTGAGAGGAGCGGGAACAGCGCCCGCCTTTACCGTGGCATCATGGACAAAGGTGTTGATGTCGTCGGTTTTAAGCCCCGGCCTGATCATGGTCTCAACCTCATCCATGATGGACATGAGCAGCTCTCCGGCGCGTTTGATGCCGGCAATCTGTTCCGGGGTTTTGATAATTATATCGTAACGCTTTTTATACTCGTCTCTGATAGAGACTTCAGCTTTTCGGTTCCTGCAGCAGTTTTTGAATTTTTTTCCGCTTCCGCAGGGGCAATCTTCATTTCTACCGATTTTCAGTGATTTGTTTTTCATGGGGCTCTAACTCCCGGACGGCCGCCCCCAGAGAGAGTGGGGGTAAGCATTTTCAATACGAATTGTAACCAGGTCTCCAATGACGGCCTGGTCTGAAGGAAAGTGCACGATCTTATTGGATTCACTTCTGCCGAACATCTGTTTCATATTTTTATTTTCCGTTACAAATCCGTCCCGTTTTTTCTGGCTTTCACCTTCAACCAGCACCTGCACATCACGGCCGACCAGGGCAGCGTTTTTTTTCTCGGTATAGATTTCCTGAATTGTCAAAAGCGTGTTAAGCCGTTCCATTTTGACTGCTTCTTCAATCTGGTCCGGGAATTTGGCCGCAGGAGCGCTTGACCGGTCGGAATAGGCAAAGGCGAAAATAGAGTCAAACTCAACCTCCCTGAGCATATCCACCGTATCCTGGAAATCCGCTTCGGTTTCAGAGGGAAAGCCCACGATAATATCGGTGGACAACGCCATATCCGGACAGGCCTCTTTGAGGGCTGAAATTCTGGACAGGTAGGTTTCCCTGGTATATCCGCGGTTCATTTTTTTCAAAACCGCATTGGATCCGGACTGTACCGGCAGGTGAAGATGGTTGCACACCTTGTCCAGCCTGCCCATGGCCTTGATAAGCCCGTCGGACAGGTCCTTGGGGTGGGAGGTGGCAAAACGGATTCTCCGGATACCCTCTACCTGGCTGACCTTTTCCAGCAATTCGGGAAAGCTGATATCCCCGTCCTTTACCCCGTAGGAGTTTACATTCTGGCCCAGAAGGGTGATCTCCCTGATTCCGGAATCAGCCAAAGCCCGGGTCTCTTTGACAATTGACTCGTGACCCCTGCTTTTTTCCCTGCCCCTGACATAGGGGACCACACAATAGGTGCAGAAGTTTTCACATCCCTGCATGATGGTGACAAATTTGGACACCTGGGTTTCGTCAAAGGCGGATTCATCGGGCATGGCCTCAAAAATCACATCGGATTCCGCCGTATCGACAATCCGCCGTTTACCGGAAGCCAGTTCATCCAGATGGCTGCCGAGCCTGGCAAATGCCTGGGTACCGAGCACAATGTCCAGGTGGGGGACCCTGTCAAAGGCCTTTTCCCCCTCCTGCTGGGCAACACAGCCGGCCATAATCGTAATCAGGTGGGGGCGTTTCTTCTTTTCCCTGGCAAAACGGCCGAGGAAGCTGAATGCTTTTTCTTCAGCCTTGTGGCGAATGGAGCAGGTATTGCACAGAATAAGATCCGCCTCATCCATGTTCCGGGTTTTTTCATACCCGTAGGCAGTCAGAATACCGGCCAGCTTTTCAGAGTCGTATACGTTCATCTGGCATCCGATGGTATTGATAAATGCCTTTCCTTTATCTTTCATCAAAACAAAAATCCTTTTTCAGATCCTCAATCACCCTGAATGCGGTCTCTTTTCGGTCCGGTGCAATGGTCAGTTTGATATGGCCGGTTTTCGGATCAAGGGTGGTAACCACGGCAATCCCTTCATGGGCTTCGAAAATGAACCGTATAAATCCGATCCTGGCCCTGTCGACCGTATATTCCTTAACAAGCGTCTGCATTTACAGGTTAACTTCCTTTAAATCAAGCAATATACCATTAATCAATATAAGATCTCAAATGTAATTTTCCATATTTTTATAATATGGCCGAGAGATCCGGGAACAGGGAGAGTTGTATCTGCAAATTATGCTTTTGGATCGATTGACTTTACGGCATTCAGCCGATATAAACCCATACGTAACCATGGAAACACAAATTACATATGCCAACCCGGATGCAGCAGCGGTCCAGGGGCTCATTGATTCCCTGAACTGCCACCCCGTACTTGCCGCCCTTCTTGTTGACCGTGGGGTCATCAGTCCTGACAATGCACGTTTTTTTCTGGACCCTGATTTTAATCAGCTGACCAATCCCTTTGAGCTTAAAGATATGTCAGCAGGTGTTGAACGGATTTATACGGCGGTGGTCAACAAGGAGAAGATTTTAATTTTCGGCGATTTTGACGCTGACGGGGTAACAGCCACCTCCCTGGTATATGAGTTCCTCTGCCGGGTGGAGGCGGATGTCACCTGGTATATCCCCCACAGGACCAAAGAGGGGTACAGCCTCCATCCCCCCCACATTGACACGGCAGCGGATATGAATGTCGACCTGATCATTACCGTGGACTGCGGGATCAGTGCCAATGAGGCAATTGAGGCTGCCGCCGATGAAGACATTGATGTAATTGTTACGGATCACCATGAACCCGGAGGCTCCATCCCTTCTGCGCTGGCCGTTATTAATCCCAAGCAGCCGGACTGCGGGGCCGGTCTTGACTATCTGGCAGGGGTGGGCGTTGCCTTTTATATGGTGATGGCACTGCGTAAATATTTCAGGGAAAAACAGGTCTGGGAACGCATAGAGGAGCCCAACCTGACCGGGTTCCTGGATCTTTTCACCATCGGCACCATAGGGGATATGGTTCCTTTGATCCGGGACAACCGTGCGCTGTGTGTGGCCGGAATGAGGCAGATCAAGCAGGGCGGAAGACCGGGGATAAAAGCCTTGGCCAATGCTGCCCGTATTGATCTGGCCAGAATGGACTCCGATGACATATCCTTTAAGATCGTTCCGAGGATCAATGCCGCCGGCCGGATGTCCCATGCCAGAATTTGTGTGGCACACCTGACAAGCCCGGGGATCGGTGAGGCAAGGACCAGTGCGCAGCTCCTGGATGACCTGAACCTGAGACGCCAGCATATTGAACGGGAAATCGTCCGGGATATCGAAATCCGGATCCAAAACTCCCCTGCCCTTCTGGACGGCCGCCTGCTGGTTCTATGGGACAAAAGATGGGAAGCGTCTGTGCTTGGTATTGCCGCATCCCGCCTTTCAAGGAAATATGTGTGCCCTGTTGTGCTCTTGTCGCTGAAAGACGGTATAGCCACAGGCTCCTGCCGCAGTGTAAACCAGATTAATATTCATCAGGCCCTTTCCGACAATGCCGGGCTTCTTGAAAAATTCGGGGGCCATGCCATGGCGGCCGGCCTTACCCTGAAAGAAGAAAAACTGGACAGGTTAAAACCCGGGTTGCAACAGTATTTTGAAAAAAATTATACAGATGCCGATTTCATGAAAACCATGAAGGTTGACGCAGAACTGTCCCTTGAAGAGGTCACTGCCGACCTTGCAATGGAAATCGACAGGCTCCGGCCTTTCGGTATTGCCAATCCCGAGCCTGTCTTCATGGTCCGGAATTTATGGGTGGCCAGTTCACATATCATCGGTACCTGCCACCGGAAGATGTCCCTAAAAGGGGAATCCACCGCATACCAGGTTGAGGCCCTTCATTTCAACCTGCCCTCAACTGAGGACCTGCCTGCTTTTTACAGCAAACTTCTCTTTAAACTCAAAATCAACAAGTTTAAAACCAACACCCCCCAAATGATCGTCCAGGACATTTAGGCAGAGTTGAAAACAGCCGTCCTGAACAAATTTAGCTTGCTAAAACCTGGGGGGTTTAATATATATATAGATTAGCATTTAACGATATTGTTGAAGGATAAATCAATGGCCAAAATTTTCTATACCGGAAACAGAGAATCCAAGCTTCTTTCAAAGATTGAATCTTCCAAAGAGCGTGAAAGAATCAAAACCATCAGCACTATCCGGGACAATATTGATTATTTCAGCAACAAAGTCTCAATGAAACTTATTGAATCAGGTCTGATCGAAACCGTCAGTAAATCAAGCATAGAGAACCAGATCGTCAGATGCCTGGACACCATGTGCCGGGCTGAGGATTTTGATATAGATTACGCTGTCGCCCCTTTCAGGACCCTGATATCCAACCCCAATATTGCCAGCCTTTATCTCACCGCCTTTGTGGTGGAAAAACTCATTGACCATAAAGACGTCATCGATGTCTACGGCAGTGATGAAGACATCTACTTCTGCATTCAAAAAGAACTCACGGACCTGATGGATACCAGGGGATAATACGGCAGTTTCACTCCCCAGGCCAATTGTAAACGGTTTAAACGGGCTAAGGGCTCAATGCCGGTGAGGATGCCTCCCGTGCTTGTGAACGTGTTCGTGGTGGTGAACATGGATTTCATCATCCGTTAATATCTTCCCCTCTTCCATGGAAAATATCCTGTTGGTAACGGCATTCAGAAAATCAAATTCATGGGAAATGATCAGATAGGATATGTCAAGGTGGTTCAGGATCTCCGCCAGTTTCAGCTTTACCCCCGTATCAAGGCCTGAGGTGGGTTCATCCAGAAGCAGGATCTCAGGTGACATGGCCAGAACCGCAGCAAGGGCGACCAAACGTTTCTGACCGCCGCTGAGCCGGTGGGTGATCTGGTTTTCAAGATCTTTTATCCCCAGGGTCTTCAGGGTTTTTATTGCCACATCCATTGCTTCATGGCGGGTGGCGCCCAGGTTCAGGGGGCCAAAGGCCACATCATCCAGAACCGTGGGGCAGAACAATTGATCGTCTGAGTCCTGAAATAAGAGTCCTACCCGGGTTCTTATTCCGGAAAAATCCTCTTCGTCCTCCATGGGAGTGTCAAATATTCTTATACTGCCGGATTCAGGCCTGCAAAGTCCCATAATGGTATGAAGCAGGGTTGTTTTTCCGCTTCCGTTGGGAGCCATCAGGCCGATTCGGTCTCCCTGCCGGATATCAAGGGCAAGTTTGTCCAGTACCGGCTTATCAGCTCCGGGATAGGTGAACGAGACATTTTCCAGTTTAATAAGGCTGGCCAAAGGAGGGTGTGCATCAGGGTTCATGAACTTATCCAGAGCTTTTCAATTAGCAAAAGGGTTGTTCCTGCAGTTAACATTATACAGAGAAAAACGGAGTTTAACCCATTGGGTGCATAGGCGTCAAGGGTATGGAACTTTTGATTAAACCCCCTGCACAGCATGGCCTGATAGACCCGTTTGGCCCTGTGGGATGCCCTGACAAAGAGCATACCCGCAAGATAGGCAAAGGTTCTGTAGGAGTGAAGGTTGGTTCCGGGAGTAAATCCCCTGAACCGTGCGGCTCTCAGAAGGCGCTGGTACTCTTCCTGGATTACGGCAATATACCGGTATGTCATTAAAAGCAGGAAAACCAGTTTATCAGGCGCACGGAGCTGGTGAAGCCCCGCCCCCAGGGACGCTATGGGCATGGTGACGATCAGTGCGGAAAATATCAGGAGGATGGAAACAGCCTTAAGCGTGATCCGGAAACTGAGGACAACGCCTTCATAACTGATTTTAAACCAGCCGTACTCAAACAGGATGTCATCGGTAAAGGTTAGCGGCAGAAAAATCCAGATCATAATCAAGAACCAGAACAGCGGCTTTAAGCGCTGCAGAACCTGTCCGGGACTTAGCTGTGCAAGGCGGATCAGGAGCAGGGACAGTCCCAGGTATCCAAGTGCGACACCGGCATGGTCACACAAGGCTGCGGCAAAGGAGAGAAAAAAAGCCGAGATTATCCTGATTTTCGGATCAAGTTTATGGATGGGAGAGTTCCCGTTCTCAAGGGATTGATCAATCATGATTTCCCCCTTTTGACTTTTCTTTTATTCTTTTAAACAGGAATGCCATCCCGAAAATAACCGCAATACCGGTCAGGATCCTGAACGGGTCCACGCCTTTTTCCACAGGGCTTGCCGGTTTTGATTCCGGGCCGGAGACAGCTGTGAATTCATCGGCCTGTATGGTCCAGGATCCTTTGTGACCTGTCCCGGCGTCAAGTTCAAGGCGCATGTCTGATGAAAATGAGGAAGGGACTTTGAAAATATAACGCCCCTTGTCATCGGTTCTGCCTTCATGGATAAGGGATTGATTCATATCAAAGGCTTTGATCACACAGTTTTTTGCAGGCTTTTTGCCGCCGAATCCGGCTTCAATATGAATGTTGCCGGCCTCCACCCACCCGAAAAGAACGACCTTGTGCGCCAGGGCAAGGGTGGGCAGAACAGCCTGAATAAGGAAAAGGAGAATTAGAATACTACTAACAGATCTTATCCGCAGTACGTTCATTTTATACCTTTTTGGGCAGGATTTCAGGGTAGACCCTGACGAGGAATGAGATACAGAAACCGGTAACGATCCCCTCAATTATCATAACGGGAATGTGGCCGGAAATTATGGCTATACTGGTCTTTAAAAACTGCTCGTCCGTAAACCAGAGGGCAGCACCCAAAAGCACACATGATCCGAAGATGGAAACCAGCCCTGCAAGAAATCCCGCCACAAAGTTAAGCCGCCGGGATTTTCCCAGCAGGGGTAAAAACAGGTAGTGAACTGCCACGGCAGGGACCGCCATGATCAAAGCGTTCACCCCAAGGGCCGTAAGGCCGCCGTATTGAAAGAGCAGGGATTGAAGAATCAGTGCAGTCAGAATGGCGGGAAAAGCTGCAAGCCCCAGCAGCAGCCCCACGATCCCGTTTAGTATTAAATGGACGCTCACAGGCCCGATATTGACGTGAATCAGGGAAGCCACGAAAAAGGCCGAAGCCAGAATGGCCACATGAACCATTTTATCATAGTTGATTCTCTTTAAACCCAGGGCTGTGCAGCCGATAGTTACGGCTGCACCTGCCCCGAGTACGGTACCTGATAAGACACCTTCGGAAATATGCATATATTTATTTTTCCTGCCAGTTTTCAAATTTAACCCAGATAACAGCGCCTAATTCTATATCTTTTTTTTCACCGTCATGCACCATTTTTTTATCTGAGGTGTTCAGGGCGGCAAAGCCCCACCACCCGGCAGCCGGTACGGAATAGGAAAATACACCGTTTTGATCGGCTTTTACCACCTGGGTGATCATCTCTTCGGAAGGTGCCTCTGCCTGAAGCGCCTTATTGTAAAATTCGACTTCAACCTCGGCATAAGGAACCGCTTTACCGTCCAGCTTAACAACTCCCTGAAACAGGTTGCCGGCATAAAGCCCGAGGGGTCTTGTCAGGGGAACGATCTCTGTTTTGAGCCCGATCTCTTCATCCCAGCCTGTATCATCACCAAATGCAGACACAATGGTTTTTGTGTAATGCACAATATAGCAATCCTCGGCAGGTTCCCAATAGGCTGCCGGTTCCACTACAAAGGCATGGGCTCCCGGCCGTTTGATCTTGTAGGTGAGCTGCCAGGCGGGATGTTCCATAACGCTTGCCGGTTTTAATCCGGTAACCATGTCGGTTTTCTCGCCGTCTTTTACAAGGTAGACAGCCTCGGGTTTAACCATTTTCATACCGATTCCCTCAAAGGGGTGGGAAAATGATATGTTCAGAGTGATTTCCCGCCGGTCCTCAGGTGCGACCATATTATCCGAGGGGATAACCATGCCGAAATGGGCAAAGCCGGCAGTGGTGAAGGAAAGCAGTATTACAACAACAAGAGTGAATGCAAGTGCAGGTTTTAAATTCATTGTAGTCTCCGCATTAAAAAATTCAGGTTTTAACCAAAAAAAAACCACGAAGGGAAAAGGAGATCCTTTTCTAACCTTCGTGGTTAATATTCCGTATGTAAATTTTGCTTTATGTTCCTGCTGCAGGCTTCTGCCCACAATTTGCAATTTACTTATCCCGTCGCACAGCAGGTGTCAAGCTATTTGTCATTTTTATTGCCCTGCTTTATTTTTTAATCCATGAGCCGGCGTCATTCTGGAAAAAACGCCCCTTTTTAGTCCGGTCTGTCAGAATTTTAGCCCGCCTTTTTTCCACAAGTTCAAGGGAGACATTCTGCTGTTTGGCGATATGTTTGTAAATGGCCTTTCTATCCTTATTTTCTGCAGCCACAACATCGGCCTTGATTTTTTTTCCGCCGACAAAACCCAGATACCCTCTGTTGGTCTCCCCGACAATACCCTTGGCCTTTAGATCGGAGATAACCGGCAGCCGTTGTTTCATTCGGGCTTTAATACCTTCGGACCAGGCAGTTCCGGTAACAAGAAAAACAGCAGCAACAATAAACAGAATGATATTTTTATAACGGACGTGTGTCATTATTCCTCCTTGTCCTTTTCAAGTTGGTCTTCAGCCGCATCTATATCACCGAAGAAATCATCAAGGGCCTTGTCAACTTTGACATTCACATCGATTGTGATGTGGATGGGCTTGATCTCAACCGGCTTGACCTCCACTTCATGGCTGGTACTGCATCCGGCAAGGGCCAGAGTTAAGGTACAGATGATGATGGAACTCAATTGTTTGACCATATCCTCTCCTTTGGGTTAGTCTAATATGCTTTTTAAATTATTACCAAATTTCATGACACGATTAAAGGGAAGTTTCAAATTAACATCCAGCTTCACGCCCTGGAATCTTGACCCCGGGCTTTTTGCATCCACCCGCATGAACGAATTGATATCCTTTCTGTATTCAAATGGCAGTATTTTAGTGGGTTTTCCGTCCAGTTCCATTTTTACATCCAGGGTATCTCCACTGGTATTCAGCCGCAATTTTGCCCATTGATACCGGAAGTCCTTTAATGCTTCCCCTGCTAGGTCCAGCTGGGAGAACTCAGGGGTGTCCCTTGGAAACCCCTCAAGCATCCGGTCCAGATCATTCACGAAAATACGGCCTCCCCGGCCCGGGGTGGAGAATAAAAACCCATTATCAAATGAAATATCCCCGTTATTATAAACCACTGGAATGCGCCCGCTGAGGGTGCCGCCCCCCTCTGCGTCAAAGGCGCCGATCTGTCTCAGGAGGCTGTCCATTTCAAGCCGGTCACAATACAGGGTCAGAAAAAACCGGTTATCCCTGTCGGGCAGCCGGATGGATTCAGTGGACACCAGGCCGTTGCACCATTTGAACTTCAGATTTTCAATATTCAGGGATTTACCGTGTTCAACACTGAAACGCAGGCCGGCATCGCTGAACCGGAACTGCCCGGCTTTTATGCTTTTAACGGATATCATCTGGCCGGGTAAGGATTCAGGGTTCAGAAGGTCGGAAAAGGCTATATTTCCGGTGATGCCGTCTACTTTCAAGTCCATGTCCGGCATGTTAAGACTGCCGCCGTGAATACGGATTAGGCCTGCTGTTTCCAGAACATGTTTTTTCAGTGCGGCCCTGGTTTCAGCAGATGCATTGATCGAAAACCGTCCGGGGATTTCCATTTCGGGAATCACCGTGGACAGGGTTGTTTCCGTGTATTCAAAACTGTCAGTTTTAACGAAAACCGTTGCTTCCGGCGTTAAACTGCTGTCCAGCCCGGCGTTTAAGTCAAAGTCGAGGATCAGTCCTTCAATATTCCGGCTTTTCACAGCTCCCTTAAGGCTAAAGGCGTGATTGCCCGTCTGATTAAACACCGCACTTAAACCGGCGTCCACCCTGCCGCCGTCTGAGATTTGCCCGATGGTCAAAATCCCGGAACCCGTGTCCGGCCGGAAAGGGTATGTGACCGGTAAACGGACCCGGATGCCGGATGCGGTTACCTGGTGAGCCGGAATGTCAACTTTTGCCCCTGTTAGCCGAGTGTCAAGTTTCAGGGAAGGGGTGAAGGATTTATCAAAGATGAAATGGCCTGATGCGGTTGCTTCCGGGGCGGTTATCCGATGGGTGTCGGAGGCTGCAATGATGCCGGTTGCAGCTGAATCCAGATTTATCCTTAGCTTTTTCCCGGAACGGTCAGGTTTGACCTTGGCATTGACCGTTATCCCGGCCGAAGAAATCCTGTTTTCTGACAGAGCGGCCCCGATGCCCTTTGCAGATACCCTTAACTGCCCGGATGTCACGGGCAACAACTGCCCTGCCCGTTTTTTGACCTGAAATGTTCCTGATACATTAACTTTTTTAAGCTTTGAAGCTGTCTGGCCGTGGGAAAAATCAATGCCTTTCAGGTGTGATTCAAAGCGTACCGTTTTTTCCTTTTCCGGAGCAAGAAGGTTTCCTTTGGCCTGGGCAGTCAGAAAAACATCCCTGAATGTTGCGGTCCCAGAATCAGACCTATGCACAAAAGATTGTCCGCTCAGGCGAATCCTGGATTCCTGGTCATCCAATGTCCCTTTTAAGGAGAGGTTGAGACCGGGGTTTGAAAGGACTATCCGTTGTTTGGGATCATTTTTGATTTCAAGCCTGTCCATGGGAAGGGTCTCAGCCCTGAGGCTGATTGTCACGGGATTACGGGCAGGGCGGACTGCGTTTAAATCGAATTTTATCCCCGTTTCAGATATTTGCCTGCCTGAAAGGGATAACCTGCCGTCGGATGCCACTGTGAACTGCGTGATGCCACCGGCTTGCCCGGGAGGCATCGCCACCTGGCCGTTGATATTGTGAACCTTAACTTGCGGCAGGTTGCCTCCGGATATACCCAGGCCTGACATCCGGAACTGCAGGGGGGTGCCACGGGTATACGCCAGGTTCAGGTCCATGGGGCCTGACAATATCATATCCGGTATTTTTTCCCTGATCAAACCGGTCAGGCAGTCCGGCGACAATTGGGTTCCGGAAATTTCCACATCTGTAATACCGGTTTCAAGATCTCCGGTTACAATGGCTGAAATGGCCTGGCCAAAGGGGCGGAAACGTCCACGGGCCGTTGCCCTGCCCTGCCCTGGGTCGATCCGGGCCATTATTTCAAGGGGAATGAGGATTTTCCTGTTTTTGTAAGTGATATTCAGCCTTGAATTTTTTATACTCACCTGCCCCGGGATGAATGGCAGAAGCGGATTAAGATCAAATCGGACGGGAAAGGCTGTTTTAGCCTGTCCGTTCGGATCAGGGCTTTTTTTATCGTTAAAGGGAATAGAAAGCCCGTTCAAATAAAGATGGTTGGCTGCGTCAACCTCTGCAGACAATGTCAGGCCCCGGACGGTCACCTTATTTAGCCGGAAACTTGACTTACCGGCCCTGTTTCCCGGCAGGGCAAGTGTATAGGACAGTTCTGCCAGATCTGCATGAACATCTTTTCCAACTTTGATGTCACGGATAATGGTGTTTGCAAGTCCGATTTTTTCAACGGAGAATTCAGGGGTAAAACCGCCTAAGCCTTCCGGAAACCGCTCTTTAATCAATACATCAAAGATAATTGACTCTGCAATCAGCGGTAACCCGATGATGACAGCCTGAGCCCCTATTATAAGGCACAGGCAGATTATCGACAGGTATTTGGCAACGGTTTTAAATGGCATTTTTTATCTCTACGGTCAGAAAAAGGTCGCCTTTCTCCTGGCCGGGCATGCTTTTGCCCATTCCCTTCAGTCTCAGGCGCGTGCCGCGCTTGATTCCCGGCGGCACCTTTACCCGGTACAGGGGTTTGTAAAATCCCCAGGGAATGGTGACCACTTTCCGGGTCCCTGCCAAAGCCTCAACAGAGGTAAGTTCGATTACCCCATGGAGATCAGGTCCGAAATCCCTGGATGCCGGGGTAATGACCTGGAGTTTCGGGGTATGTTTTTTTCGGGTAAACCGGATGATTTTTTCCCGGTGACCCGTGCTGGGCAGTTTTTTATTTATGCTGACAAGGATGATGCCTGATATAAACCCGCCCACATGGGCCCACCAGGCAATATTTGATCCGGCGCCCTGGCCGGCCGCGTTAATGAACTGAAGGAAAAACCAGATACCTAAAAAAACAAAAGCAGGTATCTGGATGAATATGGGAAAGATAAGAACAGGCACCAGTGTCAGGATTCTTGACCCGGGATATAGTAAGAAATAGGCTCCCATGACCCCGGCAATGGCACCGCTGGCCCCAATGGTCGGAACCGGTGAGTGAAAGTTAAGCAAAAAGTGGAACAATGCCGATAAAAGGCCGCAGACAAGATAAAAGACGATAAACCGGGCTGAGCCGAAATGGGCCTCTATGTTGTCACCGAAGATGTATAAAAACCACATGTTTCCGATGAAGTGCCAGAATCCGCCGTGGAAAAAAATATAGGAAAACGGAGACAGGAGCTTGTTCATAAAGGTGAAATGGCGGGCCAGTTCGGCAATAGTGTACTTGCCGGGAACAAAGCCGTAAATGTAAAATACGGCGTCATTATTTAAGCCCACGGAAACCTGCCATAGAAAAACAAGGGATGTGATAACCAGTATCCCGTAGGTTGCCACAGGCTGACTTTGGGTTTCCTGATTATCCCGTATGGGAATCATTACAGAATCCTCAGGCGGTAATGATCTGTTAAGTGCTCCTTCACCCCGCGAATAATATCCATGGCCCCGTCTTCAGGTGTATACGCATTGACGGTTGTCCGGTTCCTTCGAAGTGCATCCATCAGGCCCGAGCTGTCCGAGTCCAGGCCGGTCATAATTTTTACCGAATCCATCCACGCAAAGTAGAGGTCTTTGAGCCGGTCATTTCCCATCCGGGCAACCCGGGCTCTGTGCTTTAAGGAAAGAGAGTTGATGATTATCTTAACAGCCTCATCCAGGGTCCGGCAGGAAGGTCTTTCCCCGGCTGGCTCCGGCACCAGGTCAGCGAGTTCTGTTTCAGCATCTGAATCAAGGTACATGAGGTAGAGCATTGCTTCAAGAATGGATTTGACCTCAAAATAGATGCCGGGGTCATGGCTGGCCCTTGGGCCTGCCACATTCAGCACCTGGATGAGGTTTTCCTTAATAAAGGCCTGGAGGATAATCGCCGCTTCAAAAGTATCCTGTTTTAAAAGGTCAATATGGCAGTTGGGTTTGCCTTTAACCCGGGCAAAGGATTGGGTCAGTTTTGATCCGCCTCTGAGCGGGCCCCGGGATATGATTATCGTGCCCTGGGAGTCAATTATGTTCTGCCGGGTTCTGCTGGGATAGTCTGAAACAGTCATCTCCCTGAGTTTGTAAATCTCCGGCAGAGGGCCGGATTCGGTTTTCCTTCCCTTTGCAATCCAGCCTCCGTGCGGGATATTCAGCTTTATGGCAACATCAAGGGCAGCCTGGTCTGCACCGGTTTGTCCCCCTGATACGATTTGTGTCAGCATAACCTTCGGGTTCCGTTTCTTTTAAAAAGTTCTTTCCTATAATAACAGTAAAGGGTATAACTTCAACACTAATTTGACGGTTCCGACTTGAGTATACAGCCAAGGAGCGCATGAATCTGCCATCGGACAAAGAATGCTTCAGGATCATCCGGGATATGGAAATGATGGATCATATCCTTGACCACTCTGTTATGGTTTCAAGTGTCGCGGCTTTCCTTGCCAGACATTTAAAACCTGCATACCCGGCCCTTAATGTTGAGCTGGTAAAAAAGGCCGCACTGCTCCATGATGTCACCAAAACCAGAAGTTTTGCAACCGGGGAAATCCACTCAAAAACAGGTGGTGAACTGCTGGAAGATCTGGGATATCCGGAAATCGGAAATATTATCCGCCAGCATGTAATCCTGGATGTACGTTCGGATACAGCACCGGTGTCAGAGCCTGAGATCGTGAATTATGCAGATAAACGGGTACTCCATGACCATGTGGTTTCCCTGGAGGAACGGCTGGCCTACATCAAGGTGAGATACGGTTCAAAACCGGTATTCAGGAACCAGATCCAAAAGATGTGGGAGGATACGCTGGCCCTTGAGTTGAAACTCTTCAAAACATTTGACTTTACACCGGACGAACTTCCGGACAGGGTTGGTTCAGACCTTCAAGGGGATTGAAAAACTCTTTCAGGGATCAGCCTTCAGCCGGATCATTCCACCACGTAGCATTGGACAATATTAAACAGGTCGTTGATTGCAAAGGGCTTACCCAGAAAAGCGTCAGCTCCGCTGAGTTCCGCCTTTTCTGCATTGGTCCGTCGACCTGACATCAGGATAAATATTTTATCTTCCCACCTGGCCTTGCACTTGGACAGCAGCTCAAACCCGTTCATCATGGGCATGTCCACATCTGAAATCACGATATCGGCATCTCCGCCCTTGTCAAGGTATTGCCAGGCAGCCAGGCCGTCGGCAAAGGAAATAATTTCACGGTTGACGCAATAGGTGAGTGCATTCACGGTTAGCTTCCTTATCCCGGAATCGTCATCCACAACCAGTATTTTTACATTTTCAAAGATGCTGTACCTCCGTAACGGAGCAGGTCAGGCTGCTTTAAGTATGTCATGGAAAAGGGTAAAATCCTGTTTCGGGAATACGGTTGCAACGATGCTCTCAATATTGTCAAGAACCGCTGCTCTCCTGTGGACGCCAAGGGGGTACTCGTCTGAGATCATAGCCGTTGCCATGACGCTTAAAAGTTTTACCCGTTCTTTCAGCAGGTGGTTGGAGGATTTGGAGCCGGGGAGCCGGATGTCGATTCTCAAGGTCTCCTGGTGCAGCAGGCTGGCATTTTCAAGTACGGCTTCTTTTCTGAACCGGCCCACAGGATAGCCTTCCAGTCTGGCCTTTACCATGATGATAAGCAGGTGAAGCCTCATCCGGAACAGATGAAGTGCGTCCATCTCCGCTTCTGGATTGACCATGTCGTTTCCGAATCGTTTCATTTAAAGTCCTGGGTTAAATCGAGAACGCCGTTTCAGATATTTAAACCTGAGTTTTCATATCATATTGAGACAGAATATCAATAGTTTTTTACCTGGAAATGAGCGCAGATTCATTTGAAAAATTATCAAGATCCCTAATAATATTAGATATTCCTGCCCTTGCGGTTTTTATCTGTTCCAGGTGTTTTGTTTTTTCATCCTGTTTAAGGTCAAATAATTTTTCCATATCCTTATTCAGGGATTCGTACAGGGTAAACCGGTGGAAAATTTTCTCTTTGAAATCACGGGTTACAGCCTGAATCAAAGGGACGAAATAATCCTGCCTCAGGGTAAGGTGATATCCTTTTATCTGCCGGCGGATAAGACTGAGGCTCTCTTTTTTTATTTTTGCAGATGCCTTGTTCAGCCCCGGGGTAAAAGAGAATCGGACACGTTTATTCATAAGGGCTGTGACAAACAGGACAACGGAGTGCAGCCCGAAGTCGGTTAAGGCATTTGCCCGCATCCGCGTGGTAAACCTGGCATTGAAAACCTGGTCAGGCATGGTCACCCCCAGGATTTTTTTGATAGATTTAATATCCACGGCTTTTATGGAACCCGGATCTTTTTCAAGCAGTTCAAGGGAGAAGGTTCGTGCCTCCTCACCCATCTGGCTGCCGATGGTGAAAAGATCAACCTGGTAAGAGTCCAGCAGGGATTGAAAATAATTTTCGATCCGCTTTTCCTGGGTGCTGATCAGTTGCCTGACCTCAGGAATGATATGTTCCAGGGCAAAAATATCCAGCTGGCGTTTAAAGTCCTGAAACATGAGGTAGATGATCTGCTTGAATCCGGTTTCCTTTACACCTGCCCGATAGGGTTCTATATCTATTTTGGCGTCATTGATAAACCGGGTGACCCGGCGGTTGATGTTGATGGTGTCTTTTAAAAAGGCCTTTTTCAGGTTGGTTTCAATCTCTTTGGTAAGGCCCGAGACTGCGCCCTGTATCGAGTTGTCAACGATCACCCTCAACCGGCCGGCATTTTCCTCAATTTCCGCAAGCTGCGCTCTTGCCTGGTCCTGGCCGCTCATATCCGTGGTCAGCAGGCCGGAGATGATTTCGGATTTTTTTTCAAGTGCCCTGGCAACGATTCGCAGCCGTTCTATGTGGTTGGCATGAAGAAGGTCAAACCGGTGCTTTTCAAGCAGCCGGGAATATGTTGAAAAAAACCGTTCCGATTCACCGGTGCAGAAGCCGGTCATTTTCCTGTCATCCTGCCACAGCGCCAGTCTTTTGGCATTCCGTTTTGACAGCCTGTTTCCCATGGACTCAAAGAGATTATACAGGGCGGAAAAGCTGAAAAGTTTTGGTTCCGGCATCAAGAGCAGGAGATCCTGCCGGGTTTTTTCACGGACCTCCTTGAGGTCGGCAATGTCCTCATGTTCGGTGAGGTCGCAATTATTGACAAAGAGAATATTTTCAATCAGGCCAAGGCGTTTAATGGTTTTCAGGAAGCTGATGTCTGACTGTCGTAATCCGGTTCTGGAGGAGATGCAGTAGACGATAAGGTTAGCAGACTCTATATAAGATATTATCTGGGCAAGCTGGGCCGGGTCGGTGGAATCCGCCCCCTGGCAGTCTGCAATTTCAATGTTGGGGTCAATGGTCTTTCCGAAAACCTCAAGGCAGACATCCTTCACATAAAACGCACGGGCAGGATCAGCTGTGTAATCTTTATGTTTTTCAAAGGACTTTGATTCAAAGCAGATCTCCTGTTCATCAGCCTCAATTACGTCCTTACAGGCAGTATATCCTTCCAGGGCGTTCCTGATCAAAATTGTTTCAGGCCGGATGCCCTCACTGGTAACCGGAAATTCCTGTCTCAGTTTATCATAAACACTCCGGAGATAGGTCCTGTCTTTTTTCCTGCGAATGTCGAATAAGGTTTCCGGCCGGTCATCCGGAAACATATCCAGTGTTTTTTCTATCAGGTGATTGACTTCATCCCAGGATTTAAGGTGAATTATTGCCCTGTTTTTTTTCCCCTTCCGGATCCGCGTGGTAATGGAGGTCACCACGCCAGCCCCGCGCTTGACCAGCTCTTTCCGGGTCATCGCGTTGATAAAGGTGCTTTTCCCGGATTTTATCACCCCTATTACGGCAATGCGCAGAAGACCGGAACGGATATGTCCGGGAATTTTCCGGCAGAGCCTTTTATATTCGGCCAGGCCTTCGTCGTTGCTGTGGGGAATGGATTCAAACAGATCGATTACCGAGACGGTATCGTTGACAATACTGGTGATGGATTCTAGAGAACCTGAAGCGTTGGTTGTTTGCGGTGTCATTATGCCCTGGGATTAAATCAGCATCATGGCTTTTTCATATTTCAGATCCGGACTGGTTTTAAACATGATTTCTTCGGTTAAATCACAGGTCAGCCAGGCACTGTCGCCTAATTCATTGTCCAGTTGCATGGGGCCCCACCCGGCGCAGCCGAGCATGACCATAAATGTTTCAGGCCCTTTTCCGACGGCAATGGCTTCCAGGATATCACGTGAGTTGCTCAGGCAGAGCCACTCCGTCACCCTGAGGCTCTCATTCCATGAAAAGGGAGGGCCGTGAAGAACAAACACACCGGATGGCTGAACCGGCCCGCCGAGAAATATATCCAGCTTGTCAACAGTATCATCGCACTCTATGCTTAAATCTTCAAAGAGTTCCCGCCCGGTTAAAAGCGGGTGAACCTTGTTGACAATAAAGCCCAGTGCCCCGGATTCGTTGTGCTCACACATACAGGTGAGGGTCTGGGCAAAATTGGGATCCGGCAATCCTGGCATGGCCATGAGAAATTTGGCTTTCATATTCTGTGGCAGACCTTCGCTCATACCCCCTGCTCCATGTTTAAACTTGACATTACAGCTCCCATCCTCCTATATTTGTCAAAGAAGTAGTTTTAAATATTTTTAACTGATTTGCAATACTTTTATTCCGGTCCGGATCAAATATGAAAGAAATCACACCAGAAAACCAGGGAATTCACCAGATATCCCAAAAAACAAAGGGCAATACGCCACGGCCGCAGGGCAACGGATTGCCGGGTGATTTCTCCAGAATCCTGTCAGACCAGCTCGAAAACTCCGGAACTTCAGGCCTGACCAGCGGGGAAAATTTAGGATTGCCGGAGCTTGGTGCAACCTACAATGCCCAACTGGCCAAGCTGTCCCAGGATCAGAACCGGCTTCCGGAGTTGATTTCAGATTCCATTGATCTGCTGGAAAACTACGCGGATTTACTCTCCGATCCTGAGAAAACACTCAGGCAGGCCTACGGGCTGCTTGAGCAGATCCGGCTACAGACCCTTAACATTGACCGGGAATTAACCCAGGGCGATGACGGGAGCCCGCAGCTTAAGGCGATATTGGACCATCTGTCCACGGTGGTTGAGCTGGAGAAGATTAAAATCAACAGGGGAGATTACTCCTAATTTTCTTTCCGGCCGTATACGTCCTCAAATCTGACAATATCATCTTCCCCAAGATAGGATCCGGATTGCACCTCGATTAACTCAAGTGGTATTCTTCCCCGGTTTTCAAGCCTGTGCATATATCCCAGAGGAATATAAATGGATTCGTTTTCCTGAAGCAGGATCTCCTCCTCACCTTTAATGACAATGGCTGTGCCGGAAACAACGGTCCAGTGTTCCGCTCTGTGATAGTGCTTCTGGAGAGATAACTTTGCCCCCGGTTTTACCGTTATCCGTTTTACCTGGTACCGGGGTGCAAGATCTATGGTTTCGTAATCCCCCCAGGGACGGTAAACTTTGGCGTGGGTGACAGCCTCTTCCCGTTTTTTCTCTTTGAGCTGCCCGACAATTTTTTTAACATCCTGGACCTTGTCCCGCGGAGAGACAAGAACCGCATCCTTGGTTTCGACAATTACAAATTTTTCAAGTCCGACAGCTGCTACCATGCGGTTTTCTGCATGGATATAGGTATCCTTTACATTGTGAGTCAGAATATCCCCCTGGGTCACATTTCCCAGAGTGTCTTTCCGGCCGGCCTGCCAGAGGGCATCAAAGGAGCCCAGATCGTTCCATCCGGCATCCAGTGGAATGACCACCCCCTTGTCTGTTTTTTCCATGACCGCATAGTCGATGGAATCCCCGGTTATTTTTTCAAAAGCGTCCCGGTCAACCCGGAAAAAATCAAGATCCATATTGCCTTTGGAAACGGCTTCTTTACAGCCTCTCATCATATCAGGGGCAAGGCGTTTCATTTCCTCTGTGATGGCAGATACCTTGAACATGAACATGCCGGAGTTCCAGCAGAATTCCCCTGATTCCAGGTATGCGCGGGCTGTTTTCATATCCGGCTTTTCAACAAATCTTTCGATCCGGCAGGCACCGGAGGCTTCGTCCATTATCCGGCCTTTTTGAATATATCCGTAACCGGTTTCCGGAGATCCGGGGACAATACCGAAGGTCACCATAAGGCCCTTGGCGGCAAGCGCGTATCCCTGGGAAACGACCTTTTGAAAGGCCGCCTGATCCTCGATAACATGATCTGCAGGCAGGACAAGCAAAACAGGATCGTCATCGCCGGATTGGCTGCCCTCTCCTGCAGCGGTGAGAGCTGCCAGTGCAATGGCAGGGGCAGTATTTCTGCCTACGGGTTCCAGAATGATAGCGCCGGCGTCCGTATGTATCTGCCGCAGCTGTTCGGCTGTCATGAACCTGTGGGCCTCGTTGCAGATTACCAGAGGTGCGCCCAGGCCGGGGATGCCCTCCAGCCTGAGAAGTGTGTTTTGAAGCATGGTGTGGCTATTATACAAATCAATGAGTTGCTTGGGAAACAAGGCCCTGGACATAGGCCAGAGACGGGTTCCTGACCCACCTGCCATAATAACGGGAACAATCATGGGGACTCCTTTTTAGCAATATACAATGTGATATTCAGGCCTTTTTCAACAGGAAAAGTATTTTGATCCATCAGGGTCAGTCCGCTGGATGACAACCAGTTCGTGATCTGTTCTGTGGTAAATCCCAGCCAGGACCCACCGATAATCTGCTTGATCTCTTCCTGGCCGTGCTTTTGAAAGTCCGCCAGAAGAAAGGTGCCGCCGGGGCTGAGAACCCGGCATATCTCATGAAATGACTTCTCAGGTTCAATGAGATGGAACAAAACCATGCTCATGATGACCGTATCAACCTCCCGGTCCCTCATGGGCAGGTTTTCAACTTCTCCGAGCCTGAGCTCAAGACTGTCCAGATCTGGCAGTTTAATTCTTGCCTGCTCAAGCATTTCCGGGGAGGCATCCACTCCGATAAGGGTCTGAAAACCTTTGTTTATCATCCTGGAAAGCAACTCCCCCGTACCGCAGCCGAGATCTGCAAGCACTTTCCCGCCCCCAACCTTTTCTTCAATGATCCGGTTGAGGGCAAACTCCCCGAGGACCTCTTTCTTCAGGCGGTCCCACTGTGGGGCAACGGTCTTGAAAAAACGTTTTGTTCTGTTTTTTCTAACCGTGATACTCTGTTCTGCCCGGTTCAGATCCTGGACAAAAAGCGGATCTGTTTCGACCTGGGTGCATGCAAGGTTGATTAACTTCCTGCCGGCATCAGTGCCGTTGGCTGAGTAGTAAATGAAACTTCCCTCCTTCCTGGATTTCAGGAGCCCTGCCTCAAGCAGGATTTTCAGGTGCCGTGAAACACCCGACTGTATCATATCCACTATGGATACGATCTCATTTACGTTGAGTTCAACATGGTTGAGAATATTCAGCAGTCTCAGGCGGGTCGGGTCAGACAATGCTTTGAATTGTTTAATAATGTCCATGAATCTATTTTAAATTACTGGGTTAAATGCTTATTTCCTGTCCGAATTCAAGTACCTGGCAGTCTATCCCTTTTGCTTCCACCTTAGTCTTGAACGCCTCAGGATCTGCCTGGATCACCGGAAAGGTATTGTAATGCATGGGAATTACCCGGTCCGGGTTAACAAACTCACATGCTTTGACAGCGTCGTCAATACCCATGGTGAAGTTATCCCCTATGGGCACCATCATTACCCGGATATCGTTGTCATCCCCGATGAGTTTCAGGTCTGAAAACAGCCCTGTGTCTCCGGTATGGTAAATAACGGCATCTTCTATTGTAATCAGCAACCCTGTCGCTGTGCCGTGGCAGAGATTATCCGGTGTGGCAGACCCGTGAAGGGCCTGGGTCAGTTTTACCCTGCCGAAGGGAAAATCAAATCCTCCACCGATGTGCATATTGTGGGCGTTAACACCCTTGGAAGCAAGATAGTTTGCCAGCTCATTTTCACAGATGCAAAGCGCATTGCACCGCCTGGCAATGGACAGGGTGTCCCCGAGGTGGTCACCGTGACCATGGGTCAGCAGGATGAAGTCGGCATCCACCTCATCTGCTGCCACAGGCGAGGTCGGGTTATTGTCCAGAAAAGGGTCAATCAGAATACGATGTCCCTCATCCGTGGTGATCTGAAAAGCGGAATGGGAAAAATATCTTATTTTCATGGGTGATCTCTCCTTTTGTAAACGGTTTAACCTGTTTTATCATATTGGGCCTAAATCTCAACCCGGACAAAAGTGTATCAAAGCCTTGTCTGTCTCTCCGGGTGTCTCAATAATTTCCGGACAATAGTGTCTCAATACCAACCGGATAGCAGGCGGTTTCGGTGGCTTTATTTAGTTTTTCTTCAAAATGATTAATTATTCAAGCTTGTTATAGAAAAAGCTTTCGAAGATTTGTCAGGTGGCACAGGATTTGAATATCACTTACGGAAGAACGCATGGTTAAATAAACCGCCATATATATAATAATTAAAGGAGACTCCCATGAGCGTATTGGTTGGAAAAAATGCACCGGAATTTACAGCAACAGCAGTTGAAAAAGATCAGATCATTGAAAATTTCAGTCTTTCGGAATTCAAGGGACAATATGTTGTTCTTTTCTTCTATCCCCTGGATTTTACCTTTGTATGCCCAACAGAACTGCATGCCTTCAGCGATCAGCTTGACGAGTTTGAAAAACGGAACGTAAAGGTTATCGGTGTCAGCATTGACTCTCATTTTTCCCATCTGGCATGGCTGAATACCCCAAAATCAAAAGGGGGAATTCAGGGCGTGGCTTACCCGATTGTTTCGGATTTGAATAAAACGATTTCAGAGGATTATGATGTCCTGGTGGATGGTGCGGGAATTGCTTACCGCGGCCTTTTTCTTCTGGATAAGGATCATGTGGTAAGGCATCAGGTG
>JAKSAX010000243.1 GCA_022361395.1 Desulfobacterales bacterium | reverse complement strand
CCATCCCTGGGATGCTGTCATTGCACTGGAAAAGGCCTCGGGCATCACAATTCCCCAAAGGGTTATGGCTGAGACTAAAATCAGGGTTGCCCAGAATAATGTGCTGTCAAATTTACCCAGAAACCCCAATGGGTCCGAACCCGGGGCGGTCATGGTTTTTTCCATCTTTTTCTCCTTGGCTTTACGTTAATATCACAGGTGCGGTATGCCGCACCGCCTATATTTTTTAGGGATCACGGGATCTTTGTCCCGCCCGGTTTTATCCGGTGGTCCCCCTGCCTTATCCTGCCCTCCTTTCTTCCAGAACCCTGGTGAGCTCGGGCACTACCTCAAACAGGTCCGCAATGATCCCGTAGTCGGATTTGGTAAATATGGGGGCGTCCTTGTCCGTGTTAATGGCCACAATCACCTTAGAGGTTTTCATCCCGGCAAAGTGCTGGACCGAGCCGGAAAGCCCGCAGGCGATGTAGAGTTTCGGGCTTACGATCTTGCCGGTCTGCCCCACCTGCATGGCATGGGATGCATAGCCAGCATCCACGGCTGCCCGGGAGGCGCCCACAGCAGCGCCCAGCCTTCCGGCGCAGGCATCAAGGATGGAAAAATTCTCCGCAGCCCCCATGGGACGGCCGCCGGTGATGATCACAGAGGCTTCGGTGAGATCTTTTACATCCTCATTCCCCTTTTCAAGGGTTTTGACAATCAGGCGCACCTCGGTATCAGGGGAGACATCCAAATCCACAACCTCGCACGGGACTGTCTTTTCAACCGGTTCCATAACATTGGGCCGGAGACTGGCCACAAAAACGCCTTCCCCCATGCCAAATGCAGCAATTGCCTTGCCTGAAAAATGGGATTTCTTGATCTCCCGGGTGTCAAAATCCATATCAAGGCAGTCCAGGGCCATGGGCGCTTGCAGGGCAACGGCAGCCCTGGCAAGAATATCGTTCCCCACCGGACTGCCCACACCGAGAAGCGCATCAATATCATGGGCCTTTGCCCCTAATGCCAATACACTGCCGGCTGCCTCAGGCTGCATGCCAAAATCAGTGTCCGGTGCAGACAGGTTGACCAGGCGGGAAACACCATAGGCCCCCAGCATCTCACTGTAGGCCCGGGCATTTCCGTCAAGCACAAATCCCACAACCTCCCCGCCTGAAGCAGCCGCAGTGATCACACCCAGCACACTCTCTTTAACAGCCTTATCCCCGGTTTCGATAAATACTCCTATCTTAGTCATATCTTCTCCTTAAATTACCTTTTCTTCTTCAATGAGGATCCGGACAAGTGATTCCACCGCCTCGGCCGTGCTTCCCGGCAGGATCCTGGCGCTGGATCGTTCCTGTACCGGCTCCAGCTGTTTCAGGAGAAGATCATTGCCGCAGGAAAGATCCAGTTCGGACATATCCATTTCCCTGATCGGTTTCTTCTTTGCCTTGAGAATGGCGGGCAGCTTGGGAAACCTGGGCTCATTCATCCCTTTTGTGGCCCCGATCACACAGGGGCCGTCCACACTGAAAACCTGCCTTGTACCGCCGCCGAGTTCCCGCTCCAGCACGGCACAGGTCCCCTCCATGGCAAATCCCGATACATTGACTGCCACGGGCAGGCCGAGATCGTCACCCAGCCAGTAGGGTGTCTGCATCCCTTCACTGTCCACGGATTGCCTGCCTGTAAATACAAGATCCGGGGTGCCGTCCGCCCGGATGGCTGCGGCCAGTGCGGCTGCGGTCTTCCGGCTTCCGGTCAGCTGGGTATCGTTTTTAACAAGGATTCCCCTGTGGACACCCATGGCCATCACCGCCCTGAGGGTATTCACAGCCCCCTTATCCCCCACGCAAACGGCCACCACCTCGCCCTCACCAAGGGTTTCGTTCAGCTGAACGGCAGCTTCCACGCCGTATTCGTCATAGGGGTTGGGCACATATTTGACTTCCGGGTTATATCCGGTATCCCCGTCAATTTTAATATTGGCGGCAGTATCCGGCACATGTTTTATACATACGTAAATACGCATCTGAATCTCTTCCTTATTTGTCTTTTAAACCTGAGGCAGGGTCGTTATTCATCCTTGATGCCAAGCTCATCCTCTGCACCGTCAACAATGTCCCTGACCTGTTTCAGCACGGATTCGGAAATCTTTGGCGGTTCATAGGTTTCAAGGATATGGTGCACCTCCTCATTTGCCCTTTGGTAGGCATCCTTGGCACCGCCCTGTTCCCACTGGGGCCGCATCTTGCGGTCCATGAGTTTGGGCGTGGTGGTCAGCCGCATGTTGTCGTAGGTGGTTTTATGGGCAAGATAATCCTTAAAGGGTCCGATCTCCTTGATCGCATCCAGGCTAAGGGTTTTATCGTTGACCTCAATACCGTTCACGCTTCGTTTGATCAATCCGGCAACATCGTTGTCCAGAACCAGTTGTGCCAAGTCAAAGGTGATTCCCATCTCCAGCATCCCCAACCCGTAAATAACGTTGCACCCTGACAACGCCGGCAGGAGACCGGTGATGGTCTTTTCATGGCCTGACTGGTAATCGGTTATTTTGCTGTCGCCCTAGCCACCGGCGGCAAAGACCGGGAGGCTGTAGTACCTGGCCAGCCTTGAAACCGCCGCATTGATCATCCCGGTTTCAGGGGAGCCCACCGAGGCTGTGGCATGGCGCAGGTCCAGGGGGCAGGTGGAACTGCCGTAAACAAAGGAGGCGCCCTTGCGCACCATCTGGCTCAGCACCAGGCTGGAAAGCACCTCGGCGTTCTGCTGGACCAGGGTTCCGGCAATGTGGATGGGGGACGATCCCCCGGCCATGGCCATTCCGATACAGTTGACCCCCATGCCGTTGTTGGCCGCCTCAATGATGATTTCGCAGTGATGGGTGGAGAGTTTCAGGGGGCTGATGGGACAGGTGACAAAGGTGAGAAAGGGACGTTCCCTGAATTTTTCATGCCCCCCGGCAATGGCGCAGCAGACCTCGATTATCTTGCCGCACTGATACCGGTCCACCGGGCCCAGCCAGTGGTGTTTGGTCGTATTGGTCAAAGAGGCCTCGGCGTTGTGGAGCGCCTGGACCGAATGGTGCTTGTCATGGGACAGCATGCACCGTTCATAGGTCTCCACATGGTCCAGGCTGTCAATGACACGGGCGGCCATTTCAATATCGGCCTTGGTGGTCTCCCGGCGCTTGCCTGTATAGGGATCCACGAACATGATGCCCTCGCCGAAGTTGGTAAAGGTCACCCGGTTGGCCTCCAGTGCCACATCGCTTTCGGGAATCCGGCCATAGGCGTGGAAGGTATCCGGGGTGGTCCGGATCGCATCTTCGACAATGTAAGGATCAAAGGTCACAACCTTGGTTTTCTCGTCAATACAGGCACCATTGCTGCCGAAGATCTCTCTTGCCTCATCGCTTTCCACGAAGACGCCGACGGTCTTGAGGACCTCAAGTGTGGCCAGATGAATTTCATAGAGTTCATCATCGCTGAGCACATTGAGACTGAAGCCGCCGCTGTACAGCTTTCCCGCTTTAATGGGACGCTTCATATGGTTCTCCTTGCTTTAAAAGTTTATGGGCTAAGGATCGGCTTCAAAATTACTTGGTCTTTTGTTTTAAAACACCTGTTTTAAGGGGTTTTGAAAATGATTTAGAGCAAGTTATTTTGTAACGATTCCTAAGCTTTAATGGTTTTTCCCCCGGGGTCATAGACGGCTTTCAGATGGAGGGTAATGGGATACCGCTTGTCCTCCACCTCGATTTCATAGCTGCCTTCCATGATCCATTCATCCGTTATCCTGTCTTCACGGGACAGGTACACCATTCCGATGGCACTGCCGTTTACATGGGAAAAAGAGCCGTGGGTATTTTCACCGGCCAGCACCCCGTTCCTGAAAATGGGCTCGTCATGGTAAATCAGGGGAAGGGGGTCATCAATGGTGAACATCACCAGTTTTTTGGTGATCCCCTCCTCTCTTTGCTCGACCAGGGCTGCCTTTCCCATAAAGTCTTCCTTGTCCAGGTCAACGGCAAAGCCCAGGCCCGCCTCATAGGGGGTGGTGTCCGGGGTGATATCCGAACTCCAGTGGCGGTACCCCTTTTCCAGGCGCAGGGAATCCACGGCATGCAGGCCGCACATTTTCATTCCGAATTCCTCCCCGGCCGCCACAAGTTCCTCAAAGATGCCCTGGGCAAAGGGGGTGGGGATGTACAGCTCCCATCCCAGCTCTCCCACAAAACTCATGCGGACGGCAAAGGCCGTGGCATATCCCGCAT
>JAKSAX010000542.1 GCA_022361395.1 Desulfobacterales bacterium | reverse complement strand
TGGTGGGCGGGGCTGTGGTCTCCGGCGCCTTTTTCGGGGATAAGATGTCTCCCCTGTCCGACACCACCAACCTGGCCCCTGCCGTCTGCGGCACCGATCTGTTCTCCCATATTAAAAACATGATGGCCACCACGGTACCGGCCATGCTTATTGCCCTGGTGCTTTACTTCATCATCGGCCTGAACTACACCGCCGACACCATGAATGCGGCCAGCATCGAAATTTATACCACCAAAATTGCCGAGACCTTTTACCTGTCTCCTCTGCTCCTGCTGCCCGCCCTGGTAGTGATTGTCCTTGCCATGAGAAAATTCCCGGCCATCCCTACCCTCTTTGCCGGGGTGGTTGCCGGCAGCATCACCGCCATCCTTGCCCAGGGTGCCAGCATTCATGAAGTGTTCGTGGCCATGCAGTCCGGCTATGTCAGTGCCACCGGCGTTCCCGAAGTGGACAAACTCCTGTCCAAGGGCGGTATCCAGTCCATGATGTGGGTGACCTCCCTGATGCTCATCGCCCTGGGATTCGGGGGAATCCTTGAGCGGACCCGGTCTCTGGAAGTCATTCTGGACCATGTCCTTACCCAGGTTAAAAACCGCTTCGGCATTATTGCCGCCAGCACGGGATTTTCCGTGGGCACGAACCTTGTGGCAGGCGACCCGTATCTCTCCATTGCATTGCCCGGCAGAATGTTTGCCCCGGCATACAGGGGGGCCAACCTCTCAACAAAAAATCTTTCCCGGTCCGTTGAAGACGGCGGCACCCTGATCTCTCCCTTGATCCCATGGAATGCGGGAGGTGCTTACGTCACAGGGGTTCTGGGCATTGAAACCCTGGTGTATGCCCCCTTTGCATTTGCCTGCTGGCTCTCTCCTGTCATTGGCCTGGTCTGGGCGCTCACGGGAAAATTTGTTCCCAAGGCCACTAAAGAAGAAAAAGAGGGCTGGGTGGAAAACCAGGACACCATCATGCTGGAGGGAGAGCTGCTTGAGTGCACGAAACCCGTTATCAGCCGTATGGAACGCCTGAGAAGCGATACAAGCCAGACATTTGAAGAGTACAGGTTTCAGGACTAATTAAACCCCGATTCTTGCAAGGTTGGGGTAAAAAACGGGGCAGGCCTCTGCCCCGGTAAATATATGCCAGCCGGCATGAAAATGCCGTAAAGGACTGCAGTGTGTTCGCTCATCTTCGCCTGCAGTCCTTTTGTATTCCGGGCTGTTCAATACAGGAGCCCATGACTTGGGAGTTTGGGTTTCCCCGGACCGTTCAGGGATGTGGGTTCTGCCCGTTACCGTCCTCTGAAGCAAGGACAGCCGCGGCTCAGGGAATTTTAAAATACTTGGTTTCGGAATAAAGCATAATATGGGTCTCTGTGAAGGTGATCTCTTCCATCCGATTGAATTCACTTTTGAAAAGAAAATCATTTAGATCATTGTTTGAATCTGCGATGACCTCCATGAACAGGTCATATTTCCCTGTGGTGACCCACACGGAATTAACATTGGGAAGCTGCTGCAGTTCTTTGAGAACCTTGGGGTGGAACCTGTGCTTCAGATTCAAGCCGATTAAAGCCGTGACTTTGTTATCCAGTTCAAAGGGGTTGATCCTGGCTTCCATTTTTAATATGCCGTTTTCAATTAAGCGTCCCACCCGGTTGCTGATTGTGCTTTCGGAAACATCAAGATCTTTGGCAATGCTTTTAAATGATTTTCTTGCATCCGCCTGAAGGGCCTTAATAATTTTTTTCTCCAGTTCGTCAAGTTCTTTCTTCTTTTTGGCCATCGCATCAACTTTCGTTTTTTTAAGAATGAAGGATAAAAATATTTTGATTGTTTAGATGAGACTATAATAGATCAAAAGGACGAATTCAAGGCAAAGTGGAATATTTAGCTCTTATTTTTCTATTTCATTAAGGTTTTAAGGAAAAATCTTTAATAAAATAGAATGTGCCCGATTCCATGGCTGAAGTTAACAAAGCCGGAAAGCCCCCGGGCAGAGGGATAAATGGCAGGTGGTTTTTTAAGCGGCTGTTGGATAAAATCCAAAATTTTAAAAATAAATTGGATTTAATGTTGATTTTTTCAAATTAAACTTGACATTGGCTTGAATTGAGCGCAGTATCCATTTAAAAAAGATTGACTTTAAACAACCATCGTCTACCGACACCCCAATAAACAGGAGGCAATGATGATAAACTCAGGATCAACCCAGGCCCGCCAACCCCATCTGCGAATTCTAACCGAAGATCAAATATTTGAAATTAAGCGGGCTGCATTTGATATCATGTTCAGCGTCGGTTTTAAGGTCCTTCATGCCGAGGCCAGGGAGATGCTGAAAAAGGCAGGCGCCGTTATTGAAGGGGATCTGGTGAAGGTGCCCGAATTTATAGTTAAACAATGTCTGATGACGGCGCCCAACGGGTTTACCCTGTATGACAGGCTCGGCAACCGCGCACTTGAGGTGGAGGGGCGGAAAAGTTATTACGGGACCTCCACGGGAAGCCCGCGGTTCAAGGATGCAAGAACCGGTGAGATCCATCCCACACGGGTGGAGGATATCGGCATCGGTGCCCGGGTGGCTGATGCATGTGAAAACATTGACTGGGTGATGCCCATGGGATCGTCCCAGGATGTGCCTTCAATTGTGTCGGATTTATACGATTTTGAAGCCGTGGTTACCAATACCGTCAAACCCATCGTCTTTCTGGGCTATTCAGGAAGGGGCACCGAACTGGTGTTTGACATGGCTGCGGAAATCGCAGGCGGTAAGGATAAGTTGCGGCAGAAACCTTTTCTGGCCCTTTATCCCGAACCCATTACCCCCCTTGTCCAGCCGGATGAGACCATTGACCGGATTTTTGCCGCAGCAGACAATTTTATCCCCCAGGTCCCCGGACCTGCCCCCCAGCTGGGCGCCACGGCCCCGGCAACAATGGCGGGACTGATTACAATGATTACGGCGGAATCGCTTATGTGCCTGGTTCTGGCCCAGCTCCGCCAGCCCGGCTGCCCGGTCTGCCTGAGCGGCAATGTGCAGATCATGAACATGGCAACCGGTGTTTTCGGGGTGGGATATCCGGAAATGAGCCGCGGCATCTCTGCCCAGGCTGAAGTGGCACAGTCCTTTGACCTGCCGACCTGGGGGTATGCAGGCTGTTCTGATTCCAAAGTGCTGGATGCCCAGGCCGGTCTTGAAAGCGGTTTTTCCATTATCACCCAGGCCCTGTCCGGGCTCAACCTTATCCACGATGTGGGGTATCTTGACCAGGCCATGGTCTGCTCTCCTGCCCAGCTTGTCCTTGGCAACGAAGCCATCGGAATGGCCAGGAAATTCATGGAAGGCATCAGGGTGGACCAGGATACCATCGCCCGGCAGGTGATTGAGGATATCGGCCCCGGCGGCCATTACCTGGCCCACAAGCATACCCTGGCCCACTGCCGCACGGCCGTATGGAATTCAAAACTGCTGGCCCGGGAGCCCTATGAATCATGGGAAGCCAAAGGCGCCAAGGATATGGCCGAGAGAGTACAGGAACGGCTGGCCGATATTCTGGATAACCATGAAGTGCCGCCGATTGACGATGCTGTCCTGAAGCGGATACGGGAAATCCGTGACGCCGGACACAAGGAACTGGAAGCTTTATACAAGGATAGCTGATCCGGAGTAATCCACCGGAGAGATCCGGTATGCCGTTGACCCCTCCCAGGGCGGTCAACAGCCCGGCCGGTTTTACCTGACCCTTAATCAACCCACCCCCCTGCTTATCCGCACCAGTGGTGCGTCCGGAGTGCGGAAGATACCAAGGGGTTGATATTAAACAATAAATTGATTTTCAAAATAGAGGAATGAAGATGAGTAAAAAAGCAGACGCCGTAATCATCGGGTGCGGCATTATCGGAAACTGCATCGCCTTTGAGCTGGCCAAAAAAGGTTTTAAAACCTTAAGTGTTGATAGAAACGGAGATTCCGGTGCCGGTTCCACGGCAGGGTCCTGTGCAATTGTCAGGGCACACTACTCCACACTGGAGGGGGTGGCCTTTGCCTGGGAAGGGTTCGGCATCTGGCAGAACTGGGAAGAGTACTGCGAAGTTCAGGATGACTGGGGCATGGCAAAATACCGCCAGTGCGGTTCTGTTATGGTCAAGTCCCGGGACCGGAACTGGAAAAAGATTCTTGAGCACTGGGATACCGTGGGAGTCCCATACGAGAACTGGGATGCAGACACCATGACGGAACGCCTGCCCATTCTGAGCAAGACAGAGTTCTGGCCCCCCTCCCGTCCCGAAGCAGACGAAGACTTCTTCGGGGAAAAAGAAGCGGTGCTTGAAGGCGCCCTCTATTGCCCGTCAGCCGGGTATATGTCCGATCCGAAGCTGTCCACCCACAACGTCCAGGTGGCGGCCGAGGCCAGGGGGGCTGAGTTCATATTCAACGCAGAGGTGGTTGAAATCATCCGGGAAGACAACCAGGTTACCGGTGTGAAACTTAAAGACGGCACCGTGATTGAGACAGGGATCGTCGTCAATGTGGCCGGCCCCCATTCCAGCATTATTAATAATATGGCCGGGGTCGAAGAAAAGAACAATATCAAAACCCGGGCCGAGCGGCACGAAGTGGCCTATGTGCCGTCCCCGGCTGGGTTTGATTTTGAGGCCGGCGGTGTCCAGATCTCCGACGGAGACAACGGAATATACATGCGTCCGGAAGTGGGAAACAACATCCTGGTGGGCAGTGAAGATCCCAGGTGCGATACCCACCAGTGGGTGGAAGACCCTGATGAGTTTAACCGGAACACCACGGATGCCCAGTGGACGGCCCAGATCTACCGCGCGGCACGGCGGCTTCCGGATCTCGGCATTCCAAACATGCACAAGGGGTTTGCCGAACTCTATGATGTGTCGTCCGACTGGCTGCCCATATATGATAAAAGCGATCTGGGCGGGTTTTACATGGCCTGCGGCTCATCGGGCAACCAATACAAGAATGCGCCCGTGGCAGGGATGATGATGAGCGAACTTATTGAACAGTGTGAAAAAGAGGGGTTGAATCATGATAAATACCCCTTACAGTTTACCCTGCCGACCACGGGTGTGACCCTGGATATGGGTGCCTTTTCCCGGAACCGGGAACTGAACCCCAACTCTACATACTCGGTCATCGGCTGATTTTAACTTAGGAATCGTTACAAAATAACTTGCCCTAAATCGTTTTCAAAACCCTTTAAAAGACAGGGGTTTTGAAAACAAAAGACCAAGTAATTTTGAAGGCGATCCTTAACCAGACAAAAGGATACACCTGTGAAAAATCCCCCGGAAGAAAAACTGGCCAGGCTGGAAGGGCTCACCATGGATATCATGGAAAAGGTGGGCATTAAAATCCTGAGCGCCTCCTACCTTAAGCGTCTCAAAGAACTCGGATTTACGGTGAAAGAAGACCGGATCCTGTTTGACCGTGAAGAGGTGATGGAGACCCTGGCCAGAACCCCTGCTTCCTTTCCTCTGCGTGCCGTTAACCCGGATCATGACCTTGAGGTGGGAACAGGGCCTTCCAAGATTGCGCCGGGGTACGGGTGTTCCTCTGTCATGGATGCGGCCGGAAATATCCGGGATGCTGTTTTCAACGATCACAAGCAGCTGGTTAAACTGGTGCAGGCCAGTCCCGAACTCCAGTTCAACGGCGGCATCCTGGCCCAGCCATCGGATGTGCCGGCGGCCCACAACCACCTTGCCATGCACTATGCCTCCCTGGTCTATTCGGATAAATGCCTTATGGGAATACCCGGGTCCCTGTCCCAGGTGAATGATATCATGGCCCTCACCGCCATCCGGCTGGGCGGGGAAGACAGGCTTTCCGCCCGGCCCGGGATCATCACCATGGTCAGTCCCATCAGCCCCCTGCAGATTGATGAGATGACCCTTGAATCAATTGAGGCCGCTGTCCGGTATAACCAACCCATTATGGCGTCCTCGGGTGTGGCCGCCGGTACCACCGGTCCCATAGACCTTGCATCCAACGTTGCCATGGCAGCGGCTGAATGCCTGGCGGTCATCATGATCGTCCAGGCAATGAATCCCGGAAACCCCGTGATCTTCGGGCTCCAGTGCTACGGGGCGGATATGACCTCCGGTAATATTTCCATCGGGTCTCCGGCGTATGCCCTCCAGGCAAAATACACGGCAGCCCTGGCGCGGCGGTGGGGCATGCCCAGCCGGTGCGGGGGCACCACCAATGACGCCAGATCCCTCTCCCCCCAGGCCGGATATGAGAGCATGCTCTCCATGTTCACGGCCATGGAGAACACGGTCAGCCTCATTGTCCACGGGGCAGGCATTCTGGACTCCTTTGCCGGAATCAGTTTTGAAAAATTCATCATGGACCTGGAAATCATCCGCATGAACCGGTTTTACCTGGATGATATGGCGGTAAACGATGAGACCCTTAACCTGGATCTCATCCGCGAGGTGGGCCCCGGAGGCCTCTTCCTTACCTCCATGGATACCCTGGGCAAGTGCCGGACCCACACCTGGACACCTGCCGTGGCCCTGCGCGGCAGCCTCAGGGGAATGACACCTGATGAAAAACTGATGGATAATATTGAAAAAAAACGGTTACAGCTGCTGGACGATTATGTCCGGCCTGAAATGGATCCGGAAATTTTAGATGAGATGAACCGGTTTATGAAAGACAGAGGAGTGAACCTTTCCGATTTATAAACCTTAGGAATCACGCAAAAATAACTTCACTTAGTCTGTTTATAAAAACCCTTAAAACATTGGGTATTTTGCAAACAGAATGTGAACTAATTTTTACGCGATCCCTTAGTAAATAATAACAACTCAATTGGAGGAAGAAATGAAAAAAAGACTTGTCACTTTATTGGTTGCCTCACTGGTGGTTGCTCTGACCGCAGGAAACGTCATGGCTAAAAAACGCTGGCGCATCGCAGGTATTGCCCCGGTGGACCATGCCAGCACGAAAATCCTCAAAGCTGCGGCAAAGGAGATCAACGGCAAAACCGACAATAAATTCAGATTAAAGGTCTATCCGGCCAGCCAGCTTGGGGACTATACCCTTGTGCTCAACGAAGTTGCCCAGGGTGCCATTGAACTGGCGGACATTTCCATCACCCCCCAATTAGACAAGGCCCTGGGTATTGTCTACATGCCCAGCCTTGCGTCAACCTATGACGATATTGACCGGGTATATGCCAAAGGGTCCAATTTTTACAGCCTCTACGAAGAGTTGCTGGCCAAGCATAATATCAAGCTGCTGGGCCTTGATGTACAGGGGTTTGCAGGTGTTGGCATGGTGAAGGAACCCAAGTCCTATAAGGATCTTGACATTGCCAAGGACAGGATGATCCGGGTCCCGCCCATTGAAACCTGGAAAACCGTTGCCGAAGCCCTGAACTACAAAACCGTGACCATTAACTGGGGAGACCTGTATCCGGCCATGCAGTCAGGGGTCTGTGACGGATGGATTGCCGGCACCCCTTCCTGGAATTACATCGCCTTCAAGGATCTGCTCAACTACTATATCCCTTACAACACCACTGTTGACTCCACCGCCTATATCATGAGCATGGCCAAGTGGGAAAGCCTGAGCGCCACGGAACAGGAGGTCTTTCAGGCCGCATTCACAACAGCGGCGGCAAAGAGCCGTGAAAACGCGCGCAAGGATGATGCCGGTTATATCCGGAAAATGGCTGACAAAGGGATCACTATCCTCAGCCTGAGCGAGGAAGAGACCCGGGCCATTTCCAAAAAGGTCCACGACACAGTCTGGCCCAAACTCACCGAAACACTGGGAAAGGATATCATGGATCGTCTTGACAAAGATATTCAATAATTGATGACAGGTCCCGGCCCGGCACCCGGGCCGGGACTGCACAGCCCCCATGGAGGCAGCACCATGCAGCAAGCCACAGACACCGAAGTCCGGCCTGTACCTGACCGCCCGGAAGATAAGATAAATGTCCCGGACTCCCGGTCGGACACAGAGGTACAGGCGGTATTGAAAAAGTATAACACCACCCTGGAGCACTCTCCCTTCTGGCAGAAATTCAGGAAATTTCACGCCTTTTTCCTGGTGACCTCATCCGTTCTCATTACCGTGGCCATATGCGCTGCATCGACCATGCGGTATTTTTTCAAGCTGGATTTCTTTGGCCTTGAAGAATACGTACTTATTGCCGCCTGCGTTTTATACTTTGTCGGGGCGGCCCAGGGCAGCTTTGAACGTTCCCACATTTCCGCGGACTTCATGGAAAATTTCATGGCCCGCAGGGGAGGACTGGGCAAGCTGCTCTTTATCCAGAAAACCATCGAGCTTGTCATGAGTTATGTCTTCATCTACTGGGGATTTCTTATGATCCAGTGGTGCTGGGACGCCTGGCCCGTGACCCCGGTGTGGCGGATTCCCTTCCTGATCCCCGAATCCATCGTCTGCCTCTCTTTTATCATGATGGCAGTCTACACCACGGCCCACTATGTTCTGCTGGTAAAGATAATTTTTGGTAAACAAGGAGAGGCATCATGATCGTTCTGGGCACCGTAGGTATACTGGTTCTTTTATTAATGATCGGTGTACCCATCGTATTCACCTTCGGGGCCGCCACCCTGTTCATTGCCCTTGCCGGGGACTATAACATGGCCACCCTGCTGCCGGCCGGATACAACAGGATGAACAATATGGTATTGGTGGCCGTGCCGCTGTTTATCTATTCCGGCGCCCTGATACAGAAGGGTAATATTGCAGAACCCCTGATCAGCATGGCTGAAATGATATTTAAAAAGGTAAGGGGATCCATGGCCATTGTTGCAGTGGTGGCATCAGCCGCTTTTGGCTCGATTTCCGGATCTGCCGCAGCCACCCTGTCCTGCATGGGCTCCATCCTTCTGCCCAAAATGTACAAAGACAGGTATCCCAGGGCCATTGCCAATGCCCTGGTGATTAATGCCTCACCCCTGGGGCTCCTTATTCCGCCGTCAGCCGATCTCATCCTTTTTGCCTGGATTGCCCAGCAGTCGGTGCTGGCCTGCTTCCTGGCCACGGTGATTCCAGGAATTATCCTGATGACGCTTCTCATCATCGTCAGCCTGTTTATGCTCCGGAACAAGGATCTGGCCCGGGATCCGGAACTGGAAAAGCCTTTGACTGCCGAATTCGTAACCATGCGGGTGAAAACGGCAAGCCCTGCCATGACAATGCCGGTTATCGTACTTGGCGGTATCTACGGCGGTTTTGTCACGCCCACGGAAGCTGCGGGGCTTT
>JAKSAX010000552.1 GCA_022361395.1 Desulfobacterales bacterium | reverse complement strand
GTCAACGCAAGTAACTTTTCGGATCCAATGATTCCAATACGTTACTTTTGTACAGGCAATCGCAGACAAAATTCGGATAAGGCATAAGTGTCCAAAACCTTTAAAAATTAAAAACCGTGCCAAGTTTATATGCGATTGCCCTGGGTCTGCAAAGGGTCTGTCTTGATTTTTGAGTACCGGATCTGTATGTTTATAACGAATCTCAACTATTAAGGATCCCCATGAAATTTGATACTTACCCCATCAGTGCCATTCTGAAAAGGAATTTGGCAAAACAGGGCTTGAAAAGGCCCACAGATATCCAATACAAGGCCATCCCGTCCATAATTAAGGGGGAAGATGTCCTTGCCATCGCCCAGACCGGTACGGGGAAGACAGCGGCCTTTGCCGTCCCCATCATCGATAGAATTCACCAGGCCAAGACCTCTAAAAAGAGTTTTGGCATCCACTGTATTGTCATGGTGCCCACCAGGGAACTGGCCGTGCAGATCAACGATGTTTTCACTGCCCTGGGCAGGAAGACCAAGGTGAAGTCCCTTGCGGTTTTCGGCGGGGTGGAACAGGATAAACAGATATCTGACCTGGCCTGGGGAATTGATATACTCATTGCCACCCCGGGACGGATGTTTGACCTGATCAGCCAGGGCGCCATTGATGTGCGGCGGGTTAAGGTCCTGGTCCTTGATGAGGCGGATCAGATGCTGGACAGGGGATTTATCAAGGATATTCAGTCCATAAAGAGAAAGTTGAAACAGCGGCACCAGACCCTGTTTTTCTCAGCCACCATCAACAAAGAGATTAAAAAGCTTGCATTTTCACAGGTAAACACCTCCGCCATCCGGATCCAGATATCCCCTGACGATCCGGTGTCTAAAAATGTTTCCCACTGTGTTGTGTTTGTGGAGATGGATGACAAACGGTTTTTTCTGCGCAGGTTTGTCAGGGATCATCCCGAGTCCAAGGTCATGGTGTTCGTCAGGACCATGGTCAGGGCGGAGCGGGTGGCAAAGGCCCTGGCAAGGGGGAATATCAAGGCCCTGACCATCCACGGGCAAAAAGACCAGGCAGAACGGCTGGAGGTCATGACCCGGTTTAAATCAGACGATCATAAAATTCTCATTGCCACGGATGTCTCTGCCAGGGGGATTGATATTCCCAATGTGGACTACGTGATCAACTATGACCTGCCTGACCAAAAGGAAGTCTATGTTCACAGGGTGGGAAGAACAGGACGAGGCCGTTCAAAGGGGGCAGCCCTCTCTTTCTGCAGTACAGGTGAAAAAAAGATGCTCAGGGAGATTGAGGGGTTTCTTTCAAAAGAGATTGAAAGGGTCACGCTGGGCAAGGATGAATATTCACTGACAGTGGATGTGCTTGACGGCCCGGAAAGCATTCAGGAGATGATCCGGGCCAACGAAGACTGGGAAAGGAAGCGTAAAAAGAAAGCCAGGAGAAAGAGGCGCTGAACCGGCTCTCTATCTGTATCCGGCTATACCCAGAGGTATAAAAAGCAGCTGATATACATGATGGTCACCGAGGTGGCAAGGGTCATGCGCATTGCAGAGAGTTTAAAAGCCGACTTTATGACCCGCACATTAACGGCAAAGGCGTAAAGGCAGAACAGGCCGGTGAGCAGGATCAGCAATGGTGATGAGGCGCCGACCTGTAACATTGCAACAAAGGGTGCCACCGGCCAAAGGGATATGGCTGCTGCGCCGATGTGGAAGTAGGAGACCATGAAGTTTGCCTTGCCGCCCATGGCCCTGAGAAATACCCAGATAAACAGGGCTGCCCCGGCATGCATGAAAAAGGCAACAGGAATACCGGCAATAATGATTTTCGCTGCATTGGCTGCCGTGGCGTCAAACCCCTGTTCAACGAGGACCATCTTGCTGAATAAGGCGGCAGAGCATCCGTAAATTATCCCCAGAATCAAAACATTGACTATACAATAAACCTGAAGCTGCTTTATGCCCTTTTCGCCTTCCGCGGGAAACGGGGTGAAGCTTAAAAGATTTCCCATGGATGTAAGGTAGTTCATTTTTGCTCCTTTTCCGGTAATAGTTCGGTGGGTCCCAAAAAATGGGTGCAGTGCCCGGGCCTATCCCGGACACTGCAGGGGGTCAGGTCAAACCCCAGGAGAAACTTGGTTTCGGACCGGTCCTAGGTCCAGGGTACAAGTCCCCAGCAAAAGATAGCCAGGCAGACCATGGAGATAATTATCGGTACGGTAATGCCGTTGTACCGGGTCTCTTCGTAGTCTGTGCCCCAGCCGTGGATTCTGTCGATGACTTTTTTGTCAACAAGTGTCGGTGCATATGCCTTGAACATCGACATCCGGTTAAAGGCTATGGAGAGCAGGATAAACATGGCGAAACTCAGGGGAATGGTGACCATTCCGCCGGACATGCCAAGGGCTGCCACAAGACCTTTACCCACAACAACCGAAGGAATCACGTGGGGGGAGATCAGGATATAGAGGAAACCGCAGAATATTGAAGAGACGATAAGGGCCAGTTTGTTGGCCTCTTTCCACCATACCCCCAGGAGGATGGCAGGCGTCGCTGTTGTTGCCAGGAGGCCGAATGCCCAGAGAATGGAGGTAACCAGGAATTTGGGGGGCTTGAAAGCCATGAGGATGGCAAGAAGACCGCCGATGGCAAGGGCTGCATAACCCCATTTCATCTTTTTGGAGGAATCCATGTTCGGGGCAATGATACCCAAAAGGTCCGAGCCCACAAGGCCGGCAATGGCCATGAGGTTACCGCCGATTGTGGAAAGGCCGGCTGCAACGGCACCGCCCATAACAAAAGCGGCAACGATTGTCGGGTTATAGAATACGTTCAGAATCAGGATGGTCTGGTCTGCTTTTTCAATGATTCTGCCTGTTGTGGCAGTAAAAAAGTTACCGGTGAAACCCACGACATAGGTTCCGGAGAAGAGCAGGCCAAGGAACAGGGCAAACCATACAACAGCCCAGCGGGCGCTTTTTACGGAGGATGAGGTAAACACCTTCATGGCCAGATGGGGAAGGGCCACAGGTCCCAGGGTAAAGGCGGGAATCAGGGCAAAGTACCATCTGAAATCATACTTCATGTCAAAGAAGGTGGGGATGGCCTTGACCATCTCGGGAACCATATCGCCGTATGCCAGGGGCGGGAACCACCAGCCTGAAGAACCCAGGGCCTTCATGATGGCGCCCATGGGAACGATCATGGCAATGGTCATTACCACCATCTGGAATGCTGCGTTGTAAGATGCGCCGTACATGCCGCCGACTGTGATAAAACCGACAGTGGCCAGACCGGCAACAACAATGGCTGTATTGTAAGGCACGCCGAAGAGCAGCTCAAATGCGCGGCCAAGGCCGATCATCTGGCCCAGTGCATACATGATCATGATCAGGATCATCCAGCTGACAATTACGATGGTGGCAGGTTTGCCATACCGCTGCTTGATAAAGGTGGCAGGGGTAAAGGCTTTCATCCTCCGGAGGCTGGTGCCGTACAACAGGGTCAGCAGGGGGATGGAGATAGCCCATTGAATCCATAAATAGACAAAGGGGACCTGGAGTTTGAGAATCAGGGCGATTACCCCTAAAAAGGTGGCCAGGGAGGCCCAGGTGGCTGCCATGCCAAGGCCGTTGGTGACAGGGCCGATGGAAAAACCGGCCGCATAAAAATCCTCGTCAGAGGTGGTTTTACGGGATGCCGAATAACCCACGGCATAAAAAATTGCAAACAGGACGGCAACAACGCCAAGTCCGACCCAGACGTTACTTAAAGCATATTCTGCTGGCATAGCGCCTCCTTATTCCTTGATAGTGTCAGTATCGGTTTCTGTTTCCGGGGGAAGGGAATTGACATACTCTTCCATCTCATCGTCAAACTTGTTGCACACAATGGTCATGACAAGGCAGACTGCAGCAATGCCGAACCATCCTAAAAGAATGGGCACGATGTACTGGACGGGGAATCCCCAGAGTGTTCCCTGCTGAAGCGAGGGAAATAAAACAAAGATGGACGCTGAATGTCCCATGAGGAGAAGTAGAACAGAGAATACAATGGTCAGGGTGATCTCCTTTTTGTAGAGCTTTTCTTTCATGGTAATTTACTCCCTTAGATTATGGTTAGTGGATTGTGGTTGTGACGATCACAACTGCAATCCAATTGTCGGACACGCACGCTAACTTTCGATCTGATCTGCTCCATTCCGCTCCAGTGAGTTTGATTTGTATTCCCCGGACTCTGATTTAAACCTGGAACACAACAATAGAAAATGGTGTAGTAAAGCCACGCGATTTGGACAATCGGCTCAAACCGGATTTTAAATGTAGGGTTATTTGTGGGAAAACCTAGGGGAGAACCCTAGAGGGTTGTAGGGCGGTGAACCTACAAAAATTTGTTTTTACTGGGTCTGGGTGCTGACCTGGCCCGTCTTTTCAAAGTGGACTGCGCAGCGGACAAGTTCGTTGGCATGCTTGAGGTTGAGCTTTTCCTTGATCCGCTCCCTGTAGGTGCCGATGGTTTTGATGCTCAGGAAGAGGCGTTCTGCAATCTCCCTGGAGGAAAACCCGCGGCCGATAAGCTTGAATACCTGGAGTTCCCGGTCGGTTAACCTGTCCACCGGGCTCTTGTCGCGGGCCTTGGGGGTGTCGGACATGGAGAGTAAAATATGCTCTTTTACCTTTTCGTTAAGGTAGATTTTTCCCTCAAGAACATGGTGGATGGCCGAGACAACCGACTCCATGGCCTCCTGCTTCATTATGTAGCCGCGGCTGCCGGCTGCCAGGGCGCGCTGGGCGTACAGGTACTCGTCGTGCATGGAGAGAACGAGCACGGGGATGTTTTTATGGTGTTGCTTGACATGTTTGACCAGGTCGATGCCGTCCGAGGATTTAAGGGAAATATCAGCAATGATAAGATCCGGCTCCATCTCTTCTATCTCAATAATGGCCCGGTCCACGTCCCTGGCATTGCCAAAGGCCTCAAGATCATCCTCCTGGTTGATCAATTCGGCAAGTCCGAGCCTGAATATGGGGTGATCTTCAACGAGCAGTATTTTCTTTTTATCGGACATATTTTATCATCACCGAAAAATGTTCAGCCCGGAAATCGTCCGGGTTTGTCACCCTACCACCTTTATCTGAAGAATTCCAGATCTTTCAGGCCTCTGAGTCTGTTAAAGCGCCTTCGGGAAGGGTCAGCTTCACCCGGGTTCCCTTTTTCTTATCAGAAGAGACGATCAGGGAACCGCCGATTATCTTTGCCCGGTAGTTCATTATCCTCAGCCCCATGCCTTTGGCACCGGGTGCGGGATCAATACCCGACCCGTTGTCCTGGATACAGAAGCTGAACTGCCCATCCTTTAATCCCATTGAAATAAGGATAACATCGGCATTGCCGTGGCGGATGGCGTTCCGGACCGCTTCTCCTGCAATATGGTAAAGGTTGAGGGTGACCATGTGGTTGTCCCTGACAAGCCCCTTCTCCCCTTCAAACCGGCAGTCCACCTGGTGGATCATCCGGGTATTGGTTACCAGGTCATCAAGGGCAGCTTCAATACCGTGGTTGAAATAGACCGGGCAAAGGCCGCGGGCCAGGCGCCGGGTCTTGGATATGGCCTCTTTTATGAGGTCGGAAATCCGGTCTGAAAGATCTTCCGCCTCCGGCCGCTGATCACCGGCCTTTCTCTTGAGAACCTTGACCAGCCCTTCAATGCCGATGAGGTGGGGGCAGAGATCGTCATGCAGGTCATTGCCGATTGCCTGGCGTTCCCGCTCCCCGGTTTCCATAATGGCCTTTTCAAGCCGTTTTACCTCGGAGACATCCCTGTGGATAATCACCGATCCCAGGGGGTTGCCGTTTTTATCCCGGTAAACCGAGCCCCGGGTGGTGACATCCACCAGGCGGCCGTCTTTTGCCTTCCTTTTGGTCTCAAGCCGTGGAATGATCTCTCCCTTGAGGATAGAGGATATACCCTCCATGGTCTCTTTCCAGTGGGCCTTGGGAACAAAATGGTCCATCTTCGACCCCAGGCTGTCCTCAAGGGTATACCCGAATACTTTGGTAAAGGCCGGGTTCATATAGGTCACCACCCCGCTCATATCATAGACAACAATGGGATCAGGCACGGACTCCATTACCGACCGGTACTTTTCCTCGCTTTCGGTAAGCGCGGCCTGGACCTGGCGGCGTTCCTTTATCTCGGTGAGCAGTTCCCTGTCATAGGTGGCCAGCCTGTCCATAAAAGAGTTATAGTAGAAGGTGAGCTGTCCCACTTCGTCACTGGATTCCATCTCAACGCCGCGGTTTGTAAAGCCGCCGGCAATGTCCTGCTTGAACCGGGTCATCAGGGAGTGCAGGGGTTTTGTGATGGTATCGCTCAAAAACACGGTGACGGGAATAAAGATCACAAGGGCGGCCATACAGACAAGGATGATAATCTGCCTGATGGTGTACAGGGGGGAGCGGATCTCATCCAGGTATGAGGAAGAGGCCACGATCCATTCATACTCCGGGATATAGTTGAAGAAAACCAGTTTGTCCCTGTACCTGACTTCCCCGGGATTTTTCCAGGCATATTCCAGCTTTCCGTTTTTTTTCTCCAGCATGTCCCTGAAAAACTGCCCGGAAAACCGTTTGTCGCTAAACACATTCACCCCGGTGAGTTCCGGATGAATAATGACATTCCCCTTGGTGTCCATGACATAGGAATAGCCGGTTTTCCCGAATTTCAGGTTGAGTATCCCCTCTTTGAAATCGTCAATATGGACCAGTTTTAAAAACTCCTTCCTGTATGAGGAGACCGTGATCATCCAGTTCCAGGGCTTAAAATAATTAAGGTAAAGCGCCTTTGGCCTTGGGCGGTCATCCCCGGGATTCTGCCACTCATACTCAATGTACCCGTTTTTTATGGCAATCATCTCCTGGACAAAACGGTGGTCTGAAATATCAAGGCCCTCCAGGGATTTTTTCGGATGTTTCACAATGCTGCCCTGGCCGTCCAGGATGCAGATATACCCGCTGGTACCGATGCTCTGGCTCAGGATGATGTCAGCGGCAGTGTCCATGGCCTCCCTGCCGGAGATCCTGCCCTGCTCGGACAGGCCGTAAAGATGCTGGATGATTTCGTAATTTTTTTCCGCCACCCCCCTTAACCGGTTTTTTATGGAGACAGACACGGCGGTTTTAATGGTATTGTGGATGGCGGAGGTGGAGTTTTTCAGCTCGCTTTCAATATTGGCCTCCACATTCTGTTTCACAATGGAGTAGATGATGAGGCTGGACAGACTCATAATCACCATAAAGCAGGAGGAGTAGATAAAGAGCAGCTTGTACCGGATGGGAAAATTCTTGATCAAATCAAAGGGATTCATGCTGTTTCCTGAAGGCAGACGGGGGCCTGCCGTTTAAAGGTATGGTTGAAAGCGGATTTAGATCTGAACCCGGCAGTAAAGGACAGGGCCAGCGGTTCTTTTTTTTCTTTCGTCCGAATAACTTCTCCATGGATTTCACCTTGAGAGGGTTATAGTCTAAAATCCAGGATTTGTAAATTCCCCCCGGTTTTTGGAACGTTGCTGTAATGATTTGATTTTCCAGGGAATTATAAAGAGCTGTTTTGAGGGGGGCCGGCAACAGGTTTGCCTATACCTGTTTGGCATCCGGCTTTCCCGCTTAATGCCATCCCGCCGGCTTCCAGGTGAATGGCATTTTGGGTGCAGGCCTTACTGCAGGCCAGGCAGGATATGCACTCCATGTCATTCGGGGATTCATTGAAACGGACGCCCATGGGACAGGCGTCATGGCAGGCCTTGCACCGGGTGCACCTGTCCCGGTCAAGGGTGAGCCTGACCAGCTTGACCTTATGGAAAAGCGCATAAAAGGCGCCCAGGGGACAGGCGGTTCTGCAAAATGGCCGGCTTGAGAGGATTGCCCAGGCTGTAAATCCGATGAGGATGACCAGCTTTAAGGCGAAAATCCAGCCCAGGTTCATCTGCAGTGCAGGCTGGAGCAGAATCATGGGCAGCCCTGCCTCCAGGGTGCCTGCCGGGCAGAAATACTTGCAGAACCAGGGATCCCCCGTGCCGAATTCATCAATGGCAAACAGGGGCAGGAGAATCACCATGAACACCAGGAGCAGGTATTTAAAATAGCGCAATACCGGCCATATACCGAATTTCGGTGACGGGATTTTATGGAGGAGTTCCTGGAAAAGGCCGAAGGGGCAGGCCCATCCGCAGACCATCCTGCCGAAAAAGCCGCCGATGACCCCCATGCTGCCGATGACGTAAAACCCGATAAAGAACTGGCCGGTTTCAACAGTCATGCGGATCCCTGCAAAAAGCTGCTGCAGCGACCCGATGGGGCAGTAGGCCGTTGCAGCAGGGCATGAGTAACAATTAAGCCCGGGTGAACAGATAACTTTCAGGGGGCCCTGGTAAATCCCCCTTGTTACGGGGAACATCCAGTATCCGTTGGTAATAAAGAAAAACAGGACCTGAATCCATTTACGGAGCACATTCATGGCGTTATCCGATACCGATACAGGAGAGGCAGATCCGGGTTGCCTGGTTAAGGACCTGCGAGGGCTCATCCAGGCTGATGCCGATAATACACAGGATCAGGAAGATGATGATGACCGCAACGGACATCAGCCTGATTTTCGGCCTGTTCTTCATTTTTCTATTGATTGATGTACTTTCTCATCAATGCCACATATTCCGGGGCATCCCATTCTGCAGGCCCCAGGAACTTCTCCCTGAGTATTCCCTGCTTGTCGACAATATAAGTCTCAGGCAGGCCGGTTAAAAAATATTTAGAGCCGACGATATTCTGGGAGTCATCAAGAATGGGCATGGTAAGGCCTTTCTGGTTGGCGACAAAATCCGCCAGGACCGGTTTGTCCTTGTTCAGGAGGGCGAGCATGATGAAGTTTTCACCCAGGAGTGCGGTGTGAAGTTTCTGCATTGACGGCAGTTCTTTCTGGCAGGGGGGGCACCAGGTTGCCCAGAAGTTGATAAAGACAACCTGCCCCTTAAGCTCGGAAAGCGTCCAGGTTTTACCCTGCCTGTCCACCAGGGAAAAATCCGGGGCAGGATCACCGATTTTCAAAATGGCCGGCCCCTGCCCGCAGGCGGAGATCAGCCATGGCACACAAATCACTGTAATTAAAAGTATGAGCTTTTTCATTATATGCACTCCAGGTTGAAAACTACCGGTTAATACTGTGACTCAAACTCTGATTTAACAAGCTGAATCAGCTGTTGGCGGCCAAAGGGTTCAAGGGGTTTCCCGTTTACAAAGAAGCCGGGCGTCTTCCTGACATTCAAGGCGTCTGCATCGGCCAGGTCCTGCTTGATCAGGGCTTCAATTGCCGGATCGTTCATATCTGACTTGATCCTGTCCAGGTCCAGCCCTGTCTGTGCCAGAAGGGGCCAGATTTTTTCAGGCTTGGCCACGTGGTGGGGTGCCCAGATCTGCTGGGTGTTGAACATGACCTCCAGGGTTTCCCAGTATTTCCCCTGTTTTCTGGATGCCTCAAGGAGTTTTACAAAATAATCGGCACCCTCATGAAAAGGCGCATACCTGAGTACCAGTTTTATTCTGCCGGGGTTGGATTTTACCATATCTTTGATCATAGGGGAAAAGGCGGCACAGGTTTCACAGGCCGGATCCATAAACTCCACGATGGTCACCTTTGCCTCATCGCTGCCCAGGGTCTGGGAGTGTTCCCGGACAAAGGTTGACGCATTTTCCCGGGCCATGGAATCGTACATTTTGCCCTGCTGATTTTTATAGTAAAGGCCGGTGGCCGCAAATATACCGATTAAAACAAGGCAGGTGCCTGCAAATATTTTATATTTCATTAAGAAGTCCTCCGTTTTATGAGAAATAATAAAGTTATAATTGCTGTAAAAGAGAACAGGGACAGCATGGGTATGGTGATAAACCCGAAAAGATCTATGTACTTTTCCGTACATGAAACACCCTGGCTGCACGGCTGCAGGTCCCGGGGGATGATTCCGGAGTATAACAGGTTATGGTAGAAGGCGGTCAGCCATCCGGCCATTGCCAGGGGCAGTGAATACTTCACCACACCTTTATCAAAGGGGAAAAGCCCTGCGGCCAGGATAAAAACCAGGGGAAACAGGAATATCCTCTGGTACCAGCACAGGACACAGGGGGCAAATTCCATTATATGGCTGAAGAAAATACTTCCCAGGGCAGATACACTGACGATAACCCAGGCTGAAAAAAGTATTGTCCAGTTCGTGTTTGACGCTTGCTGGGACATAAACAGTCCTTTTTGTTAAAATGATTAACTAAGAGATCGCGTAAGAATCAGTAAGGGAAAGATCAGTTTAACACAAAAAGGATTGGGTGAGGGTGTAAATCGGAATGGGTATGACGGTTTTATAACGGCTGAAAACAGTATTCAGCGCTTTGTCTCCGTTGGGAGGCCGGGGGGAGTCAACGCTATAGCCGGTGAATTGCCCCTGAAAATTGGGATACTGGGTGCCGGCCACCGGTTTTTTATCGGATATGCAGAGCCTGCCGGCACAGCACCCTTCACCATTGCCGGATGCAAAAGCAATAAGATCTGCGCCTGCCTCGTATGCGCAGCAGCCGGCCGGCCCCTCTGCGGGGATTACAAACGCAGCAGGCCCGGAGCAGGGGCTGTAAATCCGCTCATGACAATTTGCATTGGCATATACCGTGCTGAAAACGGCAATACAGGATACCAGGATTGTCCAGAATGTGTTGTTAAATCTTTTTTTCATTGCAGGCGGTCTTATACTTTTCCAAGCTTACCTACTCTACTAACGGGTGTTTTGTCAAGAATTTCATGGATTTTGCAGTCCTGTGACTCCCCGGGCCGGACTGAGATTATAGGTCTCGGGTAACAGCCAGGATCAATGCGGCCAGGCCGAAAACCATCCCGGCCAGTTTCCACTTGTTCAGCCTTTCCCCGTAAACGGCGGATGTCAGAACAATCCCGCCGGCCAGGGCGATAACGGCGCTCACGGGAAAGACGATGGCTGACGGCAGCCCCATTCCCCCGAGCAGGAGAATAATCCCGAGGCTGTTGAATCCCCCGGTTATGACACCTGCTTTCAGTTCATTTCCGGTAATGTCCGGCCGCTTCCGGGTGGCCAGCAGGTAGAGGAGGACTGCGGCTCCCCCGCTGAAATAGACAATAAAGGCCAGCCAGGCCGTGTTGGTATCGCTGAAAACCAGGTGTTTTATTTTATTTCCCAGGAGAAAACACCCCTGGGCCAGGAACAGGCCGGCCAGCATCAGGATGTATTTTATGCCGGTCCCCTTCCGGATCTCCCCGGTATCTTTCATGCCCCGGGAAAACATCAGGAGCATTAAGACAAAAATGAGCACAATGAAAGAGTCAAGCCCCTTTACCGGCTCATCCAGAATAAAGGGGGAGGCAAAGACAGGCACCAGGAGGCCCAGGTTCAGGACGGTCCAGCTGGCTGATGCAGGGCCGAGGCGGTTGGCCTGCATGATAAAGTAAATGGCCAGGTCAAACAGGAGGCCCATGGCCATGCCCAGGACCCACAATCGGGGATCCAGCCAGCCTGTGGCCTCGAAAAATGCCCTGATACCGGAGCAGATGCCTCCGGCCAATGCAAAAACAAGTATAAATACCGGGGTCCGGCAGTTCCGGCGCTCCGCCATCTTGTATCCCAGCCCTGCCCCGGCAAATGCCAGGCCTGAGAGCAGGGGGAATAAAATGGTCAGCGGCATGGGCTTTTTTAACCGGAAAAGGAAATATTGTACTTTTTCCAGATATTCAAAGCGATTCTCAGGGGTTTCATCATGGGCACGGTATAGGTGTGCAGCTTTTTATCCGCCATATAGGTCCTGCACCGGTCCACATAGGCTGAAAATCCCCTTGGGGATATGATCAGGGGTTTGGTCAACTCCTGCTTCAGTTCCACCAGGCGTTCGGGCAGGTACTCGGAGAGCAGGGGCACCTGGAGGTAGATGGCCGCGATGATGACATCGGTGTTGGGATCTTTGTCCACAATGCGTATGGATTCAAGGAGACGGTCGTCATTGCAGTTTCCGAACAGGTCTATGGGGTTGTTGCCCACATTTTTTAAAATCCGGTCTTTTATGGCCTTTTGCCCGGGTTTGAGGTTCTGTTCAATGAGGTCCTGCATCCGTTTTTTTGTTTCAGGGGCAAATTCCGCAAGGGCCATGCCCTCTTCCGTGACCTGGTCCGCCAGAAGGATACCTGCCCCGCCACCGACAGAGACCACGGCAATGCGGCGGCCGGAGGTTTTGGGCTGGCTGGTGAGGATGGAAAGCACGTTGACCAGGATCTTGGGATCTTCGGTCAGCTCTTCCACCAGGTAAAATCCCGCCTGGTCGCAGCAGGCCTTAAAGGCCTCATGGGTGCCGGCCAGGGAGGCGGTGTGGGACAGGGCTGCCAGGGCACCGCCGCCTGTGCCGCCCTTGATGATGAGGACCGGTTTCTTTTTGGCTACTTCTTTGCCCACCCGCATCAGCTTCAGGCCGTCGGCCACCCCTTCAAGATAGATGGCGATGATTTTGATCCTGGGGTCGTCCCCCATGTGGGCCAGTACTTCGGGAACCCCTGTGGTGGCGGCATTGCCTATGGAGACCCATTTGCCCAGGTTCTGATTGTCCGCGCCGAACATTTCAAGGAGTTCAAGGCCGATCCCCCCGCTCTGGGAGATGACGCCCACGCAGTTGGACGGGGTGGGCGGAACAGAGCGCTGGACCGGGATATAATTGGTGTTGAGGCCTGAAAAATTATCAATCACCCCCATGCAGTTGGGGCCGATAAAGGCGACCCTGTACTTTTCGCTGAGACAGACCAGGCGTTCCTCAAGATCCTCGCGGCCCATTTCGGCAAAGCCGTCGCTGAAGATGATGGCTCCTTTTCCCCCGAGTTTGCAGAATTCTTCAAATATGGAGACTGTTCTTTCCGAACTCACGGCAAAGACACAGACATCCGGCACCTCGGGCAGGTCCCCGAGGGAGGGGTAACAGGTCAGGCCGTGGATGGTTTTCAGGGTCGGATGGACAGGGTAAAGCTTTTTTATGCCCATGCAGTTTTTCAGGATCACCCCGCCCTGGGTGCCGGGCCGGGATGCGCCGATAACGGCAACGGATTCTGCATTGAAAATGGCATCCACACTCTCCCGTTTCCAGGGCCTGACATCTTCGGACAGGGGCGCCAGGTTCCCCGGATCACGGATCAGCCTGGCATCCACAATGGCGTAGCCCTTTTCATAAACAATCACCGGGTTCAGGTCCAGTTCGCAGATATCCGGATTTTCCGCCATGAGCCGTGATATGTTAATGGCCAGGTCAATGATGGCTTCCCGGTCGTAATTCTGTCCCCTGAATCCTTCCAGCACCTGCCCTGCCCTGGTGTTGGTCAGCATCCGTTCCACATCGTTCCGGGATAGTATGCCGATGCCCATGGCCGCATCCGAATACAGCTCCACAAAGATACCGCCGATACCGATCATGGTCACAGGGCCGAATCCCGGGTCCTGCTTTCCGCCCACCAGGAGTTCAAAGCCCTTGTCCGCCATTTTCTGGACCAGCAGCCCCTCTTTTTCAGCTTCCGAGAACCCGCCCATCAGTGTTTTGATTTTTTTGCAGGCGGTTTCAAGGGCTGCCGGGGTTTTCAGGTTGAGAAATACTGCCCCTTCATCGGACTTATGGATGATTTTTCTGGAAACCGGCTTGACCACCACGGGAAACCCCAGGGTCCGGGCTGTTTCCAGGGCATCTTCAACGGAGTAGACCTGCCTGCCCTGGGAGTGAATATTATACCGGTTTAAAAGATCTGCACTTTCTTTAAAATCCATTTGATATTTAATCTGAGATTCGGGCATAGGTACTCCTTTCAGGGTCATTTCAGTTTCAGGGCCGGATCAGGGGGAGAGTTCTTCCTTCAGCATGCAGCAGGCGATTTTATGGCAGGGGGTTCCTGAATCGTCATAGGCCAGGTTTCCCGGCTGGATCATCTTGTTCATGACACACCCTTCAGGGATATCCAGGGCAAAGAGGTCGGTCTCGTTGATCCTGGGCCGCGGGACAAGGGTGTTGTTTTCAATCTCAAACGAATGCAGGGCAAAATCTTCACATATGGGGCATTGGTAAACCCGCCCGTTGGGGAAGACAAAGTAGTTCCGGGCCACATTGGCCGCGCATTGGAACCCCTCGTCAGGGCTTAGGAATACCTTGGGATAGGTCACGGTGATGCCGTGGCCGGCAATCTGCTCAGCCACCTTTGGTATGGTGGTCAGCCAGGTCTGTTTGGAGACCTGGTTCCTGGCATCCGGATCCCCGGATTCCCCGCGGATGCCGATGACCTGGATGAAGAACCGGGAGATGCCGAGGCTGTTTACAAGACCGGGCATCCGGTCCAGTTCATGGATGTTCTTCTCTGAGACCGTGTAGATCATTGAGCAGGAAAAGCCTCTGGCAGCGGCCTGTTCAATCCCGGACATCACGGCGTCAAAGCAGCCCTCCCCCCTGATGGCGTCATTGGTCTCCCTGGTGGCGCCGTCCAGGGAAAAGCTGATGAAATCCACATCCCCTGGCGTAATTTTGTCCAGGATATTGTGGAAGAGAAACCCGTTGGTATCAATGGTGATGGATTTGAACCCCAGGCCTTTTGCGGTTTTAACCGCTTGGGCCAGGTCCGGGTGGAGGGTGGGTTCGCCCCCGAGCAGGACAAGGTTGGTCTGCTTGGCCTCCGGGGCAAAAATTTCCAGCCAGGCATTGATGGTCTCAATGGGCAGTGTGGTTTCCCCGTGCTGCGCCCGGTTGATATAACAATGGCCGCAGCGGAGGTTGCACCTGGTCAGGATGTGAAAGAAGAGGTTTGAACTCTCCCTGGAAAAGGCAACGGTCTGTTTCTGCATCTTATCCCATGCACTGTTTTGTAAAATTGGGATCAAAGGGCACGGGGTAGCTGCCGTCAAAACAGGCCTTGCAGAAGTTGTCCCCGGGGTTCTCCACGCCGGAGGCCTCCAGCATTCCCTCTATGGAGAGGTAGTGGAGGGAATCCAGCCCAAGGTATTCGGTCAGTTCCTCAAGGGGTTTCTGGGCGGCAATAAGCTCTCCCTTGGAGGAAAAATCAATGCCGTAGTAACAGGGGAACTTGTGGGGGGGGCAGGAGATCCGCATGTGGATCTTCTTTGCGCCCAGCTCCCGCAGGGCTTTAACCCGGGTTTTGGCAGTGGTGCCCCGGATAATGGAATCCTCGATGATGATGATATCCTTGCCTTTGATGATTTCCCGCACCGGGTTGAGTTTTACCCGGACCGCAAAGTCACGCATGGACTGGGTGGGCTGGATAAAGCTTCTGCCCACGTAGTGGTTCCTGATCATGCCCATCTCCAGGGGGATGCCGGATTCCTGTGCATAGCCGATGGCGGCGTAGTTGCCCGAATCGGGAAAGGGCATGACAAGATCTGCCTCCACTGGGGATTCCTGGGCCAGCCGTTTGCCGTGGGCCTTGCGCATCTGGTAGACATTTTTTCCGTCAATGGTGGAATCCGGCCGTGCAAAGTAGATATACTCGAATATGCACAGGGATTTTTTGGCTGCGGCTTTGGGATGCTTTAAGGATTTTATCCCGTCCTCATTGATGATCACAATCTCCCCGGGTTCCAGTTCCCGGATGAATTCGGCCTGGATCAGGTCAAAGGCGCAGGTCTCGGATGCCAGCACATAGTGGCCGTTGAGCTTGCCGAGGGCCAGGGGGCGGAATCCGTTGGGGTCCTTCATCCCGATGACCTCTCCCTTGCAGGTGAGCAGCACCATGGAATAGGCGCCTTCAATCTTTGATACGGCCTTGAGGACAGCGTTTTCAATGTCCCCCTTAACCAGGTTTTTTATGAAGAGGTGGAGAAACACCTCCGAATCCATGGTGGTCTGGAAGATGGAGCCCCTTTCCTCCAGCTCTTCCCTCAGGATGTGGGCGTTGACCAGGTTGCCGTTGTGGGCCAGGGCGTAGGAGCGGTGGCGGTGGTTGACCACAAAGGGCTGGGCATTGGTAATGACGCTGTCCCCGGTGGTGGAGTAGCGCACGTGGCCGATGGCAGAGCCCCCTTCGATCCGTTCCAGATCCTTCATGTCAAAGATATCAGGCACAAGGCCCATGCCCTTGTGGGAAAAGATCTTGTCGTTGATCCCCCGGTTTACTGAGATGCCGGCGCTTTCCTGGCCCCTGTGCTGGAGGGCATAGAGGCCGAAATAGGTAATCTTGGCCGCTTCCGGGTGTTTGTAAAGGCCAAATACGCCGCATTCATCCTTGGGGCGTTCACTGGGGGTAAGTATAGGATTCATTTTAATTTTCCTGGTGATAATGCTGAATCGGTTTGACGGACAGGGCTTCCCGCTGCATTGCCTGGATGGCTGAACAGATGGCCTTGGTCCCGTCGGTTGTTGTTGCATAGGGGATTTTATACTTAATGGCAGCCCGCCTGATCTCGTACCCGTCCCGCTGGGTCTGGCTTGAGGAACCGGTATTGAGAATAAGCTGGATCTCGTTGTTTTTCACGGCATCCACAACATGGGGCCGGCCTGAAGATACCTTTTTCACCCGTTTGGTGGGGATGTCGTTCTCCTCAAGGAACTCTGCGGTTCCCCGGGTGGCCATGATGGTAAATCCCATTTCATGGAAATTCTTCGCCACGGGCAGGGCAGCCAGTTTATCCTTGTCCTGGACTGAAATAAAAACCGTGCCCTCTTCCGGCAGTTTCTGTCCTGCGGCAAACTGCGCCTTGGCAACCGCCGCACCGAGATCACTGTCAATACCCATGACCTCGCCGGTGGATTTCATTTCAGGGCCGAGCACAGGATCCACCTTGGCAAACCGGTCAAAGGGCATGACCGCCTCTTTAACGCAATAGTAGGAAGGAATGATCTCTTTGGTGAGGCCCAGTTCCTTAAGGCTCTTGCCCAGCATGACCTTGGTGGCCAGTTTGGCCAGGGGAACCCCGATGGCCTTGGATACAAAGGGGATGGTCCTGGACGCCCTTGGATTTACCTCAATGATGTACACCTTGTCGTTCATGATGCCGAACTGGATGTTCATCAGGCCCTTTACGTTCAGTTCCCTGGCAATGGCCCTGGCCGCCGCCGCCATTTCATCGATATGGTTCTGGGAAATTGAATAGGGCGGCAGCACACAGGCAGAGTCGCCCGAGTGGATGCCCGCCTCTTCAATATGCTCCATCATCCCGCCGATAATGGTCTCTTCACCGTCTGATATCGCATCCACATCCAGCTCAAAGGCCTCTTCAAGGAACTTGTCGATGAGAACCGGCTTGTCCGGTGAGGCCTGGACCGCCAGGTCAAAGTACTCTTCCAGATCTTTTTCATCGTAGACAATCTTCATGGCCCTGCCGCCCAGTACAAATGAGGGCCTTACCATGACCGGGTATCCGATATCCCGGGCCACGGTCTGCGCCTCTGCGTATGAGTGGGCAATCCCGTTTTCAGGCTGGAGCAGTCCCAGTTTGTTGAGCATGGCCTGGAACAGGTCCCTGTCCTCGGCCCGGTCAATGCTCTCCGGGCTGGTGCCGATGATGGGGACACCGGCCTTCTGGAGGTCGGTTGCCAGGTTCAGGGGGGTCTGGCCGCCGAATTGCACTATAACCCCGTATGGGTTTTCCTTTTCCACGATGTGGAGGACGTCTTCCCGGGTCAGGGGCTCGAAGTAGAGCTTGTCTGAGGTGTCATAGTCAGTGGACACGGTTTCCGGGTTGGAGTTGACCATGATGGATTCCACCCCTTCCTCTCTCAGGGCAAAGGAGGCGTGAACGCAGCAGTAGTCAAATTCGATTCCCTGGCCGATTCGGTTGGGGCCGCCGCCGAGGATAATGACCTTTTTCTTGTCTTCCACCCGGGCTTCACACTCGGTTTCGTAGGTTGAGTAATAGTAGGGGGTGGAGGCCCTGAACTCTGCGGCGCAGGTGTCCACAAGTTTATAAACCGGAACGATCCCTAAGTCTTTTCTTTCCTGTTCAATCTGCTTATCGGTGAGGCCGCCGGAGAGATAGGCCAGCTGCTTGTCTGAAAATCCGTATTTTTTGGCCTTTTCAAAGAGATCTTTCGGCAGGTTTTTACCGGCAAGCTTGAGCTGTTTTTCAAGATCCACGATCTGCTTCATCTGGAAGAGGAACCAGGGATCAATGGCAGTCAACTCATAGATCATGGTAATGGGCATCCCGTGTTCCAGGGCATACTTGATGTAGAAGAGGCGCCGGGAATTGGGGGTGGACAGCATGTACTCCAGATCGTTTCCGGCAACGGAGCCGGGTTCCGGGTCCTTACCGTCCGCACCAAACCCCGCCCTTCCGATTTCAAGGGAGCGCAGGCCTTTCTGGAACGCCTCCTTAAAGGTCCGGCCGATGGCCATGGTCTCCCCCACGGATTTCATGGCCGTGGTCAGGATGTCATCGGCCTCAGGGAATTTTTCAAAGGTCCACCTGGGGATTTTTAATACGCAGTAGTCGATGGAGGGTTCAAAGCAGGCCATGGTTTCGCCGGTGATATCGTTGGGGATCTCATCCAGGGTATATCCCACGGCAAGCTTGGCCGCGATCTTGGCAATGGGAAAACCGGTGGCCTTGGATGCCAGGGCTGAGGACCTTGAAACCCTGGGGTTCATCTCAACCACGATGATGTCCCCGTTTTCAGGATTCACGGCAAACTGGACATTGGATCCGCCGGTGTCCACCCCGATCTCCCGGATAATGGCAATGGAGGCATCCCTTAACTCCTGGTACTCCTTGTCGGAAAGGGTCTGGGCAGGGGCCACCGTAACAGAGTCCCCGGTATGGACGCCCATGGCATCAATGTTCTCAATGGAGCAGATGATCACCACGTTGTCTGCATGGTCCCGCATGACCTCAAGTTCGTACTCTTTCCAGCCCAGCACGGACTCTTCCAGCATGACCTGGGTGTTGAGGGAGGCATCCAGCCCGGCCTTGCAGAGTTTTGCCAGTTCTTCGGAGTTGTAGGCCACACCGCCGCCTGTTCCGCCCAGGGTGAAGCTTGGCCGGACAATGATGGGGAAGCCGATGCGTTTGGAAACATTTTCCACCTCAACCATGTTGGTGGCAAACCCGCTTTTGGGAATCCGCAGGCCGATCTTGTTCATGGCATCCCGGAACAGTTCCCGGTCTTCGGCCTTGTTGATGGCGTCAATGGAGGCCCCGATAAGCTCGACATTGTACTTTTCGAATATGCCTGTCTTGGCCGCGTCAATGGTTGTGTTCAGGGCAGTCTGGCCGCCCAGGGTGGGCAGGATGGCGTCGGGCCGTTCCTTCTCAATCACCTTGCACAGGGTTTCGGGGGTAACCGGCTCAATATAGACCCGGTCTGCGGTCTCCGGATCCGTCATGATGGTGGCGGGATTGGAGTTGATGAGAACAACTTCAAAGCCTTCCTCTTTCAGGGCCTTGCAGGCCTGGGTGCCGGAATAATCAAACTCGCAGGCTTGGCTGATGATAATTGGGCCTGCACCGATGATCAGGATTTTTTGTATATCGTTACGCTTTGGCATTTTCCATCACTTTTGCAAACTGGTTAAAAAGATAGGCCGCATCGTGGGGGCCGGGGGATGCTTCAGGGTGGTATTGCACGGCAAAAGCCTGGATTGAGTCGTTTTTCAGGCCTTCAAGGGAATCCTCGTTCAGGTTGATGTGGGTGAGCACGGAAGATTCTTTGTCCAGGCTGTTAAGGTCAACGGCAAACCCGTGGTTCTGGGAGGTGATCTCCACCTTGTTCGTATCCAGGTTTTTCACGGGTTGGTTGCCGCCCCTGTGGCCGAACTTGATCTTCATGGTCTTGCCGCCCATGGCAAGGCCGAGCAATTGCATGCCCAGGCAGATGCCGAAGATGGGGGCTTCGCCCAGGAGGGCTTTTATGGTCTCAACCGCATAGGTCAGCGGCTCGGGATCGCCTGGGCCGTTGGACAGGAAAATGCCGTCCGGGTTGAGGTCTTTGATTGTCCGGGCATCTGTGCCCGCCGGTACCACCAGAACCTCGCACCCGGCTGTTTCCAGGCAGCGGATAATATTGTACTTAATACCGAAATCCAGGGCCACCACGGAGTGTTTTTTACCCTTGTACTTCCAGATCAGGGGATCGGCCAGTTTTTCAGCATCCACATAGTCGGGCTGGTTGTACTTCCAGAAGTACGGCTTTTTGGTGGTCACATGCCCCACCAGGTCACTGCCCTCCATGGACGGAATCGACTTTGCCTTGGCCACCAGGGAGTCCGGATCCAGGTCAGTGGTGGAAATCACGGCCCGCATGGCACCGGATTTTCTGATATGGCGGGTCAGGGCCCTTGTATCCAGGTCTTCAATACCCAGAACATGGGCTTTGATAAGGTAATCCGCAAGGCTGCCTTTGGATCTGAAGTTGCTGGGGAACTCCTGATACTCCTTGATAATAAACGCCGATACCTGAATCCGGTCTGACTCGATATCTTCGGGGCAGACCCCGTAGTTGCCGATCAGCGGATAGGTCATGGTGACCATCTGGCCGTAATAGGATGGGTCGGTCAGAATCTCCTGATACCCGGTCATACTGGTGTTGAAGACCACTTCTCCCGCGGCCTCCCCCTGACCGGTAAAACTGGTACAGGGAAAAATTCTGCCATCTTCCAGGGCTAATAATGCTTTCATCTCGATTTACACCTGTCCGTGCTCTATGTTGATATAAAAACGCTTTAATATTCATACAAATCGAACCTGTTTCAATACCACAAAATGGGGGTGGTTAGCAAGCCTTGTATAATCAGGCCTGCATAAAAATGACAGACTATGCGTAAGTATGCGCAGAATATGGGGGCTGCAACGGCGGTTTTTATTTTTTCTGTTGTGCGGGAGCAATCAGTTTACTATACCGGGAAGAGGCTGCCGGCTTTCAAATACAGCCGGAGTGGTGAAATAAAACCTGCGGAACCGGGGAAATATCGTTAAAACGCTCCTGTAATCTATATTCTGTAATAAATCTGCATAAAATCGTTCCAGGCAGGCCTG
>JAKSAX010000550.1 GCA_022361395.1 Desulfobacterales bacterium | reverse complement strand
TGAATCTCATCACCTATACTGAGAGTCAATAAGAAACACTGGAAACGGGGTGAAAAAGGATTGGGAATTCTGCTGCGCTCCATTTCGAGTTCTTGCCCCGGCCGTTCATATTTAACCGGGGTATCTGCTCTAAGTGCTTGATTTTATTTTGGTGTCATGTAAATGTCAGCCAGATGTCACTAGGGTGTCGTGGTCATGTTATCACCTCACTGGTATTTGAGGTTAAGTTTTGGATATTAACTTTAAACGTTAGGGAAACTTATGATCGTTCGTAAACTTCGGCTGGAAAGAGGCTGGTCCCAGGAGCAATTGGCAGAGTTATGCAACTTAAGCGTACGGACAATCCAGCGTATTGAGAGGGGGCAGAAGCCTAGTCTGGAAACGCTTAACGCCCTGGCCGCTGTATTTGAGATTGATGTTTCCGGTTTAACAATGGAGGCTGACATGACTGAAAAAGCAACACTGAGTGCAGAAGAGGAAAAGGCGATCACCTATGTCAGGGATATTAAGGGGTTCTATACCCATTTAATAAAATATGCAGTGGTTATCTTCTGCTTGTTTTTAATGAATCTTTACAATTCCCCGAATCATTACTGGGTGATCTGGCCGGCCCTTGGCTGGGGCATCGGGGTCCTGTTCCACGGCCTGAATGTATTTGAGGTCTTCAACTTTTTCGGACCGGAATGGGAAAAACGCCAGATAGAGAAGCGGTTAAGCAAATAGCCAAATGGTTCCGGCAGCGGCGAAGTGAAATTTTCTTTTCCGGCTTTCCCCGCTGCCCTATAAATTAATCACCTTATCCGCAACCTGCATGGCCGTAACAATATCCAGCATATTGGTTGTTTGGCCCACGGCTTTTTGGTCCATCAGCCCCAGGTGGGTCAGGCAGGCCCCGCAGACCAGGATGGTGATATTGTCCTGTTCAAGGGTTGTCAGTTCTTCCAAGACCGCTGAGTCGCCGGTGGCCAGTTTGACACCGTGGTTTACAAAGACCAGCCGCCAGAGATCCTCACCCATCTCTTTCAGGGTTTTGATGAAATTGACCATGAGTTTTCCGCCCAGTTCATCATCCCCTCTGCCGATTGTGTCGGCTGAGACCAGGACCATGATTTTCCGGGCGGCAGCCGGGGAGGGTGCTTTGTCCGGGGCAATATCCTTTCCTGAGTCGAGTTTTTCAGCATCGGCTGCGTCCCGGCTGCCTTCCACTGCTGAAAAGATCCCGTTGGAATCCACGCCCACTTCAAACCCGTTGTAGCTCAGGAAACGGCTGACGTTTTCCACGGCAGCATCGTTGTCCACCAGCACCCTGATTTGGGTCACTGCTTCCTGCTCAATAAGGTTCTTTGTTTCCAGCACAGGTGCCGGGCAGTCCATTTTCCTGCAGTCAATCTCTTTTTTCATTATAAACCTGTCTCCGATCTGCCTTTTAAAACTGGGAGTACATGGTAAGGCCGGATGAAATTGAAGTCAAATCGGATAATTAAATGGAACGGGGGATTCCTATAGGTATTGCCTATATTAATAGGGGATAAATTAATGAATAGAATTCAGTTGACTTGGGGGCGGAGGTTGTCCATAATTCCCCTGAACCGCCTGCCGCGGCAGGAAGAAGATATTTTAACGGAGGAACACCATGATTGTTATTTCAAATGTACACTACCCGCCTGAGAGTACCCGGGAAATCGCCAAACGCTATCTGACTGCACCGGCCCTGCCGGACTATATTACCAAAAAAGGACCCTATGTTTCCTCCAGCACTGAGATGGGAATTCATTCCATTACCTATTATGAAATGGAAAACCACCGGCTGCCGGAGGCGCTCCAGGCCATTGGAGAGAGCCTGTCCATTTATTTCGGGGTCCCCGGCTATACCTATGACATCAAGCCCTACTTTGAACTGGAAGAGGGGCTGGGTATACTTGGTATGTAAGGATTCCTAAGCTTATCTACCGGAGGGCCTTTGCCCATCCGCAGATCTTTTCAAATTCCGAAAACTTCCATTTATGGGGAAAATTCCTGCACTGAAGGGGTTTGGCCGATTGAATCCGGCACCCCTCAGTGTCCAGGAAAATACACGCCCCGCCCGGCCGTTCGATGAGGGACAGGGTCTGCCTGTCCCGGGTCAGCCGGGTGTAGGTCTCGATAAATTCCAATACTTCCATTCCCAGGCTTTTTGCAATGGCGTCCGGCTCATCCGGATGGAGTCTTACGTATCCTTTTTCCCTGCAGCAGGCCTGGCACCGGATGCATTGAAAGTCTTTCAGGTCGATGTCTTTTTCTTCTGTCATATGGGGCTCAGGCCGCATCCGGCCGGGTCTGTGTATTAAAATCGTTCCGGGCCGGGGTTGCCGATTCCCCGGTGATCAGGGCCACCAGGTCCTCAGGGGTGAGGCGCTTCCGGGACAGCCGGAATCCGCCCTTTTCCACTACCACCTCAGCAGGCATGGGCCTTAAGTTATAAGTCCCGCCCATGGCATAGCAATAGGCGCCGGCATCTTTTATGCCCAGAAGATCATTCTCCCGGACTTCCGGCATGTCCCTGTCCTTTGCGAATAAATCACCTGTTTCACAGATATTGCCGCAGATGTCGTAGGTACCGGGCATTCCGGCAGGATTGGAGATATTCTCTATGGCATGATAGGCATCGTAGAACATGGGGCGGATCAGCTGCGGAAAACCGGAATCCGTACCGCAGATGGTTCTGTGACGGTTTTGCTTCACCGTGTTGACCCGCACCAGAAGGGTTCCTGCCTGGGCGGTCAGGTATTTTCCCGGTTCAAACCAGAGGCCCAGTTCCCTGCCGTAATCCCGGCAGAATTCGGAAAAGAGCCGGGTCACCCGGCTGCCGATCTCACGGATATCAATGGGCGCTTCATCCGGGCCGTAAGGCACCTTGAATCCGCCGCCGAAATCGAGAAACTCCAGATCGGGGAAGTTCTCCCTTGTGGCAACGGACATAACCTGTTTCATGGCTTTAATAATGGAATCCGGTTTTTTCAGGCCTGAACCGGTATGTTCATGGAGGCCGACCACCTTCAGGCCGGCCTCGCGGACAATCTCTTTTATCTGTTCCACATCTTCCAGAAGAATACCGAATTTTGTCAGGTCACCGCCGGTTTTGATCTTGTCATGGGCGCCGTCCACCACATCCGGATTGATCCGGAGACAAACCCTTGTACCGGGGTAGGCCTCTGCATACCGTTTGAGCCTGGAGAGGGAGCCGATGTTCATGAGTACGCCTGTGGCTGCAATCTCATGCATCTCCGTGTCCGTGATATTGTTTGCCGTATATATGATATTGCTGATGCTGATACCGCAGGACCGGGCCATGGCCAGGTCACCCGGGCTGACCGCATCAATCCCCGAGCCAAGTTCGTTCAGAGTGGCCAGGATGTCCCGGTTATAGTTTGCTTTCATGGCGTAGCAGATTTTCAGCCGCGGCCACGGAAATGCGGATTTAAAGGTGTTGTATTGTTCTTTTACCCGGTCCAGGTCGTAGACATAGGTGGGGGTGCCGAAGGTGTCTGCTATATCTGTCAGAAGATCTGGTGTCATCTTTGTTCTCCTTAATTATTGATAAGAAGAAATATTAACAGTATTTGCAAATGTGTCAAGAATAAAATTCATGTATATATGTCTTTTTAAGAATAATATTCTTTGTACCTTAAATAAACAGATGAATATTCGGTATTCTGAGGGTCTCAGGGGGATCTTTCAGCAGCCGGTCGATGTTTTCCCTTAATTGATCCATGGAATCGGCTTTCATCAGCTGTTTTAAAATGGATTGGGAAAATTTGAAATTGGCGCAGAAATACGGGGCAAACTTCTTAAACATTTTAACGGCAAGATTATCCTCATGATGAAGGCTGAGCAGCTCGGTCATCCGGATGGCAGTGGTGTGATAAATACCGGGGGCCGGTTCAAATCCCCGGGTCCACTGGGCAAACATCCATGGCCTTGCCACGGCCATCCGTCCGACGGAGAGTCCCTGGCAGCCGGTCATCTCCACCATTTTAACACCATCCTCTGCCAGGAACAGGTTCCCGTTGCCGAATACCGGTATGGAAACCGCTTCTTTTACTTTACCAATGATATCCCATTGGGGGGCCCGGCTTCTCCTGTCCGGGGCCACCCGGGGATGGAAGGTCAGGGCATCGGCTCCGGCCCGTTCAAAGGCTTGTCCCATGCGGGCTGCAAACTCCGGATCGTTTTTCCATCCGGTTCTGTATTTGACCATCACCGGACAGGAAACTGCCTGGCGGACAGCGGAGACGATTTCAGCTGCAAGTCCGGGGCTTTTCAGCAGGGCGGCGCCGCATCCCCGTTTACAGATAGCTGCCACGGAACAGCCGAAATTCAGGTCAACACCGAAAAACCCTTCCGCCTCAATCCGTCTGGCCGCTGCTGCCATACTGTCCGGATCCTCTCCGAATATCTGACATACCGTATGGTTAAGTTCTTCCGGGCGCCAGGTAAATACCGGGGAAACAGCGGGGTTCTCCGTGGGAACGGCTTTGGCTGAGCACATGCCGGTGAATAAAAGTCCGAATCCCCCGAATTCGGTTACCAACTGCCTGAAGGCAATGTGGCCGAGCCCTGCCATAGGGGCAAGTACCATCCGGTTTTGAATTTCTTTCTGGCCGATGGCCAGCGGGCGGTCCAGGTAGGCCCTCAGTTCCTCAGGAGAATTCATGTATACTCTCTTTTGTTGGTTCTTGTCTTGTCCGAAAGGATGCATATATAACCGGAATTCAAGGGAAAAGTCAATTGGAAGCGGCTTGAATATCTCTGAAATTGACTTGACAGTGCTCATATTTAAATTTTATGATATCCCAATTCCACTCTCTTTTTAAATTCATTTTCATTTTTTCTATATCCAGATGGAGAAAAAACATGGAGAAATCTAAGAACAAAACCGGTTTGATTGTCAATCTGTCGTTAAACAAGAAGCTGAATGCAATGGTGGGCGCCTTGCTTCTGATTATTTTCTGTATCGTTATAATGACATTGTGGGTCACCGGTAAGCAGAAATCGGATGCCGTGGTGGTGAATCTTGCCGGAAGACAGCGAATGCTGAGCCAGAAATATACAAAGGAGGTGCTTGATGAAAAAAACAATGAAGTTTTAATCGCCCAAACCGAGCAGATTGCCGCCTCAATCGCTTTTCAGATCGCCCAGGACCGGAGCTATTATACAAAAAATGTCATTGGGAAACTGAAAAAAGAGTGGCCTGATTTTAAAGCTGATCAGTACTTCCATGATATTAAAGGTGCAATACCTTTACCTGCCACCTTTGTTCAGGAGGTATCCGAAGAGATAAAAAAGAGCGGGAAATATACCTATAAACTGTTAAGCAAGTGGAACATAAATCCGGAAAAAGGACTTAAGACGGATTTTGACAGGCAGGCCTGGGATACAATTTACAATTTTCCGGAAGAACCTGTCAGCAAAATCATCCGGAGAACCGGGAGCGATTCTTTTGGGATTGATCTGAACTATGCCGTTGCCGATATTGCAGGTGCCCAGGCCTGTGTGAATTGCCATAACACCCATCCAGAAAGTCCCAAAAAGGATTTTGTCTTAAACGAGTTAATGGGAATTCTGATTACAACGGTTAATATAACCGAAGATCCTGGCCTTGCCGGAACCATTCTCAAAAGTCAGGAAAAGGGGTATGAACCTCCTTCAAAGAAAACCAGGGAATTGTTTGAGACAACATTATCTGCATTGATAGAGGGGGGAGGGGCGTTTTCTGATCTTGACATGAAGAAAACTGTTTTGGTTCCCGCAACAACGGATCCAAAGACAGTCCGGCAGCTGAAAAAGGTTGAAGACCTTTGGGCTCAGCTGGTGGCAGTAACAGCAAGGATAAGGGAACTTGATTTAAAGGCCGCTGAATTTCCCGGGGCAATGAGACAGTGGCGGGAGCTGGGCCTGAACTGTATGACCACTATGAATCAAGCCGTCATCATGTATCAGAATGAATCTTATGCAAAGGTTAATCTGCTGAAGTCGATCATGTATATCTCTGCAGCTGCGGCAATTGCCATCGGTCTGGTTATCATGTGGTTTATCCGTACAGGCATAACAAAACCGATTAAAGATGCATTGGTGGTAACAAATGAGGTTGCCACGGGTAATCTGACGGTTTCCTGCGGGATTTCGTCTGATGATGAGGTGGGCCAGATGGCCCGGTCTCTGAACGGGATGTGTCACAATCTGAAACTGATGGTAAACGATATCCGGGATAACAGCAATGTTGTTGACAATGCGTCTGCAGGGCTCACTAAAATTTCAGAGGCATTATCCGCAGATGCTGAAGCTGTTTCAGACAAATCCCAGCTGGTTACCACTGCGGCAGAGCAGTTGAGTTCTTTTGTTAATTCCATGACTGAGGCAATGGAAAAAGCTTCGGATAATTTAAACGCTGTCAGTTCGGCATCCGGACAGATTGCCAGTGCCATCGGTGAGGTGGCAGACAATACGGAAAAGGCAACAGAGGTTTCCGGCAAGGCGGTCAAAAACGCCATGGCCGCAAGTGAGCGGATTGACGAGCTTGGAAAAGCTGCAAACGATATCAGCAAAGTAACTGATACGATAGAAGAGATTTCAGACCAGACCAATCTGCTTGCACTGAATGCGACAATTGAAGCGGCCCGGGCAGGAGATGCCGGTAAAGGATTTGCCGTTGTCGCCAACGAGATTAAGGAGCTTGCCAACCAGACCGCTGCGGCAACCGGTGATATCAGAGGGAAAATAGAAGGTATTCAAAGTTCAACCGGAATTACCGTGGATGAAATCCGGGTGGTGACGACGGTTATCGGTGAGGTAAACGAGATCGTGTCAACCATTGCATCCGCTGTTGAAGAACAGTCGGCAACAACCCAGGAAATTGCAAATAATGTTTCCCAGGCATCCGACGGTATTTCCGAGGTAACGGCCGATATGTCACAGACATCCTCGGTTACCTCGGAAATGGTGAGCGACATGGCAAATGTAAATGAGACCACCTCGGAGGTGTCACGCAACAGTACGCTTATAAAAGAGAATTCAAATGAGTTGTCTGCTTTAGCCGGAAAGCTAAAAGAACTTGTGAGCCGGTTCACTATTTAAATGATCCGGCCGGAAGCGGTTTCTTCGCCGGAATAACCTCATGTTCCTGAGAGCCTTCTTCCTTCAATACGCCTCATGGAGATCCAGCCGAAAAGGGGGCCGGCAGCCAGGGGCAGGAAGGCAAACCTGATTCCCCATGTGCTGACCCAGAAGCTCAGGAGTTCAATGGTGAATATGGTGATGAGAAATCCCATGCAGTTGACAATGGTCAGGGCCGACCCCACATAGGCCCGGGGGGCGAAGCGGGCGTTCAGGGAGGAAAACTGGGGGGAGTCGGTGACAACGGCCACCCCCCAGAAGAGCAGCAGGCCTATGGCAAGGGGCCGGGGCATTTGATGCAAAAACGGGGAGAGCAGGCAGCAGAATCCGGAACCCATGAGGGCCCATTTTGCAATCTTCCGGCTGCCTGTCCTGATGGAGAGCAGCCCCCCCAGGCCGCACCCCAGAAATCCAACGCCGAAAACGGCAAAGGACAAAAGGTCTGCAGCACCCGGAGCCAGGGTGCTGCAAAGTACAGGGATGAATGCCCAGAGTGCGTAAAGTTCCCACATATGTCCGAAATATCCGAATGAGGCTGCCCTGAATCCGGGATGGGAAAATGCCTTTTTTATGGCTGTGAGGCTGAATGCAGAGCCCTTTGGCAGGGCAGGCCCGTCCTTGACCAGCAAAACCTGGATGATGCCGCCGGTAAGGCAGAGGCCGGTGGTAACAGCCAGAATCAGGGAGGGATCCCCCTGCCAGCTGACCATCTTTATAAAATAGGGAAATCCCGATGCCAGTACCAGGGCGCCCACCAGAAACCCCAGGGCCCTGCCCAAAGTGTCCGGATACCATGAAGCAGCAATTTTCATTCCCACGGGATAAATACCGGCCAGGCTGATGCCGCAGAGAAATCTGGATGCCAGCAGCAGGCCGGAGACATGATCTGTAATCAGGGGGCATATATTAAACAGTGCCCCGAAAAGGGAAGAGATGAAAAACAGCCGTGCAGGGGAAAAACGGTCGGCCAGGTTAAAAAAGGCAAATATAAGGGTTCCGGCAATAAATCCGGCCTGAACTGCAGACAATAAAAAATCCTGGCCCTGGAAGGCGGCATTGGCGGCAAACCAGATGGAGCCGGATAAAAACTGGGATAAAATGATCAGAAATAACCGCATCCCGCCTTTTATCACAGCACCGGGTTGATTCACAGTGAAAATGTCCGGCAGCAACACTTGTGGCCGGGGTTCACGCCCTGTTTTAAAATAAGGAACCGGCTGCTCGTACCCGGCTTTTCCTGCCGACCGGGATTTTACCGCTGTGCCCGAAGTACTTAGAAAACCTTTGCATTATCTCTTTTTTTACGTTATTCAAGTCTGTATGCGTATAAGTGCGGGACCGATGTTAACCTGAAGGTTAAACATAATATTGCAGGGCACCTACCTTTGATAGCCACCATTGATTGATGCCGCAAAAAAATTGGATAACGGACGGGCTGATGAGCGGGAAACCTGACCTTTTATCATTGTTTGAAAAAAAATTTGCCTATAGGGGCCGTATTTTGCGTTACAGCCATAACAGGTCCCTTAAAAAAAGACTGGCAAAGGCTATCATTCATATGGACGCACTTGAGAAAATCGGTACGCCCATCATTCCCTATATTGCATCCTGGAAAATCGGCCGGACAGATATCTGGTATGAATTCACCGGCAAAGGCCTGGAGGAAATACTGAACTGCAGGGCAGGCGACATGCTTGCCGATGCCTTTCGGAAGAATCTAAGTCAGCAGTACCTGTACAGGAAGCAGCTGGATTCTGCCCTTGTCTCAAAGAATGTTCTTGATAAAAACCAATTGGCCCATGCCCGCCAATACCTCCGCCGCCTGTCGGAAAAATCCGGGAAATCCGAGGCCATCTACCAGATTGACAATGGCCGGGATACTGTCTGGCTGAAAGATATTGCCCTGATAGAGACCTATCCTGAGTCGGAAGTGGTTCTGTCCCTGGGCACCCTCATTGACGTTACCAATGAGATTCAGTTGGAAGAGACCCTGGCTGAAACCAAGGATGAACTTGAAAAGCATAAGAAAAGCCTGGAAAACATGCTGGTAAAGCGGACTGCCGAACTGCACGATGCGCAGCTTGAAGTGGTCACCCGCCTGGTCCAGGCTGCAGAGATCAGGGATGACCAGACCGGTTGCCACAATAAGCGGTTAAGCAAGTATTGTTCGATTATCGGTAAGGCTTACGGGCTGAGCAAAGGGGCGAACTGGCTGATGTGCAATGCCGTGCCCATGCATGATATCGGGAAGGTGGGAATTCCCGACTCTATTTTACTGAAAAAAGGGCCCCTGACCGCTGATGAATACGATGTCATTAAAACCCATTGCCGGCTGGGGCATGAACTCCTGGACGGGGGGCAGTCTCAGTTGCTGGACATTGCAAAAGCCATTGCACTTACCCACCATGAGCACTGGGACGGATCCGGCTATCCTTCCGGCATTTCCGGCGGGGATATCCCTCTGGCCGGCCGCATTACAGCCGTGTGTGACGTATTTGACGCCCTTACCACGGAGCGGCCTTACAAGGGAGCCTGGGCCATTGAAGATGCCGTGGCGGAGATCTGCCGCCTGCGGGGAACGAAGTTTGATCCGAAAATCGTGGATATCTTTAAGCAGTCCCTCTCCATGATTGAGCAGGTTCACAAAAGGTACGTGGAAAAAGACCGGGTTAAAAACAAGGCCGGCTGATGCTTTCCGTTATGAAAAATCCCTTCTGTCAATCCCGTATTTTTTTAACTTATAGTTGAGCAGCTGGGGGGAGATATCCAGGAGCCGGGCAGCCGCAGAAGGTTTTCCCCTGGTCCTGCTCAGCGCATCCCGGATCATGGCGATTTCATTTTTTCTGTTTTTTTCCGCCAGTGACATTCCCGGTTTATCATCCGGTGACCCTGAAGGGAGCGGGATCCCGTCAGCGGACAGATCTCCTGTTTCCCGGGGCTGACCCGGCACCTGCCGGAAAAACATCTCCATGTGGGGAGGCAGGTGGCGGGGGCGGATAGAGGTATCCCTGTCAACCAGGTTCATGCTGCCCTCAATAATATGTTCCAGTTCCCTGACATTACCGGGCCAGGGATAGCGGTTAAACAGAAGCATAACCTCTTCTGACACCCTGGAGACCTGTTTCTCCATGAGGATATTGTTCTTTTCAAGAAAATGGGAAATCAGCAGCGGCAGGTCCTCAAGCCGCTCCTTCAGGGGCGGGATCCTGATGAACACCACAGCCAGGCGATAAAAGAGGTCGGACCGGAGACTGCCGTCAGCAATGGCTGTATGGGGATTCCGGTTCACCGAAGATATCAGTTTGATATCAACGCTGATTTCATCAAGGGAGCCGACCCGCCTGACTTTCCTTTCCTGGAGAAATCTCAGCAGTTTTGCCTGTAGCCCCACAGTCATGGAGTTGATTTCATCCAGGAACAGGGTGCCGCCGTCAGCCTTTTCAAACAATCCCGGTTTGTTCACAGCCCCGGTGAATGCCCCGGTGGAGGTGCCGAACAGAATCCCCTCCAGCAGGTTTTCCGGGATGGCCGCACAGTTCACTGCCACGTAATGGGCTTCCTGTCTCGGGCCGGCATTGTGAATGGACTGGGCAAAAAGCTCCTTGCCTGTGCCTGTCTGGCCGAAGAGCATTACCGGAGAGGACGACTGGGCTGCCAGTCCGGCCATATCCACTGATTCCAGGAGCTCCCTGGATGTGCCGATGATATCCCTGAAGCTGAACCGGGTGCCGTTTTTAAACTGCCGGCCTTTTATCCTGTCAGGGGTTCCGGACCCGGGTTGCAGGTTTTTAATTTTTTCCGGCTGGAACACAGCTTCAAACCGCTGTTCAATGATGGAGAAATCCTGGATGAAGCAGATGGTTCCCACCAGTTGGGAACCGTCAAGCAGGGGGAATACATTGTGGATGGAATTTACTATTTTTCCGGTCCAGGTCCGGTAATAGCAGGCCAGGCCTTTAATGGGCTTCCCGGTTTTTATGCACTGCATGGTCGGGCTGTCCCCGTCATCCACATGGTAGAGGTCAGTCACCTTTTTTCCCACAAGTGACTGGGCAGGCAGGTCATCTATTCTTGCCTGCTCCGCGTTCATAAACAGGACATACCCCTTGTGGTCCGTGACCAATACCCCTTCAAAAAAATCATCCAGAAGGGACAGAAAGGAGACGCGGTTCATGTCTATGTTGGGAAATAAACTCCCGATGTCGTTGCGGGTAAGGGTCATGGCCATAGTCTTACAGGGGTGGGATAAACTTGTCAATCCGGATTGCAGTCCGGTCGTTCCGGTATGGTTACAACTGCAGGCAGAAGTATTTTTTCAGCCCTGTTCAGCAGTGGTCAACAGCATTTCAATACATTGCGGACTGCTTTAGAAAGCAAGTGAAGTTTTCGGGGATCATCTCTGAGCCCCCGTGAAATCTCAAGTTGAACCCCTTTGCCGGTGCGTCCCCTGTTGCAGATGTTATCCGGGTGCCTGCCTGCAAATTCCTGTTTTTGCGAGGTTTTGAGATTCGACTTTTCAAGGGCGTTCCTGATGGTGTATCCAAGCGCTTCGGACCGGCCGCCGATGTAAACAACCGCTTCCTTGGCTTTACAGGCATGGATGGTTATAACAATATCAGAGGCGGAAATCAGATTTAAGGCACCGGGCTCGTCAAATTGATGGCTTGTGATGTGAAGGTCCCGGTTGTTCTTATCTTTGATCCCTTCAAAGCAATAATAGTTGTAAGTGTCCCCGGCTATTGATTCTGCAATCCATGAGGTCCGGGATTCGATCAATCCGCCGTGGGGGGCAATAATTGAGATATTTGATCCCCTGTCCTGAACCCGGATTCTGAAATCTGCACCCTGGGTTTCACCGGCTGCAAGTGTTTTAAAATTCGGATACTTATCCATTCCTTAAATGTACAGGATTTTAAGGCCGGTGAAAACGAATATAATACCCGGGCCGCACACGGCAGCCCGGGAGCTTTTTGAGGTTTTCGTTAAACGTGGCCGTAATAATCCCTGTGAACGGTCACTGAGTATGCATAGTCCAGAATGGTGCCCCAGGAAAATACCGGCAGGTCCACCCGTTGCTGGATCGCCCTGGCAAACGGCTGCATGCCGGTGCACTCCAGCATGATGGCGCCGATATTGGGATTCTTTTTAGTAAAATCCACACAGGCATCCACCATCTGCTGTTCCTGGATTTCGTATACGGCCTCGGGTTTTTCCGGCCGGACTTCCCAGCTCCAGAGCTTGTCCAGTTCCGTGCACCCGTAATCATCACTGGCCCCGGCAATCACATAGTTGCTTCCGGGAGTGATCCCAACCTTTGACAGGTGGGTGTCCGTGAGGAATTGCCGCTGATAGCAGAGGATTCCCACATCTTTTTTCGGACCGATTGTCTGCTGGATAAAAGGCACCTGGAGCAGGCTGGACATGAACACCGGGATATCCACGGCATCGGCTACCTCAGGCTGGAAATAGGCAAAGTAGCCGCATTCCGCTGCAATGGCCCGGCAGCCCATCTTTTCCAGTTTTTTGGCTGCTGCCAGGATGGGGGCAAGGCAGGGGGATTTGTCCTCGTGCCAGAGTAATTGTTTAATATCAATGCCCTCCACAATCTCGTACTGGATGGGATAGGGAAAGGCTGATGCATTCCTGACATCCCCGGGAAAACCGGGATAGACATCATCTAAAATCATTATGCCTATCCCCATGCCATAACAGGAGTGGTTTTTCCGGGTAAAGATTTGGCGGATGCCGGTGTCCCTTTGCTGGTGAAACATAAGACCTCCTATTTCCAGGCCGCCTGCATGCGGTCCAGTTCGTTAATGATATCCTCTGCCAGGGGGGCGGGTCTGTGCTGCATCTTCACCAGGGTCAGCTCCTGCAGGCGCTGTTCCATTCTTTTGGATCCGCTGTTTTGCCAGTTTTCAAAGACCTGGCGTTCAAACAGTTCGGAATACTTCACCTTTTTAAAGTTGGCCATGGTATGGGGGTCCGACAGATAGTGGCCGCCGGGGCCCACCCGCTCTATTACATCCAGGGCAAGGGTCTCCGTGGTCACGGGTATCCCTTCCATATAATGTTTTACCGAGGTCACAATATCGTTTACCAGGACCATGAATTCGGGTGATACCAGGTTGCCGTGATCCATCCAGGATGAGCAGTCATGGATGAGGCCGGAACCTATGGCTGCGGAACTCAGGGTTTGAAAGGCAGCTTCAGCCCCGGCCTGGGCATCACAGAATTTGGCATCTGTGGCACCGGCGGTTCCGAAAAAGGGCAGGCCGTAGTGCTGGGCCATCTGGGCCAGGGCCCCGGTCATGAGGCTGAGTTCGCAGGCACCGTAGGAAAAGATAGAGGTTTTCATGTCCATGATGGTGGTAAAGGCGCCGTAAATAAACGGGGCACCCGGATTTTTAAGCTGATGGATCACAAGGCCGCTTAAGGATTCCGCACCGCCCTGGACAATAGTGCCGGCAAAGGTGGCAGGGGCAGAGCCGCAGGCCTGGGGCGCAGGGAAGTTGATCAGGGGGATGCCCTTTTCAGCGCAGAACAGGACCTTGTCCACGGCAGGATCATAGTAAACCAGGGGGGATATCGGCTCTGAATAGTGGACGATGGTGGGGGCCTGGTCGAATTTCTCCTTTCCGCCGCACAGGAGCAGGGCCATCTCATAAATATCCCTGGTGGAGTTGGTGTCCTTGCAACAGAAGACCAGGGGCTTTTCACAGAACTGCATGGTGTTCCTGGCCACCACCCGGTCGGCAATGTCTGCGGGCACATCATCGGCCATACCGATGGTCATGCACCAGTCAAAACCGGGCAGGGCATCACAGAGGGCAGCCGTGGTTTCCACATGATGGCTTTCAAACCGGCCGCGCCTGTGGGTGGCCGGATCCATATAGTCGATACAGTCCAGGCTGGGACCGAAGTAAGATTTGTCCCGCTCAAGCACAACGCTTCTCTCCCCGGTCCGTTTGCCCAGGACGATCCTGGACGGGGCCTTGCGGATGGCATCTTCCACCATCCATGAGGGAATTCTGACCCTGTCGCCGTCCACCCTTGCCCCTGCCGATGCCAGGAGTTCAATGGCTTCGGGATGGGTTATTTTAATGCCCGTTCTTTCAAGTACCTCCAGGGTGGCCATGTGAATCTGTTTGATCTGATCGTCATTGATCACCTGGAGCTTTGGTTTGAAGTACAACTCGTCAGTAAACATACCCATGGTGTTTCTCCTTTTCAGGTTCTGTTAAAGGGGCAGCCAGGTCCCCAGGTTTTTATCTTTTGCCAGATCAAATATCAGGGGCGCGACTGCCATATCCTCCATGGCAAGGCCGAGGTTGGCGGCAAATGTCCTTTCGGTGTCGTTTTCCCGGCCTTTTTTCGCCCCGGTGACCAGTTCGCCAAGCTCGGCATATACCGGGGGACAGTCTATGAAGAATCCGACGTGATCCTTATAGTGATTGTACTGGTCCAGGTTGTCCGTGGTCCATTTATCGGCCTGGGCCAGGGCGTTACGTGAGAAAAATGAATCAAAATCCACGCAGGAGACAAAGGCCCCTTCATCCACCCAGTCTTTTTTGATGGTGGCATGGGGCACCTTGAGGATGGGGCCGGAGGTAACCACGATATCACATCCCGTGACTGCCTTTCTGGGATCGGTGACAATCTCGACATCAAGGCCCAGGGTGTTGCGGCCGTATGCTGCCAGCTCTTCGGCCTGCTCCGCTATAGTGTCGAAGGCAAATACTTTTTTCAGGGGGAAGAGGACATTCATGGCTTCCAGGTTGGTATGACCCTGGACACCGCAGGCCAGTATGCCGATGGTTGAAGACTCCGGGCGGGCAAGATATTTGGCGGAAACGGCCGAGGCCGCAGCAGTCCGCATGGCAGTGATCCATGAGCAGTCCATCACGGACAGGGGGAGGCCTGTGGCCGGGTCGTTGTAAATAAGCAGGCCGTTGATATAGGGGATACCCTTGGCAGGATTTCCCGGATAACCGGATACCCATTTAACGCCTGCGGAATTCATGGCGGGGATATAGGCGGGCATGGCATGGATGAAGTTATCTCCCTCACCGGGGTGAACCCCGGGTTTAGGGGGCATTTCCACCCGGCCGTTGCCCATTTCATTAAAGCCCTTTTCAACGGTTTCAATAATCCGGTCCATGGTCAGCCCGGTATCTGCCACATCTTTCTGGCTCAGGTAAAGCAGTTGCTCTGTCATTTGTTCTCCTTTATTAAGATATGAATGCTGTGTGTGTATGCATCCCCCTTTAGAGCAACTGCCATGCCAATGTGCGGGCTCCTGGTTCAACCTGCTTAAATATAAGGGAAAATAAGATTTTTACAGGGTGGGATATGAAATCAGTTTTAAAAAACCAATGTAAAATTTAAAATATTTTTTAAGAAATATAAAATGAATTTTATCAGTATATGAGGGACAGGGTATTTCTCCTATCCTTACAATGTCGATACCCCCTGGCCATGAAGATTAAATGGCCGAAGTTCCTGCCGGATTGATATATGATTTAGCGATCTGTTTTTAAAACGGAAATACGAATTAAGCGGATATTGGAGGAAGTTGAATGGGCCGGGAAAATCCCCGGTGCCGCCGAAAAGCCAGCACCGGGTACACACACCCTTCACCGGTAAAAGGGATCAGTCTATTTACCGATTTTCAGGATATCCCTTGCATACTGAATACTTTTAATGCAGGCTGCCATCTCTTTTT
>JAKSAX010000343.1 GCA_022361395.1 Desulfobacterales bacterium | reverse complement strand
GGGTGATGATCTGTGGGAGGCCACGGCTTCTGCACTGAAAACCGTAATGGACCGGTTTGTCAATGATCTTGGGAAAGACCCTTCCGGTATACGTGCCATGGGGCTTTGTGTCATCCGGTGCTGCCTGGCCCTGATGAAAGCAGACGGCACGCTTGCCTGCCCCGTGATCTCCTGGATGGACAAGCGGATGAACAGTCCGTATGTATATCAAAAGGCATTCGGGGACGTCAGGTATTTATCCGCCTCTTCCGGCTATATCACCCACCGCCTGACGGGGAAACTTACGGACACCTGCGCCAATTATATCGGCAACTGGCCCATGGACAACGATACCTGGGACTGGAGCGACGATCCGGAGGAATTCAAACGGTTCAACCTCACCCGGGACATGGTGCCTGAAGTGGTAAAGCCCGGGGAAATCCTCGGCAATGTCACAGAAGAGGCTGCCGGGATTACAGGCCTGCCGGAGGGACTGCCCGTGGTGGCAACGGCCCATGACAAGGCGGTTGAGGCCCTGGGGGCCGGCTCCCTCTCTCCGGGAACGGCCCTGATCTCCCTGGGCACCTATATCGGGGCCATGGTTCACGGCGAAAGGAATGTGAGAGGCGCTAAAAACTTCTGGCCGTTCCAGGCCTCTGTTCCCCACCGCTATCTCTACGAATGCATGGGGGTTCGCCGGGGCATGTGGACGGTCTCCTGGTTCTGCGACCAGTTCGGGGACGGCGTCAGGGCCGAGGCCGGGGCAAAAGGCATTTCAGTGGAAGAGATGTTCAACCGGGAAGCAGCACAGCTGCCTCCCGGCTGCGAAGGCCTGCTGACCGTCCATGACTGGGCCCCGCCCGCGGAAGCCGTGTTCAGAAAAGGGGTGATGTTCGGCTTTGACGGCCGCCACACCCGTGCCCATATCTACCGCTCAATCCTGGAGGGCATTGCCTTTACCATGAAAAACCATATGGACCCCATGGCCAAGGAGATCGACACTCCGTTTGACCGCCTGGTCATATCCGGGGGCGGGTCCAACAGCGATGTGTTCATGCAGATCTTCTCCGATGTGTTCGGCATCCCGGCATCCCGGAACAGGATCAAAAGCTCTGCCTCCGTGGGCTGCGCCATTAACGCGGGCATGGCCGTGGATGCCTTTGACTCCTATGAGGCTGCTGCAGCAAAGATGGTCCATATGGGAGATGAATTCATGCCGGATATGGTTGCCCACCATACCTATACCCGCCTCAATGATACGGTGTACAGACATACGCAGCAGCACTTTGACCCGCTGCTGGAAAAGCTGAGCCGGCTGGTGGATTGATAAGGGAGATAATAACGAAAATAATTACGCGCAACGTTTCAACATTTTGTAACCGGAGCGGTCTTCTCACTGCATCTTTTTTCAGAACATATTTTCGTTATCTGCCGGTCCGTTCTCCCTTGGCCACATCAGCACAGCTTCATGTCCTCCACGGGTTTTACGACACTCATAAGTGATATTCAGTTTTTCGCAGATTTGCTGAACCAGCAGCAAACCGAGCCCGAATCCGGACCGGTCCCCGTCTGCCTGATTCAGGCTTTCACTTGTATTGGCCACGGTGACAGAACCCCGTGATGAGGATATCCTGACAATACCCTGGTCCGTATGCTGAAACGCATTCCGGATCAGGTTCCCCAGGGCAATACGGAGCGCCACCACAGGAAAATTGATCGTGGCCGGAACTGTTTCAAGGCTGACCTCGGTGGATTTGCCGGAAAGAAGATACGCATTCTCCTGAACCAGTTCATCTATCAAACTATGAATACGAATTGGTTCGGAAAGGGGCATTTCCTCTTTTTTCCTGTTTAGCCACAGCAGGGTTTCCGTAAGCCTGTGCATATCTCCGGCAGACCGCCGGATTCGCCGGTAAATCTCTTTTTCCTCTTTTCCGGGGTCCGGAGCGACCAGGCCCAGCAGGTCCATGCTTGTCTGGATCACCGCAATGGGGGTTCGCAGTTCATGGCTGGCATTTCTAAGGAACCTGTGCTCCCTTGTCAGGGCAAGATTCAGATCGGTAACTGCATCCTCAATGATATCGGCCAATTGGTCAACCTCCTGAAAATAAAAATCCGGACGGTCTTTCAGCAGCTTTCCGTCAATACCCCGGGCCCAACCGGATAAAACCCTGACGGAATTAACTACCTTTCCGAACAGGGCCTGAACCAGGAGATAAAACAAAAGAATGAATCCGATACCAAGTACCAGAAGCAGTATCGGTGTTTGATCCACCACCTTGAAGGTCTCAGGAATATCATCTTCCTCCGTATAGGTTTTCAACAGATAAAGACGGCGTCCGTCATGGAGATCATAGGGAAAAACAAAAACCATGCTGAAACCAAAGCCCTTCGGCAGCCCGGTATCATCTTCAAGAAGCGTAAGTTTGCCATGTGTAATTTTTTTTGACTGTAACAGAACCCGTATCTGATCCGGCAGGTTCTCTTTACCGATATAGGACTTAAGCCGCGGACCTTGGGGCAGAGGCGCCAAAGCGTCTTTCCGGTAAAGGAGTTCAAAGTCCCTTGCGGCCAGGTGAAGGTCGTAGGAAGATGCTGCGTCCAGCGCTCCGACCACGGAAAAAATAACTAAAGAAGTATAGGCCACAATCATCACCAGGAACAGTCCTGCCAGATGAAGCGTAATGTAGCGGTTTAGTTTACGGGGGGCCGTCATTTCCATCCTTTAACACATAACCGTGCCCGGAAACCGTATAGAGTACCGGGGGGGCGTATCTATCGTTCAACTGGTGGCGCAGTTTATATATCTGCACCTTCAATACATTTGTTTCAGGAACATCGTCTCCCCAGATTGCCTGAATTATTTTACTGCGGCTGACCACTGCCGGGCAGGCACGGACAAGGATCTCCAGCAGGTTCCAGCCTGTGGGGGTAAGGGTCAGCCGCCGAGCTCCCCTGAAGGCCTCTTTTGAATCCAGGTGCATGGTGATATCCAGGGCCTTCAATACCCTTGCCTGGCCGCTTCTCCGCCTTGCCAGTGCATTGATACGCATCATCAGTTCAGGCATATCAAAGGGTTTGACAAGGTAATCGTCCGTGCCCGAGGCAAAACCGGCCTGCTTGTCATCCAGGGTATCCCTGGCCGTCAGCATAAGAACCGGGGTATCCTGCCCGGTATTGCGCAGGGTCTCACACAGGTCAAGCCCGCTGAGCCGGGGCAGCATGATATCCAGAAGGATCACGTCGTAATCATTCTCTTTTGCCAGGTTCAGACCGGCTTCCCCGGAAGCGGCATGATCGCAGACAACCCCTTTAAGTTCCAGATATTTAACTATGGAGGCTGCCAGGTCAAAGTTGTCTTCCACCAGCAGCACGAAAAGCGCCATATGCCACTCCTTGTGAACAGGCTGAATAAAAGCCTGATTCAGATCTTTTCGGATAATAGATCATCGGTATTAACTTGTAAAACAACAATTGGTGATCTCTATTAATCAGGCTGTTGCCCCCCTCTGCCGGTGTTCCGGATACGGGGCTGCCCCCGGTAAATTAAAAGCGCCAGGTCATGCCGATTCCGGCCATTGAATTCGTTCTGTCATAAAATTTGATATTGGAGTCCCGCTCCTCCCAGGAGGCATAAATGTTGATCATCCAGTTCTCCCAGCCAAACGGAGCGCGATATCCGGCACCCAGCATGGCGCCGCAGGACGTGTCTTCACGGGTTCTATTAAATACGGGATTGGACTCGTCATAATCGCTTCTGGCCAGGTTGATATTACCAAAAAACATCCATTTATCCAGGGGGTATTCAATGGTCAGCTGCCCCTGATACCGCTTAAAACTGTTGGCATCCCCGTCCGCATCCCCGATCATGTATCCGACCTGGGGGGTGATCATAAGTCCTATATCCAGCGAAATCGGAAACAGCACCTCTGCCAGGTGGAAATTCGCGTCCCGTTTTAGCTTTGCCAGGTCGCCTGCGGAAAGGCCGGCAACAGATTCACCTGCCCGGTCATCGTCGATTTCCTGTTGTGCAAATCCGTATCTCAGCGTAAGGGGGGTGCCGAATATCCGTTCGGCCCCGATCCTGAATGCCTGGGTGTCCCGGTCTGTTTTCTCGCGGTTGCTGCCTGTCAGGAAGGGATCTTTCCAGACCTCTTCTTCCAGCAGCGGGAGGGTGGGAACCCAGCCCGCCGACAATACGGTGCCGCCGGATAACTTATGCCGTACCCCGGCCTCAAAGAGGAATGCCCCCTCTATGATCTCCTCTTCGGAGGTGCCGATATAAAACCGGGTCGCACGGTTTTCAAGGGTATAATTCAGGTTAAACAGCACCATGGGCATAACCTGGGTTTCAGAGTCTGCATCCTGATCAAGGGAATCGATTTTTTCATTGTCGTCTCCGACATCGGAGTTGGATTTTGTAGACATCACTCCCACCATGGGCTGGACATAGCCGGAAAAGCCGGGGGCGAACTCATCGTCCGGGCCTCCCGGGCCGTCCGCCTCGCCGGCCAGGACCGGGCCGGACATCAGGGTCCAGGCAAAAAACGCCGTCATTGAAACGAAAATACCTAACCGCTTCCTTGTCAGAATGATCTTCAAATTTCTCTCCATTCTTTTCCTCAATTTTAACAATTATTGTTTGCCCTTCCGTTATCCGGACACTGACTATAATATTCAGGGTTGAGACCTCACGGGTTTTAGAATTAGGGCTCTTGACCGGATGCAATGGATTCACCGGCTGTTTCACTCCGGCTTTTGCTTACCCCCTCGGCACTCAGGTCCACTGCGACCGCATCCTGTATGGACAGTCCCAGTTTCCTTTGCTGGGCCTGGTTCAGCTTTGCCTGGTTCGCCGTAGTCAGTTTTTTAAGCTGACCCACATCCAGTTTATTGAGCTGTGAGGCATTCAGTTTATTGAGCTGGCTTGAACTAAGCTTTTTCAAATCAGCAGCCCCGAGTTTCTTAAGTTCCGAGGTCCCCATGGCGGACAGGTTCTTCTTTGTGCCACCACCGGTGCCACCTTCGCTGGAAGGTACAACCATATCGACTGTGGATCCGGTCTCGCTCTCGCTCCGGCTTTGGGCAGATACTTCCGGGGAATCGTTATTTTCAATTTTCATGACATCCTCCTTTTTTTCTATTTAACAGAACACCGTCACCGGTTGCCATTTCACCCTCCATATCGATTTCATCGATACTTTTTTGCCTGTTACTATCGCTAACACCTACCGGGTAAATGCCGGGTGAATAAAAAAGGATTTTAAGCTAAGGGACCGTGCAAAAATAACTTCACCTGGTGTGAATTAATTCCTGCGCGATCCCTAAGGTTTTAAAATTTTTTTCAAGTATGGTCAGGATGTTTTTTTATGAAAGGTCATGAAAATGACAAAAATATCATCTGGCTGTCATCCTGGGGTCATTCTTAATCTGTTACCTTCATAGTCTAAAAGGTCAGGCGGATGGCTGAATAAAGACAGCAGATATCAAATCAATAAACAGGACCTGGAAATGATTGAGAAATTTAAACCGGCAGCTCCGGAAAAGAAGGGGATTCAACAAATAGGAAAGCTTATTTACGCCCTTTGTCTCGGGCTGATTCTTATTTCCGGCCCCGGCTGTTCGGTCTACAGGACATATACCCTGCCCCTGGAAGAAGAGATCAAGGCCATTGAAGGCGATACCCGGATGCCGGACTCACAAGATCCGTGGTGGGAATCTTTTGGGGATGACCAGTTAAACCGCCACATCGCAACGGCCCTGGACCGGAATTTTTCCCTCACCGCTGCCTGGGAACGGTTAACCGCTGCAAAAGCTGTGGCCCGTAAAACAGCCTCATCCCTCTATCCAAGCCTGAATGCCACCGGCGGCCTGGACCGGGAAATAGATAGAGGAGAGAAAACAGATCAGCTTACCTTTGGCGCAGCCGCTTCCTATGAGGTTGACCTCTGGGGACGTATCCGGTCTCAGACCGATGCCGAGGCCCTGCGCGTACAGGCAAGTGAGGAGGCCTTTCGCACTGCTGCGCTTTCCCTTTCCGCCGATATTGCCGTCACCTGGATGCGGCTCATAGAAGCGTATAGCCAGCACGCATTGCTGGAACGCCAGCTTCGTACCAATGACAACACCCTGGAAATTCTCAAGGCCCGTTTTGCAACCGGCCTGGTCCGGAGTGAGGATATCCTCCGCCAGCAGCTGTTAAACCGGGAAATTGAGGAAGAAAAAATTATTGTTGAGACAGAGATGAAAACACTTGAGCATCAGATCTCTTTGCTCAGAGGGGAACTGCCCCTGAATAAAACATACAGGGTAAGCAGGGCCCTGCCCGTCTTGACACCTGTACCGTCCCTGTCCTCGGGATCAGTCACCCGGCGGCCGGATATCCGGAAGGCCTATTTTGACATCCGGGCTGCTGATAAGGATCTGGCAGCGGCTGTCCGGGACCAATACCCGCAACTTACCTTATCCGCCTCCTATATTTCCGAAGCGGCCACCCCGGGCAACCTGTTTTCAAACTGGATTACGGCACTGGCCGGCGCAGTGGTCTCCCCTCTTTTTGACGGCGGCCGGAGACAGGCGGAAGTCTCCCGCAGGGAAGCCCTGCGGAGTGAATTGATCGCCCTGTACGGGGAAACGGTATTGCAGGCCTTCAGGGAGGTGGAAGACGCGCTTATAAATGAAAAGAACCAGGGCCGGCGGATAAAAAATCTTGAAGAGAGGCTGGATCTGGCCGGTAATTCCTATGACCAGGTCCGTCTGGGGTATTTCAGCGGCGCCAATGATTTTCTCTCTGTCCTGGTGGCCCGGTATCAGCTGCAGTCCGTGGAAAGGGACCTGCTTCTGGCCCGCCGCAACCTGGTGGAGTATCGCATATCCTTGTACCGGGCCCTGGCCGGCGGGTTTAAAACTCCGGATAAAACCAAGAAGCAAAAGGATAGCTAAAGATGACAACCGAAAAAACAGCCCGCCCCCTGAACAGGTTTTATACACTTGTCATTATTACAGGCATTGCAGCCATGGCTGCGTTTTTAATTTCCCGGATATATGCCAGTGAACCCACGGCCCAGCGGGAAGATGCGGTTAAAAAAACCCCAATGCTTGTGGAGGTTATGCAAGTTCAGCGCGGTACATTTACCCCCGGGATCAGGGGGCTTGGCAATGTCCAGCCTGTCCGGGATATTATGTTTGCCCCCCGCATCAGCGGACAGGTTATCGAGGTCTCGGACAGGTTTATGCCCGGCAGCCTGATAAAAAAGGGCGAAGTGTTTCTTAAGATAGACCCCTCTGATTATCAGCATCAGGTAACACAAATGGAAAGTGCGCTGCAACAGGCAGAATCAGCCCTTGCCATTGAACTGGGCAGGCGCGATGTGGCTGAAAAAGAGTATGCCCTGATGAACAGGGAGATCACCGGTGGAAACAGGGCCCTGGTTTTACGCGAACCGCAGATGGCAGCGGCCAGGGCTGCGGTTCAATCGGCCCGGGCAGCCCTTGACCAGGCCAGGTCGGAACTGACCCGCACCCGGATTAAGGCCCCCTTTGACGCACAGATCATATCCCCTGAGGTCAATTTGGGATCCCAGGTGGATCCGGACACACCGCTTGCCC
>JAKSAX010000342.1 GCA_022361395.1 Desulfobacterales bacterium | reverse complement strand
CCCCGGCCGCATCATCAAGGGCCTTTTGTATGGCACCGTCATCCACGATCTCTTCATCCGGATCACCGGGATCCGGCATCATGGGGTAGATGACATCCTTGTACCTGCTGTCAATATCCGCTTTGGTTGCATAGGCCATGGGGGTTACTCCTTAGCCTCGGCCCGGATGGTGTCAAAGGCCTGGTCCCGCTGTTCCTTGGTTACGTCGCTGCCCAGGATCGCTTCCATGGCCTTGATATCCGGGGCACCGCTGCTAATGATGTCACCGGCTTCAATGGCCTTGCGGGCCGCTGACAGGACGGAAGGATCAAGCTCACCCTTTTCCGGTTCTTCAGGGAGAGAATCATCCCGGACGCTTTTGTCCGGGATGATCTTGACACTGAGTTTCGGCTCATCCATGAGGATGATAAGCTGATCCTCAGTGAAATCGCCGTCTTCATACTTAGTCGGGGATTTTGAATGGGCTACGCCGCACCGGCGGAACCCTTCTTTGCTGGATTGTATGAGCACAGTCATAGTGTTACCTCCATAATTTTAGGGTTACATCCAGTCGGGCACCAGAAGATCGAACTTGCCGTGCAGGGTATTGGTCTCTCCGCCCGCTTTGATCTCTTTCATGACCTCTTCAGCCAGCTTTTCCTGGCCGGAACGGACCACCAGCAGGTTGGGCCGGATCCCCAGGGATTTGCCGCCGTCCGCCTTAAAGTCTTTCATTGCCTGATAGGCCTCCCAGATATTGTCCGGATCCAGAGCCGCTTTGGAACAGAATGCCATCTGCCAAAGGCCGTATCCGGCATTTGCCCTGCAATCCACCCCGTAGTAGTATTCTTTGGACATAAACACATTGGTGTCCGTGGGCTTATTCATGGAGGTAAATTGTATGGGACGCCGTTCCTGATAGATCAGGGGCTTGAGCGGCCGGGTGGTGTCCAGGAGAAACCAGGCGGGATTTGCGCCGTCAATGTAGTTGGGAACGGAAACGGCAGTCCCGGTCCCGTCTGCATTGGGGTAGACCGGATGATCAATATCAAAGAAGTACTGACCGTCATAGCATTCACCTGTCAGCCCGGCATCAAGCATGGGGAAAACCATCTCATCCGGGAAGACTTCCGAAGCCAAGCCCATCTCCTGAAACAAGGGGCTGTACACACCGATTTCGTCATCCTCAATCTCATCCCTGCCCACACCGATAGTGGATTCAAAGGCCTTATTGACAACGCTGTACCCATGGGCAGCCATATCATTGATGACGCGATCCCCGACCCATTCACGGAACTTGGGCCATTTGCCCAACCATCCGTAGGTGGTGGATTTCCCCCCGCTGGGGAGTTTAGTGGCCACCTGGAGGTACTGAGACTTGGCCATGGACTGGCCTTCCTGAAATTTCCGGCTAAAGCCCACCATAAGTGCCTGAAGCACGGGCGCGGTAATAACGGTTGCCATTACGCCTCTCCTTTCTTGGTTTTCAGATAATCATCTTCAGGAATGCCCAGTTGCTGACAAACCGCCTTATCCTCATCTGTCAAAGCGCCTTTGTCCTGATTCAGATCCTTGTCCTTCAGGTCCGAGTCCTGAGCCAGTTTAGGCGCGGTTTTTACAAATTCCTTAAACCTGTCCAGGCCGCCATCGGTTTTACACTGGGCCTTGTGATATTCCTTGCTGCCCGGTGTGATTTTACCGTCCTTCAGGGCCTGGTTAATGGCCGTGTCGATCTCTTCCTTCAGGGCCTGGGTTTCATTTTCCTCCAGCTTTTGTTCAGCGTTCTCGGCCCGTTCGACAACAGCATCATAATCCGTTCGCGGAACAAACTTCTGAAGGTCAGGGGTCAGCGCCCGGTTTTCAGCCGTGGCCAGCTCCCCTTTCAAGGCGGTTACTTTTGCAAGCGCCTGTTCCTCGGTTGTGCCGTCCGCAAGGCCCAGGGCCTTGCAGATGGCTTTAAAAAAATCCATACCTGTCTCCTCTGTTTGGGTTTGTGCCTGGTTCAGGGCGGTCAGGTGCAGGTTTGGCTTATTGGTCAGCCCGGCTGAATCCAGCCGGATGATCCTGCGGTCCTTTACCCGGTAAACAAGGACCGGGGACAGATAACGGTACGCTTTTTTTTGCACATCCCTCGTACCGTCATCCGTCCAACCGGTTTCCCCCCAGATCGCCCCGTCCCTGACTTCCATTGTTTTTACCTTAATCCATCCGGCTGCCGGGGCCTTTTCACCCTTAGGAGCCTTTTTCTCTGTTGCATGCTCCCAGTCAATGGGCAGATCCGCACCGCCCTGATAGGCCATTGTTGCCGCCACCACCTGGTCAGGTGCCGGATTGGTCCACTTGCGGCCGTCCCGTCCTTGGACAAGTTCCCCGGCCGGGATCAGCTCCACCCAGTCAGGCAGGGAACCGTCCCCTGGCAGCCGGACGTTTAAGGCAATTTTTAAACTTTTCTTTTCCATGCAGGCAGGAATACCAGATGGGAAGGAAAGATGGATTTCAAGCGTTTGAAAATGAATGTTTGCCGTATTTCAGGCGGGGATTAAGAAATTGATCCTGAAGAAATACACGCAACATGTATTTAAAGCATGAATTTTTTCGATTTAAGGCCAAAAGGCCGGATATGATATGGAAAGCTATAAATCAATCTGTGTACGGGCAAATTTCAGGCCTTATTCGCTGTCCCGGTTCCACTCTCTTTTTGCGGCATCAGCATCAGCCGGGTGGGCGGTCTTGTATCTTTCCTCCAGGAGGCCGGATAAATTCTTCCCGCGTCCCGTGCCGGGATTATAATCCCAGCCCGGATCAATGCCCTGGGGAACATACTGGGTTTCCCCGGTCCGTTTGTTCTTCCATTTGCGCATCCGGATGACCGGCTCCTCACTGACCCCGCCCAGGCGCTTGGCCTCTGTCTTGCTGATCTGGCGCACCCGGCATTTGCAGCCCCAGCCGTTGGGCGGGTAATGGGTAAGCCAGAAATCATGGTCAATGGGCAGGAGCAACTGGTTCCAGGCCAGGTGCTTTTTCCGGTGGACCCGGGACGGTCCCAGGGAGTAAAGCAGATAAGGCCGGACCGCCTTTGTCCGCTGTGCCCGGTCCCATTGCCCGGCCGCCCGTGCGGTTTTCATATTGACCCGGTAAATGGTTTTCAGCCGCCTGGGGGATCCCAGCCTGGCCGCAACGGTTTCCCCTGTGACGGGGTCGGTCATCTCCTTTATTCCCCACCAGCCTTTTTCCCGCAGCAGGGGTTCAAGCTGCTTGCGGAACCGGGCAAAGGTCTCCCCGTTTTCCATGGCCTGGTCAACCGCCTCCCGGATATCCTCCAGCAGATCCAGTTCCGTGACCTTGGCCACGGTAAAGGCATGGGCATGTTCCGCCTGCCATACATCCCGGTAGTCAAACCCGATCTTCCACCCCTTGGCCCGGAAGTACTCCAGGACCTCTTCGGGCACCGGTCCCGGATGGTATGCCTCAGCCATCGGTTGCGTCTCCCATGCCCCGCGCCGTGAACGTGGCCCGGGCCAGTTGTTGGATCAGCTCTTCCGGGTTCATCTCACCCACAAGCCCGGGCAGACCGGCCAGGAATTCTTCATAGGAGCCGCACCGTTTGGCCAGCTCCAGGACCGGGCTGGTTACAGGTTCCATAACCGGCTCCCAGTTCTCTGCCATTTTAAGGGCCAGCTCGTCCAGTTCGTCCCCTGGATCGGGATTGGCATTGTCCCGGTTCATGGCTGTTGATAATGTCCTGTTTTCGGCCAGTGCAGGAGCAGCCCCCTGGACCTGAAGCACCTCTTCATTTTCAGCCGCATCCGGGATACTGAATTTTTGCCTTGCCCACTTTGCCGGAACCTTTGCCCCCAGGGGAACGAGTTTATCAAGGCATTCGGCAAGTACTTTCAAATCCTCCGGATCCGGTACCGGGATCAGGATCCTGGGATATTTCTCCTGTCTGCCGTAATTGATCTCCACAAAGGGGACGACCAGGTCCCGGGTCAGGGTATTGCCCAGGGCTTTGGCATCGGCTTTCTTGATATCCTGTCTTACATCGTCCTGGGCATCGTCGTTGCCCAGTTTGCCCGGGGTGCCTTCGGTGCTGGCCACCTGACCGAGGACCGCCTTGGAAACCTGCCGGTCAAGCCAGTCCGCAAGGCCTATAAAAAGCTTATCTCCCCCTGATGCCTTGGCCGCCTCTATAAACTCGATCCGCATATTGTCCGGGATAACAGCGGCCGCATCTGTGCCGATATTGGCCACGGCCTTGATCAGGGTATTGATGTCTTTTTCCAGGGCACCGGGCTTGTGACGGCCCACCCGCAGGGGCATGCCGAACACGTCGACAAAAGCCATCCAGTCCTTGAGGGTGTATGACTTGCACATATAGCTGACTGCAGCCAGCCTGGCCAGGCCGCCCCGGATGGGAAGGCCTGATTTAAGTTTAGGCTTATGGACGATAAATTTCCACGGCGGCAAAGGCAGGCCGTTATGGTGGCTTTCATCCATGAGCCGGAGGGTCTTGCCGTCATTCTCATCAAACACAAAAAACCGGGGATCCCGCCATTCATAGCCCGGTGTCCAGGCCTGGCCGGTCTGCCACATATTTTCCACAACCGAGTACCCTTTGCCCAGGCCGTCCAGAAGATCGTCCACCGCCTCCCCAAACTCGGGCTTCCGGGTCAGCTCCCGGACCGCTGCCGCGATCTCCACATCCTTTTTGTCCTCGGATGCCGCTTCCACGGTCACCTCAAGGCCGGAAACAGCCCGCTTCCTTGTGCCCAGCACACTGGCATAATGGGGTTCACGCTCTTCCATCTCTTCGGCCAGGGTCAAGTAATCATGGGCATTGCCCTCTGCCGCATTTTTCAGGATGGTGGCCAGGCGCTCCGGGGTCAGGCCGTCCGCAGCGGATCCGTATCCCCAGACAGAACGAATCCCCGTCAATGTCGGGGCAGCCACCTCCTGGGTAAGTTCCTTTTCGGGCAGGAGACGCCCGTCCGGGCCGTAAAGCCGGGTTCCTTTCGTCATAATAAACCTCCTCTTCTGCCGAATCCCGCCGTTATTCGGACGGGCCGGTCTATGGGATCATGGTCCGGCCCGGCACCGGTTTTTACCGGGATATACCCGAAGGATTCCACGTCGCTTAAAGAGGCAAACCACATCAGGGCCAGGGCGATGGCTGCATCCCCATGGCGTTTAAGGCTGGAATCCTTGGTATCTGCCTCCCGGAGATTGGGCAGCTTGATTATCCCGTCGATGCGCTCCAGGGCGCGTACATCGTTTTTCACGTCTGCATCCTTGCCCAGGTCAATGGTGCGGTCTTCGAATGCCTGGACAAAGGGTTCCATATTTTCCCGGTACCAGGCATCATTGAACTTCACCATGAAAATCACTTCATAACCGAATTCATCCGCCGTGTACTCTGCAATGGTAAACCCGTTGCCCGTGGCATCCATGGCCCCGCACCGGAATCTCGGCAGATGCCGGATGATGTGGAAAATTATTTGCTGCTGGTGCCGGGTGGGGACGTTGTGCATTTCAAGTGTCCAGGGCACCTTCCGGGTCAGGTTCTGCATGATCGCGGCAGGGGTAAAAACGGCAAAATCACAGTACCGGGAATAGTCCGAGCCGAATATGTGCTCCAGATCCGGGTCAAGCTTCTCAAGCAGGGGATCCAGGTGGATACGTATCCATTCCTCGATCCAGGAATCCCGTTCCGGAAGACTCTTAAGTAAAAAGCTGTCATCCATGGCCAGGCGCAGAACCGGCCGCTCTTCAGTCATACAGGCCTCAACCAGCACACCGGGGATGGCCACGCCTGAACCTTCCCTGGGAATGGCGTCCAGCTCTTCCATCATGGCTGCACGGCGGGTGCCGTATCCTTTGCGGACTTTCTGATACCATTCCTTTTTCCCTTCAGGCGTTGGTTTCCATCCCTTGACCATGCAAACCCGTTCATACAACCCGTTTTTCACGGCATCGTCAAAGGTCACATGAAAGACTTTGAACGCATACTCACCGGCCCGGGAATCGAGAATAAGCTGGTTAAAGGGATTTTTTGCACCGTTGTGAGTGGAGATGATCCGGATCTGGCCGCCCCAGATGATCAGGGCCAGGCAGGCCTCGATCACAGCACCGACGTTAACGTGGAAGGCTGCCTCGTCGATATTGACGATGCCCTGAAGGCCGCGAATGTTTGCTGGGTTGGATGATAGGGCCACCTGCTGAAAACCGGAGGCATAGCGGATCCTGTATGCAGTGATCTGCCGGGTATTACCCTCCTTGTCCTGGTCATCAAATAAAAAAACTTCAATGCCGTTCCAGCCGGGTGCCATGGATGTTGCCATGACCTTTGCCATATGGGCGGCATAGCCGATATACTCCAGCCCCTTTTCTTTGGTATCGCCCACATAATAGCAATTATCCCCGCCAGCAGCCCGGTTGCTGGATGCCGTGATGGCATCGTCCAGGGCCGTGGCGTATGTGATACCTGTTCGACGGCCTTTCTCAGCTATGTTTAGGGGGAACTCATGGATCTGCTTGCACCAGTCCACCTGGTGCTGCATCAGTATCCCTTCCGCCAAAGGGTTATGATCGGCTGGGATTTCCCGGACTTTGACGGGCAGCTCTTCCCAGTCCAGGGTCCTTATGGTGTCACGGGGCGGGCTCATTTAATACCCAAGATCTTTTCACGCCAGAGCTGGGCCTGTTCTTCGTTCATGCCGCTTTGAATGGCGGTTTCCTCGACGGTATCTGCCGCCTCTGCAAGTATTTGTTCCCGGAGTTTGGTCTCACGGTCCAGGCTGATCTTGCTGGCCCGTTCTAACCGTTGGGTGACCAGGGCGAGTTTGTTCAGGGCATCAATGTCTATACCGCCGCCTTCGCCGTCAAGTCCCTTCATAACCACATCAAAGACCAGGGTTTTGACAATATCCGTGTTAGCCCGCCCGAGATCCGTGCCTTTATATTCGGCAAGGCCGCCCACCAGAGCATCAGCCGCTTCCCGGGCCTGGCGCATCATGGCCCCTTTTTCCTCAATGGCCATGGAATAACGGTTGACCGCGCTTTTAGACAAAGGCTTCTCACCCCGGTCCTTGAGCAGCCCGTTTATGGATGCAAGGATCTCTTTCTGGGTTAAGCGCCGGTCGCGCAGGGCCTCATTCAGTTTGATCCGGATATCATCCGGCAATTGGTCAATAGTGGATTGCCTGCCCCGGCCCGGCCGTTTTCCCTTGGATCCCATGTTCAGCTCCCGGCGGACGGACGTTTGACGCCGGGTATGACTTCCCGTCCCCTGGCCACGTCAGCCCCCCGTTCGGTCAGGGATGCAATGATCAGCTTGCTTTCGCCGTCTGTATTAACCAGCCCCTGTGCTTTAAGCCAGGACAATTCTATCCGGACATTATCACGGCTGGGCCTCTGTCCATAATTTTGGGTCAGATCCGTAATCATGGAATTATTCGCGGTATACCCAGGACTTTCCAGTAATATCCGCAGAATGGTGATCCGCAGATGCTTCCGGACGACATCACCTCTATCGCTCATTCCTTTCCTCCTTTGTTGAGTAAATTCTTGTTGATCATTTCAACGGTTTTCTGGGTCCCGCCACTGATGCCCATGAGTTTATTGACAAGGCCCGATACATCATTGAGCCTGTCATAAACTTCAGCCAGGTCCTCTTTGGTGATCTGGCTGCTTTCCAGGGCCGTGACCCGGGTGTCGATTTTATGGATTCTTTTCTCAACAGCCTTGACGTCCTCACCGGACGCCTTGGCCTTGTTGCTGATCCAGATGTATAAAGCCACCAGGGCTGCTACGATGTATTGGCCGATGTCAAACCAAAACCGCCAGGCCGCATAATCCGTCTTTGGGTTCACCAGGTTTTCCTTTCATTTAGGGATTCGCAATTCACACACCTGACACACCCCGGAACAGCTTTGCGTCTTGCTTCCGGGATATCCTCTCCGCAGTCTTCACACTCGGTCCGGGATTCCCCCTTTGGCATCCGGGTCCGCACACCGGCCAGCGCCTCGTTCAAATACCGGTCGGCAAACCGGTTGCCCAGGTCCGCTTCGTCCATTCACACGCCCCGGAGTTTGAGATTTTTGGCCATGCCCTTGGCTGCCATCCGGTCACCGAACCACCAGGTAACAGCGGTAACGGTCAGGTAAAAGATCACGGCAATGGCATCGGAAATAATGTCTGTGGCCGTGGTGGCGGTGATGGCGGATTGATTGATCCTGCCCAGCAGATCCCAGGCCTTGATGGTGATCCATGTACTGATCCCAAGCAGGTAAAAGGTGATCCCCGGCCGGGCAAAGCCTTTGACCAGGTCCAAGGTACCGAAAAAGACTGCCAGCAGTACACCGGCCGGAACAGACAGGAACCTGAGCCACCCCTCAACGGCAAACAGCCGGTCCATGTATGAGGCATCAAAGGACCTGCCCTGACCGGCTTCCAGGCTTTCTGCAAATGCCTCTGTCTCGGCAAGGTCAACCGCCCCGGCCACCCGGGTGCCGATCATTTCAACCTCTGCCCGGCTTTCCGCAATCATGGCGTCAGACTCAGCCTTGACCATATCCCGGTCATGTTGCCGCTGTTTGTCCCGGTCGCTCATCTCCAGCTCCGCAAGTTTCCGTTTGTTGTAGCTGGACCAGATGGTCCCGGCCAGGCCGGTGATACCGCCGAACAGTCCTCCGGTTGCAAGGTTATCCAATAATCCTTCAATCATGCCGCCTCCCTCCATTGCTCTTTAATGGTTATGCGGGCCTTTCTGCCCCTTAAAACCGTGTTAAACCGCCTCACCATAGGCCGAGATACCAATATCGCCCGCTGCCCTTTAAGACGGCCGAATTTCGTTCCCAGAAGGACACAGCCGTGTACATGGGTTTTCCAGCCCATTGCCACATCCCCGGCAAAGTTCCCGGAGTGGATGAGAATAAAGGACCGGCCCGGGACGTTCTGGATGTGAAAGGCTTTCCAGCGTCTGGATTCACGCCATGCAAGAGGATAGGTTCCCGGCGGGATGCAGGATATATTCGGCTTGTTATCCCGCCAGGGCAGCTCCAGGCACGGACAGGAAAAATTAAGAGCCGGAATACTGAGTCGGCCCTCGGTTCCCTGGTCTGACCGGCACAGCCGGGTGAGGTATATGTCTAAAGTTTCATACATGCCGCACTCAACCACATGAGCGGGCCGGGGTGGGTTTCAAGCATTTGAATTAATGGGGCAGGATAGGATGAAAACAGGCGGTCCGGGATGGACCGCCCGTTGGTTTGTAGGGCTTTAGAGCAATTCTATTTTGCTGATTTTCCGGGTAGTTACTTTTTCCGGCACTTAACTCGCTTCACGCTTCACGGTGTACCGTTTGTCTACATTGGTTTGAATACCGTTCCTATAAGAAGAAAGCAAACCAAAAAAAGGAGCTTGTATGAAGCACATAATTAACTTTCTTAGGTCTAAGTCTGCGTGGGATTTATTTTTCATCTTAATAGACATACTAGAATTAATAGAATATCTATTGTCAAACTGGCCTGGATAAACATACACCCTCCAGGGCACTTAATGCCCTGGAGGGTGTAGTCCGTTATTCCGGTATTAAATTGATTCATAAGGATTGATTATTAGCTGCCTTTATAATTTTTGTGTGGACCTCGGGTGTTATGAAATGACACCCAAAAATGTCAAAATAGAGCCCAAAGTTAATAGTATTATGAATACATAGTTGTGAACAACCTTATAAAATTTATAGTATTGGCCATATTGAAATTGAGAGCACAAGAACCCAAAATAGGTTGAAAATAGAAGAAGATAAGAACCAAAATAGGTTAAAGTTTTTCCTATGTTTAATCGATAACTGGGATGAATGTCTCCTTTTAGAAAACCAATGGTCAAAACTATTAAAGCAATTATGGTAGTATTATAAAAACCTTTCTTTATTATCCGTTTGGCATCATCATGATGTCTTTGGCATTTCTCATTCCAATTATAATTTGTTAGGGTCTCCACTTTAGGCCATTTCTTCAAGATCGCTTTCTTCTCTTTGGTCATCGGAAACTGGGTGTAGCAATCATAGTTGGTAACTATTTTTTGTAAGTCTTCTTGTGTGCCACAGCAAAAATAATAGAAAGCACCTAATCTAAACAAGCTCATATCTCACCTAATTTATAATAACTTTAAGCATCAATCATTGTTTTAGTTCAACAGTTAAAAAACAACATTAGAAATCTCTCGTCAGTTCGGCTGGAGATTACACACCATCTGTCGAAAATTGCAACAGCCAATATCCCCTGTGCCAAACTCTAACATTCTTATTCCATTTTCATTTTTGTAGATCATTTGATTTCCTTTTGGGCACTTTATACCCTGCTTAATTTCTTATATTATTTCCCAGGCAAAGAAAGAGGCAATTTCATCTGCAGCCGGTCCTGCCGCAGCCGCCTCTGCCTGTCAATGATATTGTAAATCTGTGTGGTTGTAAGCCCGGTGGCCCTGGACAGGGCCAGGTGATTACTTCCATCAAAGCTCTTATAGATGAGCGCATCCCGTATCGCCCGTTTCAGCTTATCATCCCTGGGCAGATAGATACTGCGCCCACCTAAATGATGGGCAATCGTCACGATGATATCCTGGGCCATTCTCTGGGCCTCTTTATCTTCCATCCCTTCACGGTCCGCCAGGTGATCAAAAAGAACATCCACCAGCTCGGCTAAAAAGGCAGGCCAGGTTTTTTCCTCATCCCTGACATCCTGATCCATGCCGTCCAGAACCATGGAGGCGGTCATTTTGGCAGGATCAAATAATCCTTTTTGAGTCTCGGTTATCATTTCACCCCTCCTTTTTCTTCTTTTTAAGGTCAGGATATCGGGTTTCAAGCGCCTTGATATCCTCTAAAAGCTTGTTCCCGCGTTTGTTCAAGGCGTTATAGCGATCTGCCAGAAGGTTATAGGCTTTTACCCTTTTCTGCGATGACCTGTTGGTCACCCGCATAGCCTTCATTCTTTTATCCAGATGCTCCTGTTTTTCCGGTATTTTGATCACTTCAATTGTCTTCTCAATATGCAGTATCTTGGCAAGTGCTGCATCCGTGATCGGCACAGGCCTGAAGGAATCAACAATCCGGACCAGGACGGCTTTGGATATCTGGCTTGTTTCAATTTTCAGACCAGTCATTTAACCCTTTCTCCTCTTTGCCGGGGTTTGGTGCCGTGCCTGGTAAACAGCCATCATCTGGACCACCTTGTACAGCGCCGTGGTATCCAGAAACCGGACAGATTCCACCTTGAACCGCTTTTTAGCGATTCCGTCCACATAGGCCCAGCTTTTACCGGTAGCCAGGATCAGCGCCTCCAGTTTGCCCATCAGCGCCTCTTTCTCTGTTGCCGGATTCTCAACCCTGCGCTTTGACCGGCTCTTTGACTTACTGACGAATCCCAATTGCTCAAAGTGATTCATAACAATGTTAAAGGTCTTAGGGGTAAGGTCTTTAGCGCTTTCAACCCTGACACTGCCGAGCAAATCCAGGTACTCCTCCTCTGTCATGCCGACCTGTTTTTTAGCGATATGGATAACTGCCAATTGTCCTCTATTCATTTGTCCTCTCAATCGCCTGTTCAGTCCACCAAAAGAAAAAGTAGACAAGGCAAAATACATAGTTTCAAAATGGACTGTGGCCAGCTCTTCAGCCGACCACAGTAAACCGCCATGATTCACGAGAAAATTAACCATGACAGTCTTCAACCGGATAACACCTGGAGCAGGGTTCATCAGCACCGCAGACAAAGGTGCATTCACTTCCTTCCTCGTGAGGTTCTGAGTGGTGACATTCGCTTCTGGACATGCAGCCCCAGTCCAGGCACATCATCATGCGTTTCCTGGTTCCGGACGCTTTGGGTGTATCTGCATTATTTTTCATTGCAGACCCCCTTTTCAGGCAGGTGCCCCGGCAGCTTGCCGAGTTTAAGAACCTCGGCACCGTCAAGATCCCAGTTGCTGGCAGGTATCACATTCTTATTGCCGCATATCGGGCAGGGATTGCCGGTATTGGACGCTTCCCAAACATGGGAACATTTAGATTCAGGACAAACCATGACGGTCAGGTATTGCGGCCGCTTTCGGTTCGGGGTGAAAAATTGTGAGGTTGGTCTGTGGTTCATACACTCTCCTTTCTTGACAAGGGCAGCCTGTCAGGGCTACCCTTGTCAATGCAACGCTTGTCAGTTGCGGTTAAGGCCCGGGGCAAAGGTGTTGCAGCACCTCCCGGGCCGTTTCATTATTTTTTGTGTTTTAATAGAGTTTGAATTTTTTCACCTTCAGGGATGTCATCCCAAGTTTTGCCGGAATTAGGATCAAACAAAAACCAGGTCCGTCCTATTATTGGAGCTGCCGGACCGTTTTTTTTTATAAGGGTGTACCGGCATTGATTGCTGGTTTCGTTTGTCCGTTCTTTCCGGAGAAATCCGGCTCTGACAAGTAATGCAAGGTATTGATACACTGCTGTTTTACTGGAGATCTTCAGTTTCACCAAATCATCTGCAAGAAACACTTTCAGATCAATAATTGCTTCCCACAACCGGGATTCCGGCTGATCAATCAAATCCTTGCGCGTCAAGCCATATCTGCCGGGCGAAAGTTTCATCCGCACGGTTTTAACTGTATTGGGATTGCTGTCTATGCTTCCACGGGGCTGGAGAATACTTTTAGGGGCCTTGGGATCGAACCGGCGCTTCCCTTCCAGAGTCAAGCGCCAGAGTTTTTCTTTTCTTTTTCCCAGTCCTGCCCGCCTGATAAGCCTCTCGCTTTCATAGGCTTTCAGGTGGCGGTACACAAAAGACCGGCTCAATCCTGCCTGGCGCTCCAGGATGGAATAAGAAAACTGCCGGTTCACCACCATGGCCCGATGAAGCAAGGTCAGCCTTTTCATCTTAAAAACCTTTCTGACTTGGGTTTTGGCAATAGATCATCAGGCAGGCCATTGACGATATCCAGGCCGATGTCCTCAATTTTGTTGGAAGTGGCAATCCCCTCAAGCATGGTCATGTAGTGGATCAGGAATCCGAAGCTGCCCTTACTCTTGGTTTTCAGTGTCCTGGCTGCTTCAGGAGCAATCCTGATACCGCAGTTTTTAAGACCGAAAAGGATGATATCCTCATTCAAAAGGGGGCCGAACTCCACTGCCTGGGTAAAGCGCCGCCAGATCCTGGTGCGTGACTTAATCTGGGTATAGATACTGGGTTCCCCGATCAGAACAATGGGACAGTCTGTTTCATCATGGATATCTCTTAAATGCTCAATATGCTTGACCGTAAGGCGGTCTGCCTCATCAATGAGCAGGATTTTGTCACTGTCATCCACCTCTTCAATGATGATGCGCTTGGCAGTATGGATGTGGCCCGGCTTCATCCCGTTCAATTCTTCACAGATGGTGGACAACATTGCCCTGGGGGTCCAGTCCTCAAAAACCCGGATATACTTGGCATTTTCATTCCTGGTGGCATAGGTTCTGGCGCATTCGGTTTTCCCGCGCCCTGCATATCCCCAGGCCAGCATCATGCCCGGATGGCCTTTTTCCATATCCGATACTGCCTTGACAGCTTCCCAGAAGGCCGTTACCCGTGAGGTCTCAATAAATTCGTTTTTCATCTGCTTCCCTTTATTTGTATATTAACTTCAGGTCTTCAAACCGCTGCCGGTAATCATCAAACTCGGGCAGGGATTCAAACTGCCCCATGAATGCTGCGTCAACAGGATCCAGTTCCCGGCCATGCTTAAAAACATAGTTAAAACACCACTCATAATGCTCCAGGCCGGAGCGCCAGTATTTGGGCCTGGGGATCTTGGGCAGTGCTGTATCTTCCTGTTCCGCTTTTTTCGTAAGATCCTCCAGCCGTCTGATCTCTTTTTCCGGCAAAGCAGCCTCATCTTTTGCCACCGGTGCCTTTGGTGAATCGTCCGGAGCAGGAAGAGTGGCGGTCTTTTCCTTGGAAAAAGGAAGGATATTCATACTGTCCCGGGCATCTTTTGAGATACCCATGGCGGCAAGCTGCTTTTTGTTGGCCTTGGCCATCCGGGCGATACGTTTATTAGCCGTGATAACCTGTTCAACGGTAACCTGGTCACCAAACAATTTGGCAAGTGGATGGCAGGCTTGCACCGGATACGCCTCTCCCAGGAAAACGCCGTCTTTTGTATAGCACCAGATCTTTCTCAGATCCGCTGTGTCCACTGCCGCCCAGATAGGTTCGGTCCGGCTAAGGTTGTGAAGACAATCCGCCTCGTAGTCAATTTTCCACAGTTTGACCCGGCAGTTACGGGGCCGGACTTCTTTGCGAAGCAGAAAATCATAATTTAACTGAATGGGGTCAACCCCCGGTCCCCGGTTGGGAAGGAACAACGATTCCGGTGTGCCCTCAAGATCCTGATGAGACTGCTGTGCATACCAATGAAAATACCGGTCAATGATCAGTCCGGCCTCCCGGATATCCGGCACCCAGCCGCTGGTCCGGGCTTCATGCCAGGCTTTGTGAAACTTCTCATTCCTGTGCATCCAGGCAGGTTTTGTCGCAATGGAATCACCGCAATAACTGGGCATCATGAATTCAAGCTGATCCTGGAAGGTCTTGAAAAACCGCTCCACAACCTTTGCACGGCCGTTATATGGCTTTGCAAACATTACAGCCGTACCCACCCGGGCATAAAGGCCGGTCATTTCGGTGAAATCCGGATCCGTTTTTGTAAACAGCTTTGATTTAAAGGCCCGGCCATTGTCCAGGTACACTGCATCAGGGTACCGGCCCAGGGTCTGCACAGCGTTCCTGAATGCCGACAAAATTCCGTACTGATCTTCGGACGGCATAATATGCCAACCGCAGGGGTACCGGCTGGCCCAGTCAAAAAACACGATCAGGGTCATACGGCACGGCCGCCCGGTCTCAGGATGCAGAATATTAAAGTTCAATGTCTTACCGTCCGCCACCAGGCACTGACCCACTTCCAGTAAACCTGCATCCCGTGTGATATAAGGTCCGAACTTGTCCTGATACATCTTCATCCCCTCCCTTGCCAGGCAGATCACCCCGGCATTCAATTTTTCATAATCTTTGAACCAACGTATGAATGTACTGTCACTGGCACTCTCCGGCATATTCTCGTCTTCAAGGGCAACCCGGGTCATCTTAATGGCCATGGTTAAACTGGGCCGGTGCGGATGAAGGTAGCACTTTAAAAGTGTAGCCTTTGCCGCTTCAGATATTGCCCGGACCTTATACTGATTGGTCCCGTGTTTTCTCCATCCGCCCCGTCCATCACACAGCGCCAGGTAATTGTCCTGGTTCTTCCGCAGCTTTTTATCCAGGGCCTCAATGGTCTTTTGCCGGACCTCTCCCACAACGGCAAATACCTGGGGCAACAGCATCCCGGCATTGTAAGTCAATAAGAAATCCCGGGCAGCCTGACCCTTTTGCCCCCATCCTGCCCGTTCCTTTGCCAGCCGGTACGAATGCACCAGATTGTATTTAGCCAGGCCGATCTGGCTGGACCGTTTGGGCACCGGCAGGTCAGGAATCACAGCCGGTATACCGACAATCGAGTCCCGAGCCATCAGGCTTTGCTTGACCTTGACCGGCAGCAGATCACGGATATACTGCAACTCAGCTCCGCCTTGCTTGGTCTTTTTCATCACAGGCCAGCCATCCTTAACTGCTCTGAGCCGCACAGCCTTGGGCGTTACATCCAAGGCCCGTGCAATTTCTTTTTCTGCAACTGCTAAACCCATTGTTTCCTCCTAATCATCACTCTCTGCGATTTTAACCAGGGTCTTAAGCCACTTGACCATTTCACTTTGCTTGCAGGTGCCGTTGTCCTTGGCATCCACAATGATATCCAGCATCACCTGATGCTGGTTTTTAAACTGGTTTGATAACAGGTCTGTTTTCTCCATCGCTTTTTTAGTTTCTTTGACCTTCTTTTTGCCAACCTTCCCCTGAACCTCTTTTACGGCCTTATTGACAAGCGCTCCGGTCAACTTGCCTCTGGGGCTTTCCTCCAGCTTTTCCTGAACAAGTTTGCAGGCCTTTAGTCGGTCATCATTTTTCTTAAGGCGTGTTAACGGGCGTGTCTGACACTCATTTGTGAAAGTACCCGCAATTGCGGGCATTTTTTTTTCCAAAAGGCTGACAACTTTATAACCATTCATTTTTTGTTCTGCCGTGGTTTTGCCCAGGTCCCAGACATCCTTACAATATTTTTGAAAAGACTTATGAGTCTCTTTGTAAAGCCGGTTGTCATGGATCTCGGCCAGCGCCCGACCGACTTCCAAGAAGGTGCATAACCCTCTGCGAATAATGCATTCGCACTCTTCAAGCCGAATCCGCTCAGGGTCAGTGAGGGTCTTGGTTACATCCTTTCCCTTTGCAATCAATTCTGCCGTAGTCTCAGCCATCGCCTACATCCTCCCTATACTCTTCTCAAGACTTTGGGCTTTCTGCCTGAACTCCTGGGCCTTGTGTTTCATAAATTTTCTGGATTCTTCCCCTGAAACCACATGAGCGCCAACAGCCCCCAGGATAGCGCTCACAACGCCAAAGCCTTTGCAGACATGCTGAAATGCATACAGATAATAACTGTCCAGAGGATAGTTGATGGGGTCGGAGATCATCTTGTCCAGCATGGCCTTGGTCAGGGGCTTTCGGCAAAGAGGCGGGGTCTGCTTATATCGTTCCGGTGTTCTGCCCAAATATTCATTGACCTGGTCGCAGACAATTTCCCGGCTGACCCCCATGGCCCGAAGTTCCTGTTTCAAGGCAACGGCGATTTCCTGGCAAAGTTCAAATTCATTCTCCATTTCATGCTGAACCGGCCCGGCCGCGAGCATACTATCCAAGGCCTTTCCCACCTCTTTGTATTCCTTCATCACCTGGCTGACATTATCCTGAAAACTAAAACCGGGAAGAGGGGGTTCTTTGGTTTCGTCTATTTTTTTCTTAGACATTAGGACTCCTTTCCACTATCAGTCACGAAACATGAAACTGATAGTGATTTTACATAGGTAGAATTGATGACAAAATTTAATGATGCGATAGATATTGAACTGCCTGGGAACCAAGCGTATGCTTTAAATATTGATATTAAATCATAGGCTTTCACCAACACTTTGTGCGTACAAACTTGCATTTTGATAT
>JAKSAX010000362.1 GCA_022361395.1 Desulfobacterales bacterium | reverse complement strand
GTGGAAAGTGGATGTAATTTTTTACTGAGGCTTAAGATAAGTGTTTCGATCAAGCTCCTTTCATACAATCGATACAAAAGGCAGGGTTATCATTCCGGCAAGGTTCCGGAAGGTCTTGGCGGCCGATGATGAATACGGGGTTGTGATCTCGATCAAGGACGGCTGTATTTATGCCTATACCCACAGCGAATGGAAGAGCCTTGAACAAAAAATCCTTGCAGCTAAAAGTGCTGCCATGGAGAAGTTCAAACGCTTTTTCCTGGGGAATGCCTGCCCGTTGAAATGCGACAAACAGGACAGGATACTCATCCCCCAGAGCCTGAGAACATACGCTGGTATAGAAAAAGACATTGTCCTTGTGGGTGTTCTGGACCGGTTTGAAATCTGGTCCAGGGAAAAATGGGATCAGGAGAACCTCAACATGGAGCTGGAACTTGAAAAAGAGGAAGTACGCGAGGAAATTGCTTCCCTAGGGTTGTAAGTATGGAATTTGAACATACTTCCGTCATGCCCCGCGAAGTGCATGACTTCCAGAATTTATCCCCCGGAGACCTGTGCGTGGACTGTACCCTGGGCGGTTCAGGGCATGCCCTTGAAACCATACGGGCAATTCTGCCGGGCGGAACACTCATCGGCATCGACCAGGATAATGATGCCATAGCCAATGCAAAAAAAATTCTTCATCCTTTTAAGGATAATGTAAGACTGTTTCACAACAACTTCAGCGACCTCCCCGATATCCTGGCAGACAACGGGATAACAGGGGTGGACAGTATACTCCTTGATCTGGGCTTTTCACTCAACCAGCTGACACAAAGCAGGCGGGGATTCAGTTTTCAGAAAGATGAACCCCTGGATATGCGGATGGATATCCGCAACCCTTTAACGGCGGAAGAGATGGTAAATACCTACACGGAAAAACAATTGGCAGACATCTTCTTCAAATACGGAGAAGAACGCTTTTCCCGCAGGGCGGCAAAAGCCATTGCCATTGCAAGAGCCCAAGCCCCCATAAAGACAAGCGGGGAGCTGGCCACTCTTGTGGCCGGTGCTATTCCGTCCAAGGTAGCGGCTAAGCAGAAAATCCACCCGGCCACCCGGGTATTTCAAGCCCTGCGTATTGCCGTGAACCGGGAGCTGGAACGGCTGGAGGCCTTTATGGAGGCTGTTCCCGGCATGCTGAACAAAGGCGGTCGAATCTCCATCATCTCATTCCACTCCCTGGAAGACCGGATCGTCAAGCAGCGCCTGCGCAGATTTCAGGACGGCTGCACCTGCCCCAAGGCGCTGCCCCAATGCCTTTGCGGGTTTGTACAGCGCATGAAGGTTATCACCCGGAAGCCCGTGATTGCCGGCCCTGAAGAGACAGCTGCAAACCCCATGGCCAGAAGCGCCAAACTGCGGGTTGCAGAACGCATTTAGATCCAAGGATAAGAAGTATGAACCGTGCCCGTGACATTCAAAAACCGCACAGAATAGGATTAAGATGGCTTGTCCTCATCCTGGTGCTGGTCTGCGAACTCATGGCCCATGCCTGGGTGAGAACGGAAGCCACCCAGTCCATGCTGCGGATTTCAAAAACCCAGGCGGAAATTCAGAAAACCATATCCTATCGAAAGGCCCTGAGCCTGGAACGGGACCGCCTTAAGTCAGACGCCAGAATCACCAGAATCGCCCGGACCCGCCTCGGCCTTTCATCAGACATATTCAACCAGACCGTTTATCTGTCAGGCGAACTGACAGGCGGGTCAGCAGGAGAAGTGAACTAGTGGAAAAAGATCCCAGGAAAAAACCTGCCGAAGAAAGACTTGCCAAAAAACGGCTTGGCAGGCGGGTTCTGTTCGTTCAGTTTTTCCTGATCCTCTGCATCGGTCTGCTTGGGGCAAAGTCCTTTGAGGTACAGATCTTAAAAGGGCGGGCACTGACCCAGATAGCAACCCAGACCTATTCCAGGGACCTTGCCATCCAAGGGGACCGGGGACAGATCCTGGACCGCCACATGAGCAAACTGGGAACCAGCATCGACGCCCCCAATGTAACGGCAGATCCCACCCAGGTGAAAAACCCGGCAGTCACGGCAGGCAAACTTGCAAAACTCCTTGACCTGGACAAGGCCAAATTAAAGGCAAAACTTTCGCAGAAACGCCGTTTTGCCATACTGGCAAGACGGATATCCCCGGATCAGGCAAAAGCGGTAAAGGCACTTAACTTAAAGGGTATCTACCTGAAAAACGATTCAAAGCGGTTCTATCCCAACCGGAACCTGGCTGCCCAGGTCATCGGGTTCACCGGCAAGGAAGACCGGGGCCTGGAAGGGCTTGAGTTCAAATACAACGCCATTCTGGAAGGCAGCCGCGTAACAGCCAAAGTGACCCGGGACGGTGCGGGGAGAATCCTGGACATTGATAAGAACCAAAGGGACGGACTCCGGGGTAATGCCATTGTACTGACCATTGATAAAAAGATACAATTTCTGTCCGAACGCACCCTGGCCCGGACGGTCAAGGCACATAAGGCCAAATCCGGCATGGCCCTGGTCATGCGCCCTGCCACCGGAGAACTGCTGGCGGCAGCCCACTATCCCGAGTTTAACCCCAACAATTTTGCAGGTTTCAGCCGGGACAGGTACAGGAACAGGTCTGTAACAGACGCATTTGAACCCGGCTCCATCATGAAGATATTTACCGTGGCCGCAGCCATTGAAAAGGGGATGTCACCCAAATCAATCTTTTTCTGCGAGAACGGAAAGTACAAAATCGGCGGTTACACCATTCATGACACCCACCCGGAGGAGTGGCTCACCCTGTCCCAGATCGTAAAATTTTCTTCAAACATCGGTGCGGCAAAGATAACGGAAACCATAGGCAGGAAAGCATTGCACCACTATCTCACCGCATTCGGATTCGGTCAGAAAACCCGGGTGGGAAGCCCCGGTGAGAGCAGCGGCAACCTGCTGCCCTACCGCAAGTGGTCCAAAATAGATGCCGGAGCCATCTCATTCGGCCAGGGCGTATCCGTCACGGGCATCCAGCTGATCTCGGCCATCAGCGCCATCGCCAACAACGGCAGGCTGATGAAACCCATGCTGGTTAAAAAAATCATCTCCCATACCGGTAAAGAGCTTCAGACTTTTGAGCCCACCATCATCCGCCAGGTGGTCTCTCAGGACACGGCAGACCTGGTCAAGAAAATGATGAACCAGGTGGTCCAGGAAGAGGGAACAGGCACAAAGGCCGCCATGGAAGGATATGCGGTCTGCGGCAAAACCAGCACGGCCCAGAAAGTGGACAAGGGGAAACGCGGCTATGCAAAAAACAAGTATATCGCTGCCTTCGGCGGATTTGCCCCCCTCAACGACCCTGAACTGGCCATCCTGGTTGTGGTGGATGAACCCAGGCCGAACTATTACGGCGGTGTTGTGGCGGCCCCGGCATTCAAGACCATCATGAGCAAATCCTTCAATTACCTGAGCATTCCGCCCGAAAACAACAATGCCATGATCGCCGTTTTGACAAAGGAGGACGCCCAATGAGACTTTCCGACCTGTTACAGGGATGCGCCCTTGCGGAAAATAAAACAGCTGCAACAGAGGCAGCCCAGGGGATAGCCATCAAAACCATCTCCTGTGATTCCAGGGACATCGGCCCCGGCAGCCTGTTCCTGGCCGTGGACGGCCATGCGGCGGACGGCCACAGCTTTATCGGACAGGCCTTTGACAGCGGTGCAGCCGCAGTCATTGCCCAGCACATCCCGGACGGGCTGGGGGCAGATCTCCGGGAAAGAATCATTCTGGTTGAGGACAGCAGAAAAGCCACAGCACAGGTGGCGGCCAATTTTTACGGCCACCCCTCCAAAGAGATGGTTTTGATCGGCATCACCGGAACCAACGGAAAAACCACCACAACCTGGATACTGGAAAGCATATTCAAGGCCTGCGGATTTTCCACCGGGGTTATCGGTACCGTCAACATAAGGTACGGGGACAAAACCTATGACAATCCCATTACCACACCGGATGCCATCTCCCTTCAGAGATCCATGAAAGAGATGAAAACAGCCGGGGTTACCCATGTACTCATGGAGGTTTCCTCCCACAGCCTCGACCAGTCCAGGGTGGACGGATGCGCCTTTGATGCGGCCATATTTACAAATCTCACCCAGGACCACCTGGACTACCACCAGACCCTGGAGGACTACTTTCTCTGCAAGCAGCGCCTGTTCACCGATTACCTGGGATCCGGCAACAAACCCGGCGCACCGGCAATCATCAATATTGATGATGACTACGGCAGCCGCCTGGCAGAGGGCTTTGACGGCCCCCAGATCCGGGTGAGCCATGCTAAAGAAAATAAAACAGCAGACATCCGGGCACTGGACATCCAGGATGAGATATCAGGCCTGACCGGGACCCTGGATATGAACGGCACCAGGAAAAGCCTGGCATCAAACCTGACCGGCCTGTTTAACCTTGAAAACATACTCTGTGCCGCAGGCGGGGCACTTGCCCTCGGTGTGAAACCGGACCTGATTATCCGGGGAATTAACGCCCTGGGCCGTGTACCCGGACGCCTGGAAAAGCTTGACACACCGCTGAACCGCCACATTTTTGTGGACTACGCCCACACTCCGGATGCACTGGAGTCCATTCTCCAAACCCTTTCCCAGCGCGCCCCTGCCAGGGTTATCACCGTATTCGGATGCGGCGGGGACAGGGACAAGACCAAACGGGCACCCATGGGTAAAATTGCCTGCAGATACTCAGATATATCCATTGTCACTTCGGACAATCCCAGGACAGAATCCCCTGACGCCATTGTGGCGGATATTATCCGCGGTATTGAAGAGGACGGCATCCCGGAACTGAAAGCCGAAGCCCTCGAACCGGGCCGGAAAGGGTATATCCGGGAAGTTGACCGGGAAAAGGCCCTGGAACTTGCCGTCAGGATATCAGCGCCCAGGGACATTATCGTTGCAGCCGGCAAAGGCCATGAAACCTACCAGGTCACCAACTCAGGCACCATCCACTTTGATGATATGGAAAAGCTTTCCAATGCCTGCAACCGTCTTCTGACCCCCATGAAATGGACTGTGGCGGATCTCACCCGGGCCCTGGACACCGAACCAAAGGTACCGGTTGAAGACAGCGACCGGGCGTTTGCAGCCATCGGCACCGATTCCAGGACAATTGAGGCTGACATGGTATTTCTGGCACTGGAAGGCGAAAGCTTTGACGGCCATGACTTCATTCCCGGCCTGATTGAGAAAGGCATCTCCGCCTTTGTGGTGCGGACCGGATTTTTAGGCACCCTGGACAGCCTGGTGAAAGACAGGATTATCAAGAACCGGATCATTCTCTTTGAAACAGATGACACCCTGGCGGCCCTTGGGCAGCTTGCCCGCCACCAGCGGATGCGTGCCAATGTCAAGCTGGTGGCCATCACGGGATCCAACGGCAAAACAACCACCCGGAAGATGACCCGGGAAATATTTGCCACTAAATTTGACACCCTTGCCACCCGGGGCAACTTCAACAATGAAATCGGCATGCCCCTGACCCTGCTCAACCTGGCAGAAGTCCACCAGTGGGCCGTTATTGAGATGGGCATGAACCACCCCGGGGAGATCTCCCGGCTCTCTGCCATTGCCCGGCCGGACATTGCCGTGATCACCAATACATCGGGTGCCCACCTGGAAGGCCTGAAGACCGCCGACAATGTGGCCAGGGCAAAATCCGAAATCTTTGAAAGCATAAGAGAAAACGGGACTGCCGTTATTTTCGGTGATGATCCGAGGCGGACGATCATGGAAGGGTATGCAAGGGCAAACACAAATGTTTCAGAGGTTAAATTTTTCGGAAACAACCCGGACGGGGACTATTGTGCGGAAAAAATCAAGGCCACGGATACAGGCCTGTCGTTTTCTGTCAGGACCCCGCGGGAAACCCGGTCCTATACCGTCAACTCCCCGGCCCGGTTCATGGTCAACAACGCCATGGCCGCCATTGCTGCGGCCCGGGCCGCAGGCATAGGCCCGGAAAACATCAGCACCGGCCTGGGCAGGTTCTCCCCGGTTAAGGGAAGGATGAACCTCGGCACCTTATCCGGCGGGGTCCGTCTTATCGACGACACCTACAATGCCAACCCGGCCTCCATGACCCAGGCCCTGAAGACCCTGAGCCAGATGGCAGGCAAAGGCAAAGGCATCGCAGCACTGGGAGATATGCTGGAACTGGGACCGGACTCGGATGC
>JAKSAX010000249.1 GCA_022361395.1 Desulfobacterales bacterium | reverse complement strand
TACCGGGATCTGAGCGGCAGGGGTATCAATCTTTATGTGGGATTTTACCAGAGCCAGAGTCAGGGAGACATTATCCATTCCCCGAAAAATTGTCTGCCCGGGGCCGGCTGGAAGATTGTTGATGCAAAGGAAGAGACTCTCCGGTTCAATAAAACCGAAAGCCCGTCAACCGTGGCCAGGCTGTTGTTGAAAAAGGGAGAGGCAAGCCAAGTGGTGCTTTACTGGTATCAATCCCGGGGCAGAATTATTTCCTCGGAGTACTGGCAGAAGATCTGGCTGGTGCTGGATTCCATAACAAAACACCGCACGGACGGTTCCTTTGTCCGCCTGATCTCCCCGGTTCTTGAGAGCGAGGAGAGGACCTTAGCGGAACTCAAAGCGTTTTCAACAGAGCTTAAACCCCACTTGGATGAGTATATCCCCTTATAAAATGAGAGAAAAATTTTTAAACATATGCCGTTCCCCGGCTGTTTTCCAGACCATATTGATACTGGCCGGCTTTGTTTTTTTATACACCAAAGCCATTCAGGCACTGATATCCGACTGGTCTGCGGATCCTAATTTTTCCCATGGGTTTTTAATCCCGCCCATTGCCCTTTACATGGTCTGGTTTAACAAAGACAGGCTGGTGAACACAGCGGTTAAACCGTCAAACTGGGGATTAGGGGTCATTTTAGCCGGCATGGTGATTCACCTTTTGGGACATGCCGGCGCCGAACTCTTCCTTATGCGCTTTTCCATGATCGTCACCCTGGCAGGAATTGTTATTTTTTTATTAGGCTGGTCCTTTTTAAGAGCTATGGCAGTTCCCCTGTTTTACCTGATCATGATGATCCCCATACCGGCCATTATCTGGAATAAAATAGCATTTCCCCTTCAGCTCATGGCGGCACAGCTCTCTGCCGAACTTATTCAATTTATACAAATTCCGGTATTCAGGGAGGGGAATATCCTTCACCTGGCAAATACATCCCTTGAGGTTGTGGACGCCTGCTCAGGGTTGAGGTCGTTAACCTCGCTCATCGCACTTACCGGCATTTTTGCCTACCTGGCCCCGTTTACAATTGTAAAAAAGTGGATATTGTTCCTGTCAGCGGTTCCCATTGCCGTTGCAGTTAATGTGATCCGGCTGACCATAACTGCCGCCATGGCATTTTACATCGGTCCGGATACGGCCCATGGCTTTTTACATGACATGTCAGGCTTGATTATATTTGCCGGGGCATTGGCATTGGTATACCTTGTTTTTAACATTGAAATGGCAATAGAAAGGCGACAGAGAAAGAAATGAAACTCACAATTATCGGAACCGGCTATGTCGGGCTTGTAACCGGGGCATGTTTTTCAGAGATGGGAAGCCATGTGACCTGTGTGGATATTGACCAGGAAAAGATAGATAATCTGAAAAAGGGGATTTTGCCGATTTACGAGCCCGGGCTTGAATCCATTGTCCTGGATAACCATAAAGAAGGCACCCTTGCATTCAGCACAAGCCTCAAGGAGGCTGCAGAGGATTGTTCGGTTTTTTTTATCGCCGTGGGCACCCCCCCGGGGGAAGACGGGTCTGCCGATCTTCAATATGTGCTTCAGGTCGCCCGGGAAATCGGGAAGGTGATCAATGACTATGCGGTTATCGTGGATAAATCCACCGTACCGGTGGGCACGGCAGACAAAGTCAAAACTGCTGTTCGTGAAGAACTGGAGAAGCGCGGGGCAGACCTCTCCTTTGACGTGGTCAGTAATCCGGAGTTTTTAAAGGAAGGGGCTGCGGTAAGGGACTTTCTTAAGCCGGACCGCATCATTGTCGGCGCGGATTCAGCCAGGGCCGAGAAAATTATGCGCAGGCTCTACGCCCCCTTTTCCAGAAATCATGACAAGATCCTCTTCATGAAGGTCAGGGATGCGGAGATGACCAAATATGCGGCCAACTCAATGCTGGCCACCAAAATTTCCTTTATGAACGAAATTGCCAACCTCTGTGAGCAGCTTGGCGTGGATGTTGAGAATGTCAGAAAGGGGATCGGTTCCGACTCCCGGATCGGATACTCTTTTATCTATCCCGGGTGCGGATACGGCGGTTCCTGTTTCCCCAAAGATGTCAAGGCCCTGATAAAGACAAGCAAGGATATCGGATTTGAGCCCACTCTCCTGGCTTCGGTGGAACATAGAAACACCCTCCAGAAAGAGGTGCTGGGCAATAAGGTGAAAAAACGGTTTGGGGAGGATCTGTCTGATAAGACATTCGGCCTCTGGGGGCTTGCCTTTAAGCCGGGTACCGATGATATGCGGGAAGCCTCCTCCATGGTTCTGATGGAAAGCCTGGTAAAAGCGGGGGCCCGGATTCTGGCATACGATCCTGTGGCCATGTCCCAGGCAAAGAGGGAAATGCCGGCTGAATGGGCAGACCGTGTGACCCTGGCCCCGGATCAGTATCAGGCCCTGGAAAATGCAGATGCCTGCATTCTGGTCACGGAATGGAAAGCATTCCGCCAGCCGGATTTCAGACAGATGAAACAACG
>JAKSAX010000516.1 GCA_022361395.1 Desulfobacterales bacterium | reverse complement strand
CATACCGCCGGTTGCAATGATGGCTGCCCCGTGCTCAACGGAGAAGTCTTTGCCGTTCCGCGTGACTGTGGTGATGAAGTTACCCATGGATCCCGTGGTATGGGTCACCTCTGCTTCCGTGTGAACGGCGATGGAATCGAAGCCTTTGACAGATTCGATGAGATGATCCAGGTAAGCCTTTACCGGCTCACCCTTCCAGGTGGCGTTCAGGTGGTTGGCAATACCGCCCAGCACATGAGAGCGTTCCACAAGGTGAACATCCACGCCCTGGGAGGCGGCTCCGACGGCTGCTTCCATTCCGGAAACACCGCCGCCCACCACCAGTACGGATTTTCTTATGGGCAGGTCCACCTGATGCAGCGGCTCTACAAAAGCCGCCTTGGCCACGGCCATACGGACCAGGTCCTTGGCCTTGTTCGTGGCTTTTTCCGGCTCGTTCATATGGACCCAGGTGTTCTGGTCCCTGATATTGGCCATTTCAAAGAGATACTTATTCAGGCCCGCATCCCGGATGGTCTCCTGAAACAGGGGCTCATGGGTCCGCGGTGAGCAGGATGCCACCACCACCCGGTTGATCTCATTTTCCTTGATCACATCCTTCATATGATCTTGGGCATCCTGGGAACAGGTAAACAGATTATCCTCCACATGAACCACATAGGGCAGGGTCTTGGCATAATCTCTGACAGCGGGCACGTCAGCCACACCGCCGATGTTGATACCACAGTTACAGACAAAGACACCGATCCGTGGGGCAAGCCCTGTAAAATCACTTTCCGGCGGCAGTTCCTTTGTCCGGGTCTGTGACCAGCGTTCATCTTTCATTGCCATGGTGGCCGTGGCAGCTGCTGCAGAGGCTTCCATGACGGAACCCGGGATATCCTTGGGTTCCTGGAAGGTACCGCAGACAAATATGCCTTTTCGGCTGGTGGTCACCGGTGCAAGGTTGGTGGTATCGGCAAACCCGTGGGGGTTCAGCTCGATTCCCATCTTGTCTGCCAGGTCCTGTGCATCCTTGTTGGGCGCAAGCCCTATGGAGAGGACCACGATGTCGAAGATCTCCTCTACCGATTTACCGGCTTCACTGGAGTATACCAGGCGGTACTTGTCACCGGGTTCCGGAAAGATCGAATGGATACGGGACCTGACAAGACGGACCCCGTTGTCGTCCTGGGCCCTGATATTGTACTTGTCAAATTCCTTGCCGTGGGTCCTCATGTCCATGTAGAAGATGGCACAGTCCAGGTCATAGTCCGCATGTTCCTTGGCAATGACGGCCTGCTTGTTGGCATACATGCAGCAGACACCCGAGCAGTAGGCGTTGTCGCCCTTATTGATATCCCTGGACCCCACGCACTGGAGCCAGGCAATCTTCTTGGGTTCCTCATGATCCGACGGCCTTACCAGGTGCCCGGCGTAGGGGCCCGAAGCGGACAGCACCCGTTCAAATTCAACGGATGTCATGATGTTGGGACTGTGGCCGTAGCAATAGGTGACCATGTTGTCAGGCTCAAAGGGGGCAAAGCCCGGCGCCATGATAATGGCACCCACGTTGATGTCATGGACCTTGCCCAGCATGTTGTGGTTTACCGCGTCAGCCAGGCAGGCATCCACACACTGCATACACTCGGAGCAGTATCCGCAGTTGATACAGCGGGCAGCTTCCTTCTGGCCCTCTTCCACGCCGTAGCCCAGTTCCACCTCATTGAAGTTGCCCACCCTTTCGGCTGCGGCAAGTTCCGGCATCTTATACCGTTTTTCAATGGGCCAGCTCTCGTCAACCGGCCTGTATTCCGGCTCTTCAACCACCGGCAGTTCCCGGCCAGCCTCCATATCCCGCCCGGTAAGATACCGGGTAATGGATTCAGCCGCTTCCATACCTGCTGCGATGGCGGATATGGCAACACCCGGCCCGGTCTGCAGATCACCGCCGGCAAAGACACCTGCCTTATCCGTTTCAAGGGTCAGGGGGTTTACTTCGGTGGTATTCCACCTGGAGATCTTGATATCAGCCAGATCTTCCAGGGCCGATATATCGGGCCGCTGACCTATGGCGGGAATAAGCTGGTCGATCTCTATATCATACTCTGACCCGGGCACAGGGACCGGCCGCCGCCTGCCCGAGGCATCGGGTTCCCCCAGTTCCATCCTGATCACCCGGACAGCAGAGACTTTTCCGTCCTTTTCCAGGAGTTCCTGGGGCGCCGCCAGGTAGGTAATCTTTGTGCCTTCGTCTTCTGCCGCGCAGATCTCCTCTTCCCAGGCCGGCATTTCCTTGCGGGTCCTCCGGTAGAGAATGGTCACCTCTTCGGCCCCCAGACGGACGGCAGACCGGGCCACATCAATGGCCACGTTGCCGCCGCCGATGATACCGACTTTTTTACCGACAGTCGTGGTGCCGGTCAGGTTAAGTTCCCTTAAGAAATCCACCCCCTGGCGGACGCCTTCCAGATCTTCCCCGGGAATCCCGAGATCAATACCGGTGTGGGCACCCAGGCCTAAAAAAACAGCCTCGTAGCCGTCGGCCAGGAGACTGTCTATGGTGAAATCCTTACCAAGACGGGAGTTGAGTTTTAATTCCACGCCCAGGTTGGTGACGACCTCGATATCCTTGTCAAGGATCTCCGGAGGCAATCGATGATCGGGAATCCCGACCCTCAGCATCCCGCCGGCCTGGGGCAGGGCCTCGAAGATCGTGGCATCAACACCCTGGCGGGCCAGATGGTAACCGGCTGAAAGCCCTGCGGGCCCGGACCCGATGATCGCCACCTTTTTATTGATTTTTTCCGCGCAGGGAATTTCAACTTCCCTGGGATCAAAGTTATCCGCTGCCAGCCGTTTTAAATCACGGATGGCCACAGGATCGTCCACCTGGCACCTGCGGCAGGCATCCTCACATTCGTGGGGACACACCCTTCCCAAGACACCCGGCAGGGGAAGCTGTTCCATGATAATTTCAAGGGATTCCTTGAACCTGCCCTCTT
>JAKSAX010000340.1 GCA_022361395.1 Desulfobacterales bacterium | reverse complement strand
TTCCGCCAGGCGGAGATCTGCGTTGTCCTCCCTGAGCAGGAGGCGGTACTCCGCCCTTGAGGTGAACATGCGGTATGGTTCCTGGGTCCCCCGGGTGACAAGATCATCCACCATCACCCCCATATAGGCCTGGGAGCGGTCCAGGACAAAGGGTGGGCGGTTTTGAACCCTTGCACCTGCGTTGACCCCTGCCCAGAGGCCCTGGGCCCCGGCTTCCTCGTATCCGGAGGTGCCGTTTATCTGTCCTGCCAGAAACAGCCCTTTGACCCGTTTGGTTTCAAGGCCGGGGGTCAGTTCCAGGGGGTTGATATAGTCATATTCAATGGCATATGCCGGCCGCATGATCCGGGCCTGCTCAAGCCCTTTTACAGACCTGACCACCTGGTATTGTATTTCCAGAGGCAGGCTGTTGCCAAGGCCTGAGGCATAGATCTCCCTGGATTCGATTCCCTCGTACTCCAGGATAACATGGTGGCTGTCCCGGTCCGGGAACTTGACGATTTTATCTTCAAATGAGGGGCAGTACCTGGCCGACTGTCCTTTGATATGCCCCCCGTAAAGGGCGGAGTGTTTCAGGTTATTCCGGATGATCTCATGGGTGCCGGGATTTGTCTCCCCCATGAAACTGGGGAGCATGGGGGTGGTAATTTCAGTGGTGCTGTAGGAAAAGGGTTTTGGCGCCTCATCAGACCCGTGAATGTTAAATTGTGAGAAATCAATACTGTCCGCATGGAGCCTGGGCGGGGTCCCGGTCTTCATTCTCCCCATGGTCAGGCCGATCTCTTCCAGGCTTCCGGCCAGTCCCACAGAGGCAAATTCCCCGGCCCTTCCCGCCTGGATTTTTGAAGCGCCGATATGGACGGTGCCCCGTAAAAAGGTGCCGGTTGTAATGATGACACAGGGGGCAAAATACTCACATCCGGTCTGGTCCCTGATTCCCCTGATCTCACTACCTTCCAGGATGAGGGCCTCAACCATGGCCTGCTTCAGGTCCAGGCCGGGTGTTTGTTCCACAACCGCCTTCATGTGCCTGGAGTACATCATTTTATCATTTTGGGTCCGGGTGGAATGTACGGCCGGCCCCTTCCGGGTGTTGAGGGTCCGGTATTGAATGGCGGAAGAGTCCGTTATCCTGGCCATCTGCCCGCCAAGGGCGTCGATCTCCTTGACCAGCTGGCCTTTGGCCATTCCGCCGATGGACGGGCTGCAGGGCATGGAGGCGATTTTGTCCATGTCAATGGTCAGCAGCAGGGTGTCACACCCCATCCTTGCCCCGGCCAGTGCCGCCTCGCAACCGGCATGGCCGGCCCCGATCACAATTATATCATAGGTGTTCTTAAAAAAATTCATAACCATCTAAAATACAATACTTGTGGGCTTTTGGTCAAGATTCATATCGCCCTGAATCATGGATGGTGAATTAAACCCTGTTTATTTTTCGGCTTGCCATTCCTGCCGGCCCGGCATATATAATTTCAAGACCTTATAGTTCAAGGATAAGAATCTTTATCACCGGAGAGGTATCATGTCACCCTATGCGCTTATTGCCCGAAATCTGAACCAGGCATTCCGCAAGGCCCCTGTCCGCAACAATGCCCCGTCACCGGCCTTTGTCAGGTATCTTGAAATCATTTATACGCCGGAAGAGGCACGGATCCTTGCCCAAATGAAAGGGTACCCGGGGTTTATGACCACCCGCCGGATTGCCGGCGCAACCGGGGACTCCTGTTCAAAAGTGGAGGCCATCCTTTTTAAGGTACTTGAGAAAAACGGGGTGACCCGCATGGGAAACGCCTGGTGCATCCCGGCCATGCCGCTTCTTCTCAACCTTGCGGCCGGCCTTTCCAATGCCGGTTTTGATGCCCGGAAGGCAGGACTGCTCCACCATGAATTCTTTGTGGAGGATGAATATTATAAGCGGTATGAAACCTCTGAAGCCGGTACCCCTTCGCTTCGCTCGATCCCCATAGAAAAATCCATTTTACCCGGGGAAAAAATTTTATCCGGTGAAGAGGCACATGACCTGATCAACACCCTGAATCATGACGACCTTTTGCTGGCTCCCTGTCCCTGCCGCACCCGGCAGGAGGCTTTGGACCGGCGTCAGTGTAAAGATAAGAATCCGGTTGGATCGTGCATTTTCCTGGGTGTTTCCGCACTCCAGCTGGAATCCGCCGGTGTAGGGGAACGGGTATCCAAAGCCCAGGCCATTGCCTATTTTGACAGGATGCATGCCATGGGCCTGGTGGGGGCCACTGACAACATGGTCCGTGACAATATCATTATCTGTCTTTGCTGCGGCTGCTGCTGTTCCCACCTGGGCGGACGCACCCGCTGGGATAACCCGGCGGCCATGGCCCCGTCCAATTTTATCCCGTCCCCTTCGGATTCCTGCATCGGCTGTGGCAAGTGCGCCAGGCACTGCTGGCTTTCCGCCATCCGTGTAAGCCCGAAGGAGAAACGATTTGAACTTGACACGTCAAAGTGCATCGGCTGCGGGGCCTGCACACAATTCTGCCCGACCCGGAGCCTGAAAATGAAACGGATGGACCGCACCCGGATTTTTCCTTCCCAGGATGCCCTGTACAAAACACTGGCAAAGGAAAACAATCGATCCTATCTCTGATTTTGAACCGGAAATGAAAAGGGCTTGCCTATGTGTAGAAATATGTCCGGAAATATGCCCGGAAACGGAATGTCACGATTAAAATTTAAATGTTTTCTTATCACGGTTTTCCTGGTGGTCAAGGCTGCCGGGAGCCTCTTCCCGGCCATTAAAGCCGGGCTTAAAGGACGGAATTGCCATATCCGCATCCAGGCAGGGAAGACCGGCCACACGTTTTCCGTAGAAAACAGCCGGCTGATATTCAGCAGCAGTAACCCGCCAACCTCTGTCCTGGACTGGGAGGAACCCGGCACGGCACTTGCTGCAATGACCTCGGGGTATGACGGGGATATGATAAAAGCCGCCCGGGATAACCAGGTGCGTATCCATGGGGAGGCGGTTGAAATATTCTGGTTTTTTTCCATTCTCAAGGAAATCAGGGACATCCTGACGGGCCTGCCTGGAAAGAAATCGGGAAGAAAAACCGGCAAAAAACGGGTTTAAACCGCTTTAACCGGTTCTCCACCGAAAACAGTTCCCCAGACAGGCATATCCATGATTTCCTTTGGATCCACAGCCAGGGGATTTTTCTCAAGGACGCAGAAGTCTGCTTTTTTCCCGAATTCAATTGAGCCTATTTCGTGGTCCAGGTGCATCTGGTAAGCTGCCTCGATGGTCACTGCCCTCAGGGCTTCTTCAACGGATACCCTTTGGTTTTCTCCGAGAAGGGTGCCTGTTTCCAGGGTTGTGCGGTTTACCACGGCGTGTATCCCGGTCCAGGGCAACTGGGGGGTACCTGGGGGATCATTGTGAAATCCCCATGAGACCCCAAGCCGGCTGGCCGTGCCCACCGGGGTCAGGTGCCGGGCCCGGTCCGGGCCCAGGGCCGCAAGGTGGGAGTCCCCGTAATAGTAGAGCTGCGGGGTAAAAAACTGGACTGTTACACCAAGGGCGCGGGCCTTTTTAAGCTGGGCCGTTGTAATGGTATAACAATGGTCCATGCGGTGGCGGATGTCCGGCCTGAAACACTGGCTCTGGGCCTCTTCCACCGCATCCAGGACGATTGCACATCCAAGGTCTGTATTGGTATGGGTTACCGTGGGGATCCCTTCCCTGTGAAGGGCGATGATCCATTGCCGGATGGTCTCCGGCGTACAGGACATCTCAGCCACGGGGGCGCCGTCCCAGTATCCGGGCCAGTTCACCGGTGCGGTTTTGGAGATCAGGGAGCCGTCTGTATAGAGTTTTACGGCGCCGATGCGGAACTTATCCGTGGCCAGGGCCCCGGCCTTTTTGATTTCAGGGATGAACGCCTTTGGTGGGATGCCCTGATTCATGGGGGCCATGGCCCAGGGGAGGCCCACCATGCGCAGTTTGATATCCTCTTGGGCAAAAAGGGGTGACAGGATACCCAGGGAGAGTTCCAGGCCCAGGGTTCCCAGGGCTGCATCACAGACCGTGGTGTTGCCGGCTGCGGTGAACAGGGGCATGATGCTGCGTATTTTGTCATGGAGATCGTCAAACAGCCCGGGCATCCCGGGCAGGACAGCCATGAGGCCGGCTGTTTCGATGATGGTTCCGTCGGGTTTGCCTGCGTCATCCGCCATTATCCCGGGTGGCAGGTTTCCCGGCCCGATCCCTGATTTTTCAAACAGAACCGAATTCCCCCAGAACCTGTGAAATACCAGATTGGCAACCAGGACGGGTCGGGTGGCTGATACCTGGTCCAGGTCGGACAGGGTTAAGGGGCCGGCCTTGTTTTCGTCGTATGCCACGGCAAACAGGGGCTGGCCCGCGGGCAGTTCCCGGTCCAGCTCTTTCAGCCGCTCCAGGACCCCGGTCTTTGTGGGATAGACCGGGAAAAATCCGCCCCCGGGATCCGGCCAGGGGATCTGGGCCACAAAATAGCCGCTGTAGATAAGGGCCTGGATTTCGACATGGGTGTGGGCATCCACCAGTCCGGGCATGAGCACCCTCTCTTCAAACCGGGTATTGATTTCATAATCGGAAAAGGCGGAGTTTTTAAGCCAGTACTCCAGCTCAGGCAGGCCGCCGGTGCCGAGAATCCTGCCGTCCTTTACGGCAACGGCGCGGGCATGCGGCTGTTCAGGGTTCATGGTGATGATTTCTTTAGCAGGAAAAATAACTGCCGGAGTTGCCATGGTGGTGCCTCCTTATCGGATATATACGCGTTTTCCGCCCATTATGGTTTCCAATACCTGGATATCCTTTATTTTATCTGCGGGAACACTCAGCGGGTTGTCCGAGACCACAACCCAGTCAGCCAGCTTCCCGGGTGTAATGGAGCCCCTGGTATTTTCGTCAAAAGCGGCCATGGCCGCCCAGGTGGTATAGGCTTTCAGGGCATCCAGCGGGGATATCCGCTGATCCGGCCCAAGGGTCCTTCCCTCACGGGTGGTCCGGTTGACGGCGGTATGTATGGAGTGAAGGGGTTCCATGGGGGTAACGGGCAGGTCCGAGTGCAGGGTGAATTTCAGGCCCCGGGCCAGGGAAGAGGCCAGGGGGCTTATTCTCGCTGCCCGCTCCGGTCCAAGGAATATATCATGGTGGCGGTCTCCCCAGTAGTGGATATGCTGGACAAAATAGGAGGGCATCAGGCCGCAGGCTTTCATCCTGGGGATCTGGTCCTCCCTCACTGTCTGGCAGTGGATGAGCAGGTGGCGGGGATCCTTTCTCGGATGATTCTTCTGGGCCTTTTCAAAGGCCTGGATGATGGAGTCGATTGCAGCGTCCCCGTTGCCGTGTACCGCTACCTGGAGGCCTGCCCCGTGGTATTTCTCCACCAGGGCGTCCAGGGCTTTCTGGCTCATGATCGGCTGGCTGACATGGCCGGTATCCAGCCGGTCATGGTAGGGCCGGGACAGCCATCCGGTATGGCCCTGGATGGAGCCGTCCTGGAATAATTTGACCGAGCCGAGTTTTACGGTGTCGCTGCCGAATCCCGTGCCGATCCCGAGATCATGATACCGGTCGTAGAGGTCGTTCATCAGGGTAAGATAGGCCCTGAGGTTGAGCCTGCCCTCCCGGGCCAGTTCCCGGTAGGCCCGGACCACCCGGGTGCCGCTGCCCTCCATGCCGATGGCGGCATCATGGATGCCGGTAACCCCGTTTGCATTGGCAATGGCAATACCCCGCACTAGCAGTTCCTTTATCTCCCGGGTGTCGGGTTTCGGAATCAGGCCCATGATGGGAAAAAGGGCTGTCTCCTTGAGCAGGCCCGTGGCCCGGCCGGAACTATCCCTGTGTATTTCACCGCCTTCCGGGTCCGGGGTGGTATCGTCAATTCCCATTTTTTCAAGGACCCTGGAGTTGACATACCCTAAGTGGCCGCTGGTATGGGTGATCACGAGATGGTGTTTTCCGGAAACATTGTCAAGCTCGTCCCGGTTCAGGTGGCGCTTATCGCTGATAAGGCTGTCGTCAAAGCCCCAGCCGAAAACCCATTCTTCTTCCGGGGTTTCTTTCGCAATGGCCTTCAGCCTGTCAAGTACCTGGGAAATCCCGGTATTGGGCGGGGTGGAGCAGTCTGCGTGGTCCATGCGCAGGGAAAAATAGGACAGGTGGTTGTGGGTCTCAATGAACCCGGGCAGGACGGTCCTGCCCTTGAGATCGGTGCATTGGGCATCAGGGCCGCCCCAGTGCCTGACCTTTTCCTCGCTTCCGGTGACGGCGAACCGATCTCCCAGTATCCCGAATGCCCCGGCAGATGATTCTGTACTGTCCATGGTGACGACGTCTGCATTGATATATATTTTTTTCTTCATACCTGATTTCCCCGGTGGTTAATATTGTTTAGGACCGAAATACTTTAGTTTATGGCATACAAACATGATGAGAAACATGGCGCCTCCCATGAGCAGCTCCGCCTTGAGCAGGAATCCAAGCCCGTACTTGGGCATGAGGAAAATCAAAAAGAGCAGGGGCAGGGAGAGGAGGCAGAAAAGATTCATCAGCCCGGTTTCAACAGCTGCCGTTGTCTTGAATTCTGGATCGACGATGCGCAGGAGGAGCAGGCCGCTGGCACCGGTTCCGGTGCAGTAGCCCAGCATAACCAGGCTTCGCTCAAAACCGAATTCCCCCACGCGCCGTCCCAGGTACAGGATGACAGCCGGTGTGATGACCGCCAGTATCAGGGTGACGATCAAAAACGGCACCATATACTTTTGAAGGGTGGTAACCTGAACCGCCATCATCACTGAGATGACCATGAAATCCACGGTGGTGCCGGTGAGGCGGCGCAGGGTGTTTTCATCAATCATGTCCCTGCCGCCGCAGGCGTTGAGCGCTTTCCTGAATAAGATGGCCATGACCAGGCCCCAGGCGAAGAGAAAGCCGAAGGTCGCCCCCCACATCTCCTTGGGAAATATATAGTACCGTAGCAGGTAGGAGAGCCCGAAGCCAAGGCCGTAAACCAGACCCATTATGGCCAGGTGAAAGGAGAGGGAATCCACATTAGAGGTGGTGGTGACGTTGAAAAGCCCCGGCGGCCTTGCGCTTTTGGCTTCAAGCCCGGCAAGGAATTCTTTGGAAAGCCCCGGGCTCCGGTGTGTGGTATAGCCTTTTCTGATTCCCCAGTTTGCAATGGGCACCCCCACCAGGGCAGCCACGAAAAAACCCACGGCGGAAAAGGCAAGTCCCATGGAGATGCAGTCCTGGAGGCCCATTTTTTCCCATCCCCCGGCAATGGCCAGGGCCTGGCCCGGTCCCTGGGTAAATCCGTGTCCGGCCAGGAAGCCAACGGCCGAGGTGAGCCCCTGGCCGGTTATTGCCTCCCAGCCGAGCATCACGCCCACACCGATGACAGACTGGAAATAAAGCATGCCCAGGAAGAGAAATGTCATCCAGAGCGCTCCCTTTAATATGGACTTTCCCTTGCCCTTCTGGCCGCTGTCCCCGCTCATCAGGCCGATTCCCACGAACCCGAAGGCAAAGAGATGGGTGGTGATCATGGTAAAGGTTTCATGGGGAATGCCCTTCCAGGTGCCGGCCACGGGCAGGCCCACCCAGCCCAGGCTCATGAGGATAAAACCCAGGAGGCCCGCGATAATTGCTGAGGGAAACAGGAATTGCTGAAAGAGGGATACCTTTGCACGCAGCCAGGTGCTGACGAGCAGCAGCAGGGACATCCATAGGAAACTGCCGATGTAGGGCATAAAGCTTTGTTCCATCATTGGGCTCCTTGTTTAGGAATTATGGATAAAACAGTCTGCATCTTTCGTGTGAGTAAATTGGTACTGCAGAATAAAATTTGTGTCAAGTAAAATATTATACTCAAGTATAATATTTTTCAGACATATCTATCCCCCTGAAATAGACCGGGAAATTTTTAAAAGGGAAAGAAAAAGCCGGGATTCTTGTCCGGCGGATGGGAGAGGACAGACCTGAGGCCCGTCCAGAGAATGTTCAGCTGCCGGTCGTATTCGTCCGGCAGATGGGTCAGATCCGTATAGCCCGACATCATCATGGGCACCCCGTAGAGGATACTGGTCAGGGAGATGAGGGTGGAGTCAATATCCAGGTTCCCGGGCAGTTCCTCTTTCTCAACAGCAGTTTTCAGGCTTTTTTTTAAAAAGGTAAGAATGGTGCCTTCGGGGATATCCTCTATGCCCGGCTTGTCCGGAAACCGCATGAGCCTGTCAGCCAGGGAGATCAGGGTCACCTGGTTCTGGTTTAATCTGTTTATGGTTTCCGGCTCAAATATTTTCAGGGCCATCATCTCCCGCCAGAAGTAGGGGTTGATTTTCATGTTTTCGGCAGCCCGGTGAAAGAGATCATAGATAAAGGTGATGCCGAGGTCCCCCGGATCCATCTGCTCTACCTCCCAACCGGTTTCAACGGACCACAGCCTTATGGCATAGGTGATCAGGTCCACCTTCCGGGTAAAATACTTAAAAAAGGTTCCCCTGGAGATCTCCACCATTTCGCAGATCTCCTCCACCTTGATTTCAGAGAGATAGCGGTCTTTTAACAGGGCCTGGCTGGCATCATAGATGGCAAGGCGGGTCCTGGACTGTTTACGTTCCCGGAGCGGAATATCACTGAGCTTTGTCATGGTCCGTTCCTATGCCAGATCGGTTCCCAGGTCAAGTTTAAAATTATACCCCGGTATAAGATTAGACTCTGTCTAAGGTGCCGGGCAGGCATCCGGACCGGACCCTTTTAAGAGGTGAAGTTATTTTATCCCTTATAACAGTTTTCAATGAAAATTTTTTTTGCCTCTTCGACTGATTTTCACTTGGAGTTGTTTTCACACGGCTTGTAACGGATGGATATGATTTATCTTTATTCTTGTCTTTTCTAAGAGGGGATGACTATTCTTTAACACAATCAGCTTTTTTGAAGACTGGTTACGAACAGGAGCGTGAGGCTCAATGAATGTTCAAAGGATAGCGGCTTTTTCAGACGGCGGTACCGGGAGGAACCCCGGCGGTGTGGTGATTTTCCCACAGAATCCCGATGATGCGAAGATGCAGAAGATTGCAGCGGCGGTGGGATTTTCCGGAACCGCAAGACTCATGAACACCTGATCCCGGTGACCTGAGGACAGGAGACAGAGGACCATTAATGGACGATAAAAGGACGGACGGTAAAAATTTAAACCGGGAACCCCATAACCCTGCCGGTACGGAAAATGAGTGTCACCCGGGAAAATTTGAAAAAGAACAGCTTCACACCATTCTGGATGCGCTGCCTGATCCGGTTCTGTTCTTTACCCTGGACAATACTGTTGAGTATATCAATCCTGCCTTTGAAACCCTTTTCGGCTGGAACCTGGATGAAGTCAGGGGCAAAAATATTCCGTTTATTCCGAACCGGCTCGTAGAGCAGGCCAGGCAGGGTTTAAAAGTATTGTTCAAGCACCGTTCGGTTCATGATTTTGAAACCCGGCGTTTTGCCAAGGACGGCCGGACTCTGGATGTCCGGCTCAACGCTTCCCTGATTACGGCACCGGACAATACCCCTTTGGGCCATGTCATGATTTTAAGGGACATTACCGGGGAAAAAAAGACCGAAAACGCAAAGCAGGCCATGTTTAGAATCTCCCAGGCCCTTCACACCTACCAGGAGCTGGGGGAGCTAATCGGAATGATCAACTATGAAATTAAAGAACTGCTTGATGTGGAAGGGTCTTTTATTCTTCTTGAGGATGAGGAGACCGGCCAGTTGTTTTTCTATGAGGCTATATTCAGGAATGAAGAATCCGACCGGAAATTTAAAAAGATCAGGTTCCGGGCGGACCAGGGGGTTTCCGGCCGGGTTTTTAAAACCGGTACTCCCATGATGATTCCGGATGTAGCGGCCTGCGATTTTTTCCTCAGGCGGGTTGATGATGAGACCGAACTGGATACCCGGAACATGATGTCTGTCCCCATCAGACTCAAGGACAGAACCATTGGGGTGGTCTCTGTGGTGAATAAATCCAACGGGGAGTTTCAAACCGAAGATATGGAACTTCTGGCCACTGTGGCCGCCACCATTGCCCTTCCCATTGAAAATGCCCGGATCCATGGGGAACTTAGAAGATCCTTCAGTGAAGTAAAGGCATTGAACCATGCAAAAGACAAGGTGATCAACCATCTGGCCCATGAGATGAAAACCCCTGTGGCGGTACTGGGCGCCTCAATGAAGCTTATGGTCAGAAAGGTCAGGGCTCTGGGCGCAGATCATTCAGCCTTTGAGAAGATCATCGCACGGGCCCGGAGGAACCTGAACCGGCTTCTGGATATCCAGTATGAAACCGAGGATCTGCTTACGAAAAAGGATTATACGGCCCATCACCTGCTGTCCAGGCTGGCCGATGCCTGCAGGGATGAAATGGAAGTCCTACTGGAAACCGAAATTCCGGAAGGGATATCCGGACAGGGAACAGGCCGGGCCATGGAAAGGATTCAACAGGTACTGGATGATTTTTTCGGTCCCAGGCATGCCCTGGTCCGGCCGGTGGCCCTGCATTCTTTTATAGAGGAGAAGATCCGGGGGCTTCGTGGGCAATTCCGGGAAAGGACCTGTGACCTTATCTCGGACATCCGGAATGTAGGTGAGGTGATGATACCTGTGGAGATCCTTGACGCCGTCGTTACGGGACTCATCCGGAACAGTGTTGAATATACCCCGGACCGGGGCAGGATTGCCATTTCCCTTTCTTACCGGGACGCATATCCCGAACTTCTGATTCAGGACCACGGCATCGGGTTTACCAAGGATAAAATCCTGTTGGTTTTTGAGAATTATTTTACCCCGCCGGATACCCCCATGTATGCAACAAAAACCCCTTTTGAGTTCAATGCCGGCGGCAGCGGCCTTGATCTGCTTCGTATGCGGATTTTCTCCGAAAAGTATAATTTCAGACTCGATATTGATTCCAGGCGCTGCAAATATATTCCCACGGAACAGGACCTTTGCCCGGGCGATATTGACAAATGCCGGTTTTGCAGCGCTCCCCGGGATTGTTTTGACTCCGGAGGCACCTCGGTCCGGGTCCGGTTCCCGGAGGTCCGCGGCAAAACAGAACCGGAAGAGTAAGAGGAGGTTCATGGAACTCACACAGGCTTTGATTGACGAACATGTTTTAATCCTGGAAGGACTGGGGTATTTAAAGCTGGCAAGGGACCGGATTGAAAAAAATCAGCATCCGCCAGTGGCGTTCTTTAAAAATGCAGTGCCATTTTTCAGGAACTATGCGGACAAGTACCACCACTATAAAGAAGAGTTTCTCATGTTCGGATTCCTTGCCGCAAAAAAGGAGGGCTTGCTTGATCTTGAAATCGGGTCTCTTCGCCATCAGCATGAAAGCGGCCGCGGGTTTCTGACCCGGGTTGACACCTCACTGAAGGGGTATGACGCGGGGAACGAGATCGCTGTCACAAGCCTTCTGGAAAACCTGGCCGCCTTTTGTTCCGTATTAAGCCGTCACATTTTCATGGAAGACCGGGTCTTCTTTCCCATGGTGGAAAAAGAACTGTCCCCCACGGAAAAAAATACCCTGCTGGAGCAGTTCCGGCTCGAAGAGCAGGCCCTGGAAACCCGGAATCCCGTGGAAAAAAACCTTGAATTACTCAATGAAATGCAAAGGTTAATAGGAGGGACTTACAATGATGATTAAAGACGGCATTTCATGGCAAAAAAACGGTTAAACTGCTGGGAGTACCACGGCTGCGGGCGTGAGCCGGACGGGAAAAATATAAAGGGGTCCGGTGTCTGCCCGGCTGCCGCAGACACCACCTTTGACGGAATCAACTCGGGCAGGTGTGCGGGCCGCTTCTGCTGGGCTGTGGCAGGTACTTTCTGTGAGGGAAAACAGCAGGGTTCCTATGTTGACAAACAGCCCTCCTGCCAGGCATGCGACTTTTTCAGGATGGTCCTGGCCGAGGAGGGAACCCTGAATCTCCGCACCAAGTTTTTACGGTTTATCCCGCCGTATACCCGCCATGCCCTCCTGACCGGCCTTGAGTTAAAAGAGGTAAAAAAATCCCACCGGTTCATACGCCAGGGGGACTCTTCCGGTGACGCCTACATCATCCGCCGGGGCTCCTGTCTCCTGCTTGTGGAAAAGGAGGGTACCCTTCATCCGGCAGACCATCGCGGTGAAGGGGATATCCTGAACATGGCAGCCCTGTTTACGGGTGAGCCCGCAAGTTTTCATGTTGAAGCGGAAACCGATATGGAACTGTGGGTGTTAAAGCGGCGGCTGTTTGAAAAAATACCTGAAAAAGACCCGGACCTGTTCAACTTCCTTACCGAAATTGTGGCGGACCGGTTTGATTCCGGAAGACCGATCTCGGAGCGGACCATCGGCCGCTATACTGCCACGGATATCATCGGCAGGGGCGGGTATTCAATTGTCTATAAGGGGATTGAATCAACCACCGGGCAGAGTGTGGCCATAAAGATGCTGCGGCACAACATGGTCAAGGACGCCGATTTCCTGGAAAGCTTCAGGAATGAAGCCAGGATCGTGGCCGGACTTGATCATGAAAACATCATTGATGTGTACGAAATCAAGGAGAGATTCCGCACCGCTTTTATCATGATGGAGTACCTTGAGGGAGAGTCTGTTGCCGCTAAGCTGAGAAAAGAGAAAAGAATTGCACCGGAAGATGCGGTCAGCTATTTGACCCAGGCAGGCCGGGCCATTGACTATGCCTATAAAAAGGGTGTGCTGCACAAGGACATTAGCCCTGAAAACCTGATGGTGACAAAAGACCGTCGCATCAAGCTTGTGGATTTCGGCCTGGCTAGTTTTATCCATGATGATGACGGCATGCTGGACGGGGCTTTCTCATACCTGGCCCCGGAAATCTGCAGCGGGGCGCCGGCCGGGATTCAAAGTGAAATTTACGCTCTGGGAATTACCGCCTTTGAGATGGTCACGGGCCACCGGCCTTATCCTGAATCTGATCCGGCCGAATTTATGCGGCTGCGCAGGGAGGTACAGATCCCGGACCCGGGAAAAACTATTCCCGGCCTGCCGGCGTCCCTCCGGCGGTTCATCATCAAAGCCTGCCGCCTGAGCCCGGACGAGAGATATCAGGATATGGCAGAAGCCGTAGAGGATCTGTCCAGGGCAGAGGGTGAGCTGGCGCCGCACGGGCGTCCGGTGAATTGCTGGGAATTTATGAACTGCGGGCGGAACCCGGATGATGCAGAGGGCAGGAACTGCGATTCATGTCCGGCCACCCGAAGTTCCTCCCTTGACGGACTCAACGAGGGGAAAAAGGCGGGGCGGGCCTGCTGGCTTGTGGCGGGCACCTTCTGCAGCAACAGGATATCCGGTTCCTTTGCCGAGAAAATAGACTCCTGTATGGAGTGCGAATTTTACAGGCATGTGAACAGGGATTCCGGCCAGACACGTCTCCGGATTGAGAATATTGACATTTTCGGGCTTACCGACATCGGATTGCGGAAAGAGGTAAACGAAGACCGGTACCTGGTACGCCAGATGGAGGACAAATCCCTGCTTCTGGCCGTGGCAGACGGGCTTGGCGGCGATGTTTCCAGTGATTTTGCAGCGGAAATCGTCAAAGGCACCCTGGTGGGGCTCCAGAGACTGATCGTGGGAAATGAACTGTCCCAGATGCGGCACCTGGTTCTGGAGCTTGATAAAAGGATCAGCGAAAAGGCCCAAACCCAGCCTGAACTGGACGGCATGGCAACCACCCTGGTCTGTGCCATCCTGAAAAAGGATTTTTTTCACTGGATTAATGTGGGGGATTCCAGGCTTTACCTGTTCAGGGATAAAGAGCTGCTCCAGCTCAGTGAAGACCAGACCCTTGCCAAATTCCTGATCGAAGAGGGGGAGCTTTTGCCTGAAGAGGCAAAGGAGCACTACTCCTACGATATTCTGGACCAGTGCATCGGTTACGGAGAGTGCGCCCCCCAGACAGGTGCGTTCAAAGTGAAAAAAAATGACCTGCTGATTTTATCCACGGACGGGCTCCATAAAATGGTCCCCCGGGAAACGGTGGCTGCGATCCTGGGTACTGATACCTCCATTGAAGAGAGGGTGAAAAAACTGGCCGGTGCTGCCCTGGACTCCGGCGGAAAAGACAATATCACCATTGTTATTGCCAGAATAAACCAGACCCTGAAATAAGCGCTTTGTTTTTGATTTCTGTCCTGGATGATTATATTGCTGAACAGGGGACTGCAGATACCTGATCCGGCAGGCAATATCGTAAAAATATAAGGACATCAACGTGAGTTTTGCAAAAAGAACCATAACGGGTAGTATGATTTTCCTGGTTCTGTTTATCCCGGGGGCCGGGCTTTCTTTTTCAAAGGAGAAGGTTGCGTTCACCGTCGGGGTGGAAGATTACGAGAATTTCATGCCCTACTCTCAATATAAAAACGGCAGATACGACGGTCTCGGAAAGGCGATCCTGGATATTTTCGCATCGGAGAACGGCTATGTTTTCACCTATGAGGTCTACCCCCTGAAAAGGCGGGACCGTTTATTTACCGAAGGGAAACTGGACTTGATCTTTCCGGATAATCCCCATTGGGTGCCTGATTTGAAAAGGGGCCTGGATGTACGCTATGTACCGATGCTGCCTTATACTGACGGGGTTGTGGTGCTGCCCCGGAACAGGGGACGGGGAAAGCAAGGGCTGAAACGGCTGGGAATGCCCCTGGGATTCACCCCCTATCAGTATCTTGCCGATGTCTGGTCCGGTAAAATCGAACTCCAGGAGAGCAGTTACCGCGGCCTGCATGCCAAGGTTATCTCAGGCCGGATTGACGGCGCCTATGTAAATATCAGAATTGCCAGGTATTATTGGCGCAATATGAGGGGCACCGGTGAAAAACGCCTTGTATTTGATCCGGATCTCCCCCATGCCAAAGGGTATTGGAGCCTGTCCTCGATCAAATACCACAGGGTGCTTGAGGCTTTCAGCGCCTTTCTTGAAAAAAATGAAGACCGGATCAATACATTGAAAAAAGAGTACCGGTTTGATATTGCACCCCCCCGGAAACAAGGGAGGGAGCAGGCAACGGACCTTAAAAATATCAGTTTCCCAATCCCGGCGGATTTTATCTGAAAATCCGCCGGGGTTGTGAGGGCAGGGCTAACCGCCGAAGCCTTCGTCCGGCATGTCCACCATGGTTTTTGAAAAGGCTTCAATGGACTTCATCCGGCCGATTGCCTGGGGCAGGATGGTCTCGATAAAGTACTGGGCCGAAGTGATCTGCCCCTGGTAAAAGTATTTGTTTTTCGCCTTTTTGCCTTTCAGGGTGTCAAACTTGGGATCTTTTCTCATCTCCGTCAGTTTGCTCTCTGCCACCTGGGCGCGCGAGAGGAGCATCCAAGCCATGACAAGATCTCCTGTAACGTCCAGGAACGGCTGTGCCTGGGCAAACGCATGAAGGATGTCCGCCGACATCACGGTGCTGCCCATGGCCATGGCAGTGTTGCCAAGCTTTTGAACCGCGGATTCAAATTTCACGGATATATCCTTGAGAGCCGGATACTCCGATGCCCCGGCCGCCGTCCGGTTCATATGGTTGAACAGGGCGATGACCGTTGCCCCTTTTTTTGCCCCCATTTTCCGTCCGAGGAGATCCATGGCCTGGATACCGTTGGTGCCTTCGTAAATGGAGTTGATTTTCGAGTCCCTGGCCAGGCGTTCCACCGGGTAGTCACTGGTATAGCCATAGCCGCCATATACCTGCATGGCGGAAACACAGCAGTCGTACCCCCTGTCCGTGCAATAGGATTTGATAACCGGGGTGAGCAGATCAATCAGATCCGAGTGTTCTTCCCTTTCGGTTTCGGAAACTGTGGTCTCCATCTTGTCGAATAAATTTGCCACGTAGTAGACCAGGCTTCTCATTCCTTCCACGTGGGCCTTCATCCACATCAGCTGCCGCCGGACATCCGGGTGGTTGATAATGGCCACGGAAGGGGCTTCTTTATCCATGACCTTGGTCAGTTCACGGCCCTGGATTCTCTGCCTGGCATAATCAAGGGCATAGAGATAGGCGCTGGAGCCGTTGAACAGTCCCAGGGAGCCCACGCCCAGCCTTGCCTCGTTCATCATGTGGAACATGACCTTCATGCCCTTGTTTTCCTCTCCCAGGAGAACGCCCCGGCATCCGCCCCTGCCCCCGAAGGCCAGCTGGCAGGTGGGGCTGGCATGAATCCCCATTTTCTCTTCAATACCGGTGCAGACCACATCGTTGGAATCCCCCAGGCTGCCGTCTTCGTTGACCCATATCTTGGGCACCAGGAACAGGGAGATGCCCCTTGTTCCTGCAGGTGCCCCCTCTATCCGTGCCAGTACCGGGTGGATGATATTTTCTGCCAGGTCATGTTCCCCGCAGGTAATGAAGATCTTGTTACCGGTGATGGTATAGGTCCCGTCGTCGTTTTTCCTGGCAGTGGTGGTCAATGCCCCCACATCCGATCCGGCTTCGGATTCCGTGAGCACCATGGTGCCGGTAAACTCCCCTGCATACATCCTGTCCATGTATAGTCTTTTCTGTTCGGGGGTGCCGAAGAGTTCAATCATCTTGGCTGCGCCGTGGGTGGCAAAGCCGAATGCACCAAAAGAAAAGTCAGCCCCCATCAGATATTCGGAGGCTGCCTGGGCAATGGAAAAGGGGAGCCCCTGGCCGCCGATGTCGGGATCCTCCATCATGGAGATCCAGCCCCCCTCCCTGAACTGGGCGTAGGGGCGGTGGAAGGCCTCGGGGACTTTAACCCGGTTGTTCTCAAAGACCAGTCCTTCCCGGTCCCCGATTTCGTTCAGGGGGAGAATTTCCTTTATGGCAAAGTTCCTGGCCTCGCTGATGACCATATCAAAGAATTTCTTATCCATATCCCCGAATTTTTCCGTCTGCTGCAGGTCTTCCACTTCAAGCTGTTCGTAAAGTACAAAATCAACATCCCGCCTGTCCGCAATCAATTGAGCTGCCATATGGCCTCCTGCTGTATTATGGTTGGGTAATTTTTCTGTCCGGCCTATTCAGAGCAACTCCTGTACCAGTGGCGCCGGGGAGGGGCGGGAAAAAAACAGGAAGCCTCAATACCCGGCAGGACAGGGTGTTCCGGTTTTGAAGAGTGTTCCGGACCGATGTTACGGCCGGGGCAGGCAAAGGGAGAGGACATGTCTCCTGTATCTGATCAAGGACAGGTGTCCTGGATTGGTGACAGGATCAGGTAATCCCTGCCCGGGCCATTTTCTTATACAGCCATGACCGGCTGATGCCGAGCATCCGTGCTGTTTTGGCCCGGTTTCCTCCGGCCGACTCAAGGGTCCTGAGGATCAACTCCTTTTCCTGGGTGTCCACATGGCACTTGAGGGAGGCGCGGGGTGCCGGGGCGTCAAAAACCGGGGCTGTCCGGCCGGACTTCTCCCGCAGGTATAGGGGCAGGTCGGTTATTTCCAGGAACTGGGTCCGGGCAAAGTTGATGGCCCTCTCAATGACGTTTTCAAGTTCCCTGACATTGCCGGGCCAGTCATGGGCATTGAGCAGCGCGGCCACCTCTTCGGAGATATGGGCCACCGAGGTGCCGAAGGTTTTATTGTGTTTTGCCAGGAAGTATTCGGCCAGGACCTCAATATCACAGGTACGCTGCCGCAGCGGGGGCAGGTCCAGGTTGATGACGTTAAGCCGGTAATACAGGTCTTTTCTGAATTTTCCCCTGGCCACAAGATCGATGAGATCCTGGTTGGTGGCAGCGATAAACCGGGTGTTTACCTTTATTGACCGGTTGGATCCCACAGGTTCGAACTGCTTGTCCTGGAGAACCCGCAGCAATTTACTCTGGAGGCTGAAAGACATGTCTCCGATTTCATCCAGGAACAGGGTGCCGTTGTCAGCGGCCATGAGTTTGCCCGTCTTTCCCTTTTTGGCAGCATCGGTAAATGCCCCGGGTGCATAGCCGAAAAATTCCGCCTCAAGAAGGGAATCCGGGATGGCCGCACAATTTACCCTTACCAGCGGTCCCTTGCCGTTTATTCCGGATCTGTGGATGGCTTTGGCAAACAGCTCTTTACCAGTGCCGCTTTCACCGGTGATCAATACGCTGGAAAGCCCCCGGGAGGCGATCTGCGCCTCTTCTTTCAGCGCAGTGAAATCCGGATCCCGGGTTAAAATGGCCTCAAACTCGGCAGTCCCGTCCGGGTCATGGGCAACCGCATCCTTGTAGTAGGCCAGTTCCCGGTCAAGGTCTGCCAGTCTTTCAGCCAGGCGTTTGAGTTCTGTGGTATCGTTGAACATGATCTTACAGACAGCGCCGATAACCCGCCCCTTTTTCCTGATGGGAAGGGTGGTGACCACATAGGGGCTGTTGTTTATGATCTGGAGTTTGTTTTTTTCGGGCAGCCCGGTTTTGATAACGATGTGCACCAGGGTGTTTTCAATGATATCCCCGGCCGGCCGGCCCACGGGGTTATCTATGCCGAACAGCTTCAGGGCTGCCTGGTTTATCATGGTGATCCGCGTCTGCCTGTCCACGACAACTATGCCGTCATAAGCAATTTCCATTACCGATTCAAGGGTTTCATTCTGGTGGATGAGAAGCGTCTCTTTCCTGAACATGGCCTCAATCCAGTCTGTTTTGCTGACAAGGGCCGTTGGCCTGTTATCTTCGTCAACCACAACTCCCGTGCCCACCGGATGCTTCTGCAGGATCCGCATCAGTTCGTCATAGGGGGTGGCCTCGGTTGTGGTAACCGGATCTTTGATATAAAAGGCGCTGATCTGTGTATCCGGTGAAATACCTCTGCTCACCGCCTCATAAAGATTGGACTTGGTCATAAGCCCCAGCAGCCGGCCCTGCCCGTCAGTCACCGGCAGGCCGTCGAACTTTGTCCGGCGCAGGAGCCCTGCGGTCCTGGCCAGGGTATCCCCCGGGGTGAGTGTGGCATAGGCCCGTGTGATCATCTCCTGCAAAATAGGTTTGGTCATGGTGTTATCCTGACATTCCGGTCTGAATGACCATTGAAAGAACAGGGCTTCCCCGGTTTACCTGTGAGTGGTCCGTGAACGCCCTCTCCCCTTAACCCGCGCCGTTTTCCAAACGCGTTGGCCTGTAACTGCTGTCTCTTGCGGCAACCATAGTCAAACTTCAGGGCCGTGTCAAGCAGGGCATTAAAGGGTTTACCGTCCGCAAAATGAGGCTTAGGGGTCGCGCAAAAATAACTTCACCTAATCTGTTTATAAAAACCCTTAAAACATTGGGTATTTTGCAAACAGAATGTGAACTAATTCTTCCGCGACCCCTTAATAACTTTATAATCCGTTTTTTCCGGATTGAAAGTTCTCAGGACAACCCGTTTTAAATATGTTATAGCCTTTTTTGAATCCCGAGCTTTATTCGATCATCCTGAATTCAGAGCAGAGGAGATCCTTCATGAGAACCGACCATGTAACTGATCTGGAAATAACCATGGAAAATCCCGTGGAAAGAGGAGACCTGTCCTTCCGGGACTACCACGAGCTGCTCTCCTCCGAACCCCGGACCATATCCGTCCTGTACCGGGATCGTCAGCTCTTTGATATTACTATTCCCCCCACGGTGTTTAATCCCGTATCATCCCGTTCCGGCCAGGCCCTGGCCGATATGATTTTGACCGGCGAAATCCCGGTTGAAGGCCGGAGATTTGTGGATCTCGGATGCGGCAGCGGGCTTATCGGCCTTGCAGCTGCCGAGCGCTGTGCGAAATCCGTTTTATATACAGATGTTAATCCGAATATTGAATTCCTGGCCTCCCATCCCGGGGTCAGGCCGGAAACCGACCGCGTGGTGGTCCAGTCCTTTTGCGAGAGCGAAGAAAAAGGGTCAGCAGACGTTGTGGTGTTTTCGCTGCCGTCCAGGATCAGGGAGGAAAAACCGGACGACGGAACTGTCTCAGCCGCTTTTATGAGGGATCTTGATTTTATTCCCGATATGGTTGAAAAAGTTGCGGATGTACTGGTGCCAGGCGGTTCCTTTGTCTTCTGGTACGGTATTCATCCCTTTCAGGTGCACCTCTTTTCCCAGTTCATAGGCCTGCTTGCCGGATACTTTGATTCCGCCTCCCTGAAATGCCTGCTGGAGTATCAGTTCGACGACGGATACACCTCAACCGTTTATTCCATCACGAAAAAACAGGGCGCGGGGTATTGAAGGTTTTTGAATCTGTTCTGGTTTTATAATGCATGGTCTGTACCTATTTTCTTTGATTTACCGGTGATATTCATTGTATCAGACCATAACCAGCTTTTGACACAAGGAGCGGCATCTTGATAACACAGACCAAAAATCCCCCTTTCTTTTACGGATATACGATTATCGTTGCCGGTTTTTTTATTCAGGCCGTGGTTTGGGGCATGAGCAACAGTTTCGGGGTTTTCTATGATCCGTTAATCAGGGAGTTCGGCTGGTCACGGGCGACTATTTCAGGTGCTGTTTCGCTGGGCTTCCTTGTACACGGCGCAACCAGTATACTTCTGGGAAATCTCAATGACAGGTTCGGTCCCCGCATTATCATGTCTGCCTGTGGCCTGTTCATCGGCCTGGGGTTATGGTGTCTTGCAACCCTGGACTCTGTCTGGCAGCTCTATCTGTTTTACAGCCTTGTCTTCTGCGTCGGTCTCGGCGGCATTGATGTGATTCCCCTCTCAACCGTGTCCCGGTGGTTTCAAAAGAAACGGGGCATGATGAGCGGCATCATAAAAGTCGGAACCGGGGTGGGCATGTTTGCCATGCCCTTTTTCATAAACTGGCTTATAAAAAATAACGGATGGCGGCACTCCTTTGTGGTGCTGGCGTTCCTCATTATCATTTCCGTCCTGTTTCTGGCACAGTTTTTAGTCCGGGATCCCTCCTGCAAAGGCCAGCTGATTGATAACGGCATTACACCGGCAGCCAAAACAGAGGGTGCTGAAGAGGGGCTCACATCTAAAGAGGCCTTTGGAACAAAGCAGTTCTGGATGATCTGTTATATCTATTTTGTGATTCTGTTCTGCACTTACACCATACTGATGCATATTGTTCAGCATGCCATTGACCTGGGCACATCCCGGGGCGGGGCTGCCAGCATTTTATCCGCTGTGGGCGGGGTGAGTATAATCGGCAGGTTTCTCATGGGCGGGGCAGGTGACAGGATCGGTGAAAAAACAGCGCTGCTGATCTGCCTCTTGTGCCTGCTGCTCTCACTATGCTGGCTGCAATTGGTAACGGGCCTGTGGATGTTTTATCTTTTTGCAGCGGTTTACGGATTTGCCCACGGTGGTTTCTTCGCCCTGATCTCCCCGTTGGTGACTAAGTTCTTCGGGACAAAATCCCTTGGATTTCTTTTGGGGATTGTTATCTTCAGCAGCACCATCGGCGGTGCCATCGGTCCGTTGCTGGCCGGTTACATCTTTGACCTGACCGAAAGCTACAAAATTGTTTTCTGGATTCTGGCCGGTCTGTCTGCCTCCGCCATTGCGATTACAGCTTCGCTCAGGCCCGTCATCAGGAATTAACATTCCCCTGGGATCATTTCCTCAGGATCTGTTACAGGATACGTTTTCATTGACGGGATTTTTATTCCAGAAGCCGTCCTTATTCAAGCGGCGGCCAAACATTTGGGAACATTGGTTACATGGGATCCCCGGCAGCGGCAAAGGCTTTTTTGATATGTTCGGCAAGGGAATTGACCACGCAATTGTCTGAATCGGGATTCCGGTTGAGCAGAAAGGCGGCGGAGGGCAGGGGGGGAAACCCCTCTTCCGGGTGAAGCTGGCGCATGCCGGCCGATACAATGCTCCGGCTGATGGCTGTGACGGCCAGGCCGGCCGAGATCGCTGCCTGCAATCCCATGATGCTGGGGCTGGTGTATGCGATCCGGTAGTCAATCCCCGCCTGCTTCAGGGCAGATACGATCCAGTTCCGGCAATAGCACTTATCCGGGAAAACAGCCAGGGGAAGGGGCCTGTCTTCATGCTGGCAGTGCTGGTCCGAGGTGACCCATACCGTGGGGTCCTGCCTGAGCAAAATGCAGTTTTCAATCTCTGCCGTGGCCGAGGTGGTCATGGCCAGGTCCAGCTCCCTTTTCTGCATTCTTTCCAACAGCCTGTGGCTGGGTTCACAGGTCACTTCCACCTGGACCTTCGGGTGTGTACGTGAAAATCCGGCCAGAATTTCCGGCAGAAACCTTGTGGCGTAATCATCCGGCAGCCCGATGCTGACCCAGCCGCTTAACTCGGGCTGTTTCAGAACGGATAAGGCTTCTTCGTTCAGTTTAAGGATTTTTCTTGCGTAGTTCAGCAGGGTCTGCCCGTCCGCCGTCAGTTTTATATTCCTGGAATCCCTTGTCAGAAGAGATTTTTCAATGATTTCCTCAAGCCGCTTGACCTGCATGCTCACGGCAGACTGGGTCCGGCCCACAATACCGGCCGCACGGCTGAAGCTGCCGCTGTCAGCAATGGCGGCAAAGGTTCTTAAGAGTTCCATGGGGATGTTGGTGATCATATGGATATCCTGTGTATCAATTTTTTTGATTTTTAGCATAAGAACAATTCGTTTGTTTGATCAATACTTTTTTTTTATACTTTCACCATTCTGTAACCTGTTTTTCCAGGGAGGATTCAAATGACGACTTTTCAGGATTGCCGGGATACCCGGACAAATTATTTGTTTTCAAACAGCCTCCGGCGGGCCTGGTGCTTTATCAGGCGTACTGCAAACCGTTTGAAAAAATGGGAAGAGATGAAGCATAACCACCGTCTGCTGCTCACCATGGAAGACCGGATGCTTAAGGATATCGGCCTGAGCCGCGCCGATGCCCTGAGGATAAGCAATGCACATACCTTTTGGAAGTTTGTCTTTCACCCTGAACCGGATGAAACAGAGGATGAATCCGGGCGCTTATAGTGAAGCACCTGAGGACTGGCCGGCAGACAGGCCTTTTTTGCATTTACCTTTCAGAAATAAGGTATTGGATTTCCACCCGCTGGCTGCCCTCTATTTTGAGGGATAGGGGGTTCAGCACCAGGTCGGCCATGATGATTCCGGATTCACTCAGCGTGTTCAAAGAGATGGTTTCCGTAAAAATGGTGTGAATATCTTTCAGCGCCAGGCCGCCGCCTTTGACCCTGATCTTTTCAGGCACAGGCACTGCCTTTGTCATAACAAGACCTTTGGCCAGCCGGCCTGTCCAGTTGGGCTGGATGAAAAGCTCTTTTTCAACCAGGGTATCCAGGGTGACCTCCAGTAGGGGAGGGTCTATTTTCTTCAGGCTGATTCCCGGCGGAAGAAGGATGTTGTTCCGGGTAATGTCCAGGGTATTGATCCCCACCGCAGACCGGGAGAGATTCATCTTGATATTGATCTGGTCCGGTTTTATGGCGTTGATCAACGGCCTTGCGCCGCTGACCAGAAGCCTGACACTGGAGGCAGAGGCGGAGATGATCTCCATCTTCTGGTCCGGGTTGATGAATTCCAGGGGAATCTCATGTTCCGCCAGGGTTTCCATCCCCTTTGAAAAACTGGCCCACACCCCGGCAACGCAGAAAAGGCAGATCACACCGGCTGTCACAAGCTCCAGGGCATGCTTCATCCACCCTTTTGTATCGGATTCATCTCCGGCGTTCTCCTGGAGCAGGGTCTCAAGGTCGGACCGGGCCTGGATAATATGGCTGTTGTTCTCCTTGAATACCGTTATATCTCCCCGTTCCTCCGAAACAACTATGACAAGGGCGTCCGTCCGTTCCGTTACCCCGGCCGCGGCCAGGTGGCGGGTTCCGAAAAAGGGGGGAAGGTCCTCCCTTTTTGACAGGGGAAGTATGGCGCCCGCCCCCTTGATCCGGTTGCCCTGAATGATAACGGCCCCGTCATGCACGGGATTATCCGGCCAGAAAATACTCACCAGCAGTTTCCGGGACAATTTGCCCTCAATGGGGGTGCCTGCCCTGACAACACTGTCCACCCCCTGCTTCACCGGTAAAACGATCAGGGCGCCGATTTTCCTTTCTGCAAGGTCAAGGACGCTCTGGGCAATGATCTGTACCGGGGTGTTCAGCTGGTACCGCGGGATTCCCCATAGTATTGATTTAAAGTTTTTGGTCTGCAGGACCCCTGAAATTTCATTCCGGAAGACAATGATGATGATCAGGGCTGCCGCCGCAATCACCCCCTGCATGGCCCAGTTTGTAACGATCAGGCCAAGGGTTTGGGCGGCCTGGCCGATTGCCCACAGGATACAGATGGCCAGCAGCCCCCTGAAAACGTTCGTTCCCCTGAAAAGGACATAGAGCCGGAACAGGATATAGGCGTTCAGCAGGATATCCAGGCCGTCCTGCCAGCGGAACCCCGAGAAGAGATTAATTAAAGATTCCACTGCAGGTCAATCCGCCATGCTGAACCGCAAGGTTCTCAGTAACTTGTTGTCTGCATCCCTGATCTCAACCCGCCAGGGTCCCTTGTCCGCTTCCCGGATCTGCACCCGGCTGAAACTTGCCCATTTGGGCGGCGTCAGTGTCAGTTTCATTGTAAAAATCAATTTGTCCATCTTATACCATTTGTGAAAGATATGGGTTTTTTCATATACCGGGTCAAAACCGGTGTAACAGAATACTTCACCCTGGGATATTGAAAACACCACAGCCGGGTTGACCGGCTGGAAATTTTCAATGGCTTCACACATGACGGATTGGGTAAGTTTTGCCTTTACCGGTTCTGCGACTGCCGGTGCACAGGTCAGGCAGGCCAGGATCCATAAAACCGGAATGAAAATAATTTTGTTTAATGAAAGCATAGTCCACTATAACGAAAAGCGTGTTTTTTTTATACCCGAAGTTTTAAATTTTTGTTTTTTCTCTCTGCCTGCTTCCGGTGGCTGGCCGGTTGTCCCGGGCATATCGGCAGGCCCGGGTAAATTTGGCCGCCTTCTCACGGGAAAATCTTTCCCCCTGAATCCGGCAGATTATCCTGCGTCCCCAATTGACAGGGATTTGCGGTGTGGCACCCAACTTGCTGTACCTGTATTCAGACAAAAAAGCCAAAGGCGGCTGCACCGCCTCAGATAAAAAGGGGAGACCATGGAAATCAATCAGGATATAAACTACCGGAAAAACAACCTTGACCTGCCACAGATGAACCAGCCCAAAGATCCTCAGGAAAAGCAGGCAGGTACATCCACTGAAAAATCTCCGGCTGACGCCCCCGGCGCATCCACAGTCAGCCTCTCGGAAGAGGGGAGGGCTGCATCTTTTACATTTGATTTTAACGCGGAAGCCGAGAACCTTGCAAAACTGGAAATCCTTGGGAAGTCAAATTCTTTTGCCAAGGCCCATGCCTCCATCTCCTATGATAAGGTCAAACACCTTCTTTAGCCCATTCACCTGTCCTTGAAATAGCTTGCCGGCGTTACTCCCAGGGCCTTTTTAAACATGGCGCTAAAGGCGCTTTGGGAGGAGTAGCCGAGGTCCTGGGCGATGCGGGCAATGGGCTGGTTGCCGGCAATGCGGCTGAGGGCTTCAAGCAGCCTGGCCTGCTGGCGCCACTGGCCGAAGGTCATGTCCGTCTGTGTTCTAAAGTTGCGCGCCAGGGTCCGGGATGTTGTGGCCAGGCGGTCAGCCCATTCCGCCAGGGTTGTCTTATCGCTTGGATGTTCCTTAAGGTAGGCGGCAATCTCCCTGACAGGCCCCTGGTCAGGCACGGGCAGGTGCAGTGGGGCGGCGGGAGCGGCTTTCAGGCAGTCCAGCATCAGCCTGCAGACACGTCCTTCCATACCGGCTGCATCATATAGGGGGGGAAAGGCAACGGCCTCGGCGATCAATTCACGCATCAAAGGGGTAATGGCCATAACCTGGCAACGGACCGGCAGCCCGTCAATGACATGGGGGGCGAAATAGACGTTGCGCAGGGTAACAGTGTGAATGATTTTTATGGCGTGAACCGTCCCGGGGGGAATCCAGACGGCCCGTTGCGGCGGAATGACCCAGATGGCCCCTTCGGCCATGACCTGCATGACACCGCTGGACGCATAAAGAAGCTGGCCCCAGTCGTGGGAATGGGGTGCGATATCTTTTCCTTTCCGGCGTACCCCCTGCCTCAGCGTCATGTCACGGGGAATATCTTCCAGCCGCCTGATCTCCAAACCGTCATCTGCCTTAAACCGGGGAAAGACGGAAACAGCTGTCTCTTTTGAGTCGTTTTTTGTCATATATGTGTATATACGACAATTTTAATTCGTTTTAAAGTGCGGGTGTGTGTTAATGCCTTGGAAAGGAAATCATATGTCTCCCGCATCAAACCTACATTTCGCATGGTGAAATGACTGTTTTCCCAATTACCGTCACCTAAAATTTTAAATCAGGCAGGTTTAAACTGCCACCACTTGTCCTTCAAGTCGAGATATACTCTTTCTGGTATCCCCAGCAGTTGAAGTACTT
>JAKSAX010000257.1 GCA_022361395.1 Desulfobacterales bacterium | reverse complement strand
TTTCCTGGTCCGGGAACCGGTTATGGAACAATGCCAATTGGGGTGAAACGCCTTGCCCGTGGATGCCCCCAGGACGGATACCGCAAATGGGAGGGGATAATCCTCCCATCTGCGGGAAAAGTTGTCAGGTATTGCCTAAGGATTATACTGGATGACTTCTGTGCTTTCGATAACGAGCAGCGGCCCGAAAACAGTATTCTGATGATTATGGAAAACGAGATCCGGGGGCGGAAACGCTCCGAGATGGGATGCGTCATACGCTTCAAATGGTCCCGATGAACTGCTGTAAATCCTGTTTCCGCCACCTCCATATGACTTCATCCTGTCCCATATGGTAACCTGGTTATCGGTCAGGTACCGCATATCTACCCGGAATCCCAAATTGGTGGCCGGCTTTGCCACCCATCCCTGAACAATCGAGGTTACGTCGAATTCATACCGGTCGTCTCCGCCCATTCTCATGCTCACGCGCCGGCTTTCGTCCGATGCATCGGGGGGGTATACGACAACGGAGTCCACCAAGGGCTCCACATGGACAACTATGGATTCGAGTTCCGTTGGAGTAAGGAAAAGCGACGCCTTTTTGACCGTGTCCTTTTGAATATGGGAGAGGTCAAATGTAACTTTACCACGGTATGCTTCCAACCCCCCGATCCCATAGGGCATGGCCTTAACACCGCCGATCTGTAACTGAGCGGGTCTGACCGTGCCGAAACCGGCTAACTGCTGGGTGTACGTGCCGCCGGCAGGTATCCTGATCAGTCTGTTGAACTGCTGCGGCAATTCGGGAAACCTTGCACACTCACCAGTGGCTATGTAGTTTGTACCGGCATCGCCGGAGCCCGAATTCGCCTTGAATTTTTCCGTCAAAACCCTGTGCAATTCCCTGGCCTTCGGATGATTGAAATCATCAATATAACGTTCCACTTGAAGACCGGTAACAGGATTCGACTCCAGCTTGGCAAACTCATACACATCTTCTTTTTCGAACTCATTGGGATTTATTTCGACCTTGCCCCGGAAATTCAGCTTGTATTCCCCATCGCTTATGGTGGCCCTGTTGGTGGGAAAGGGGGGGACTACATTGCCATTCCGGGGATTGACGATCCTGACATTGACGAAGTATTGGCCGAAGTTATATTTTCTAAAATCCGTCCGGGATGCGGAATCCTGCAAATACGGTACAAGGCTGTATGCATCAAGTTCATAGGTGCTCTTTCTTGCCCCCTGTCCCATCTCCGTAAAGGTTAGAAAAAGATCTGAAATATTGACCAGGGAGGTATTATCGGATCCCAGGTCATCCCTGTCCAGGTAGCAGGGGGCGTTTCCGGTCAGTGCCCCCCCGTCGGCCACAACCATCGGGACATTGACACCTGCCATGTAGATGGTACGTTTGCCGTCTTTGATGGGATCCACAATATATGTTTTATTATCTTTATCAAACGCTTTCTGCCCGTCATCATCCTGGGGATATTCAGAACGTTTCAGAGCCTGGCTGTCCAGATCAACGACTGATGTGGGAGAACCGTTGTCACCGATAAAGAAAATAACCGTATTCCTGAATTCATCCTGAAGATCCGGATCATTCAGCAGTTCTCCCAAATAATGGTCCATGGATTCAATCATAGCCACGAACTTAGCCTGTTCCTCCAGGCCGTTATTACCTATTTTATTGAGTTCATTCCTGCTTTTTTTGAATTCATCCACGGTAAAGGTTCCGTCCGGGGGCATATGATAGGGATAATGGGGTGCGTGAAGTGCCAGTGTCGTACACCAGGGCTTGCCGGAATTATTCTTTATCCATTCCCGGGCGGAATAGATACTGTCTGCTGTGGCGTATGCATGTTTGCGTGGTCCTTCGACTACAGCCCCTTCCGGCAGTTTCATGGGGTAATTGACATCCACGGCGTCCGGTTCCGGGGATTTCCGGAATTTCCGGATGACCTGCCCGTCCTTTTGCTCACTTACATCCTGAATCTCCTTGACCCATGTCCAATATAACCTGGGATCCAAAGAAGGGGTGGCGCTGGCCCGGGGATCAACCCCTCCGCCCATGACCCCTTCAAAGTGATCCCAACCTCTGTTTATGGGGCCGTTTTTCGCGTCTCCGAGCATATAGCCCTGATCCCACTTCCCAAAGAATGAACAGGTGTACCCGGCAGTTTTCAAAATCTCCGCATAGGTCTCTATGGGCTGCCCGTCCTGCATGGTTAGGGGAATCTCATAAACGGCATTTCGCTGACGCGGCGGCACTGTTTTTGAACCGTCATTGATTTCCGCCTCAGTAAACGGGTTGCCCACAGGAGGATTGATGCCAAACCCTGCGAAACCGACGCCGCTTTGCCAGGGATGCAATCCGGTAAACATGGTGGCCCTGGAGGGCGAACAGACAGGGTGGGCCCATGTTCTTGTAAAATTTACACCGTTTTTTAAAAGCCTGCCCAGGTTCGGCAGGGGATATTTCTTTGTCCCGGGTGCCTGGGCAATCGCTTGGTCATCAATAAATTTCACCACATCAGTACCGAGATCGTCGGCAATGATAACCAAAATATTGGACTTCTCCGTCCCGGGGGCCTTTTTCACATAGGCACCCTTTCCAAGATCCTCTGTCATGTAAACCTCCTTTGAATTTATTTTTGCCTGATACCGCCGGAGAAATTTATACCGGCTTACGCTCTATTTTGATCTTTTAAACATTATTTCGATGACAGCCTTAACCCTCTGAGAAACGTTCGAAAAACAACGGGGGCTTATCGGCCGTATAAAAACTGGTGTCAGATAGAATAATATGATCCGAAACAACATTTCGCCATCAGCGAAAAACAGAAAAACCTAAGAGAATTTCTCTTTGCGTACGATAATGGAAATCCTACAATATTAAAGTGTTACCAGTGAATTCATTTTTAATCCGTTCCGCATGAAGAGGGGGAGATATGCTTATTTCGGGACTAGTTATTGGATCAAATCGGATCAGTGTATTATCTGAACTAAAGACCCTTTAGTCAAGGAAAATATGGATCGAAATTTATACTGTTTCAGATGGTTTTTGTCCGGCAGCTTTTTACTTGACAATCTTATTTTTAAATGAATAAAAGATTGAAGATCAAATCCTGTAATCTTAACAATATTCATGGGCGGGCCCACAGCAAAATATGAAAGAATTCGAACCATTGTCTGGTTTTTTCATTCAAAAAATAAATTCTACAGGTGGGCAGGAAAAAAGGATCAAAAATGATAAGTTTCTCTTTGAACGGGACAATAACCGAATATTCGGGAAGCGGAAAAACAAGCCTGCTGAACTGGTTGAGGAACGCTAAAAAAATCACGAGCGTAAAAGACGGCTGCTCCAAAGAAGGTACCTGCGGCGCATGTCTGGTGGAGATAAACAAAAAACCAAAGTTGTCCTGTTCCGTTCCCATGGAAAAATTGAACAGGGCGGATATTGTCACGCTGGAAGGAATCCCCGAAGAAATCCGAATTGTTTTAGGCAGGGCTTTTGTGGCTTCAGGCGGGGTTCAATGCGGTTTTTGCAGCCCGGGCATGCTCATGAGAACGGCTATCCTCCTTGGGAAAACCCCCGACCCTTCCAGGGAGGCAGTTGTAAAAGCCATAAAACCTCATTTATGCAGATGCACCGGATATGTCAAAATAGTGGACGCGATTCTTCTCGCTGCCAAAACCCTGAAAAACAAAAGAAAGATAGACTTCGCTCCCGCGGATCCGGGTAATTCCGCCCCTAAATACCGTGCATTGGAGAAAGCCCTGGGAGCACCGCTTTTTACGGATGACATGGAGGCTGAAAACATGGTCTTCGGGGCCTTATGCTTTAGCGAGCATCCCCGGGCAAAAGTCATGAAGATCGATACGTCTAAGACCGAAGCCATGGAAGGGGTGATAAAGGTTCTCACGGCCAAGGATATCCCGGGCAAAAGGCGTATCGGATTGATCGTCAAGGACTGGCCGGTATATATCGCCGAAGGAGAAAACACGGCTTTTATTGGCGATGTGCTCGCATGCGTCATCGCGAAATCCGAAGAGAGGGCAAGGGAAGGGGTGGGTGCAATACAGGTGGATTATCAGATCCACGAACCGTTGACAGATCCTGAGTCTGCATTGAAAAGCCATATCAAAGTTCATAAAAGGAGAAACATACTCAAGGAGGCCGTGTTCCGCCGCGGGGAATCCGTTGAAGAGGTCTTTGAATCTTCTCCACATGTGGTCTCGGGTTCATTCCGGACTCAAATGGTCGAACACGCTTTTCTGGAAACGGAATCCTGCATATCCATGTATGAGGATGATAAACTCACGGTCTACTCACAATCCCAGGGCATATATAAAGACAGAGATCAGATTGCGGAAATGCTGGGCCTGGAGACGGCAAAGGTGAATATCGTCCTTGTCCCGGCCGGGGGAGCGTTCGGCGGCAAGCTGGATATCACGGTTCAGTCACATGCGGCATTGGGGGCGTTTCTATTGAAACGGCCCGTAAAGGTGAAACTGAACCGCTCGGAATCGGTGCGGATGCATCCGAAAAAACATCCTGTTTACATGACCTATAAACTTGCCTGTGACGGGGAAGGGAGGTTTACAGGCCTGTACGCCAGGATCCTGGGGGACACGGGGGCATATGCGTCCCTTGGCATCCCGGCTATGAAAAAGGCTGCGGCCCACGCCGGGGGCGCCTATTTCATCCCAAATGTGGATGTGAAGTCAACTGTGGTTTATACCAATAACCCGGTTTCAGGCGCAATGCGCGGATTCGGAACCCATCAGGCAACCTTTGCCATGGAAAGTCTTGTGGATGAACTCTGCGAAAAGGGGGGATTCGACAAATGGGAAATCCGGTATAAAAACGCCCTGGAAAAGGATCTTACCACCACGGGAGGGGACAGGTTGAGGAAAGAGGTTGGCCTGAAACAGGCCCTTGAAAAACTGAAGCACGAGTACAAAAACGCAAAATACGCCGGTGTTGCCTGTGCAATGAAGAATAACGGCATAGGCTTCGGCATTCCGGAAGTGAGCAAGGTGAGCCTTGAAGTTGAGGAGAACGGTAAAATTCGATTGTGCCACGGCTGGAGTGAAATGGGGCAGGGTATTGATACGGTTCTCCAGCAATTGCTCTGTGAATACGTAAAACCGTTTGAAATAACAAAGATCGAGGTTGTGGTGGCCACGGAGAACGAAACACAAGGCGGTCCCACGGTTGCCAGCCGGGGAACTTTCCTGGGAGGAAACGCCCTGCTGGATGCGGCAAAAAAGCTGAAAGCGGATATGGAGATGCACGGCAGCCTGAAAGCGCTCAAGGGAAGAGAGTACAGGGGCGTTTATATTTATTCGAAGACAACGCCGGAAATTTCCGGAAATGGTGGGATATTACACTTTACTTATAGTTTTGCAGCCCAGGTCGTCGTATTGTCCGATTCGGGGGAAATCCGGAAAATCGTCACGGCCCATGACAGTGGCAGGGTGATCAACAGATCCCTTTTCGAAGGACAGATACAGGGCAGCCTGGTGATGGGATTGGGTTATGCTCTTTCCGAAGAACTCCGGCTGGAAAGAGGAAAGATCGTTAACGGCACACTCGGCAAACTCGGCCTGCTCCGTTCCACGGATGTGCCTGAGATCGAAATCATTCCCATTGAGATAGAAGATACCGAGGGGCCTTTAGGGGCAAAAGGGGTGGGTGAAATTGCCATCATTCCAACCGCTCCTGCTGTGGCGGCTGCGTATAAATCCTTTGACGGCCTGAAAAGGAGAACCTTGCCTTTGGAGCCTCTGAAGCGGCAGAGGAGCCCGGGGACCCGGAATGTGGGGAAATAAAAATTCATTTATTCCTTGTAAACCGGTCAAAAATATGAAACAAGTTTGGTATAGATTCCAATGAAAGTTTGAGAAAATATTTGTAAAAATATAGGATTTCCCCACCACTCGGCACCATATTCGGGGAGAATTTTCTTAGTATTAAACGGAGCAAGCAACTATCTGATTTCTGAAAAATTGATGTCCGATCCGGTGGCGAAAATAATCCCTCTTGGATTTCTTCGACAGTCAGGCCAGCCGGTAGTTCAATTTTGCAACCAGTCTTACACTATTTTCGCTCCGGATTTTGTAATCGATAACAATTAAACAGAGTGATCGCGCAAAAATAACTTCACCTAATCTGTTTACAAAAACCCTTAAAACATAGGGTATTTTGCAAACAGAATGTGAACTAATTCTTACGCGATCCCACAACAAGTATCATTATTGTCGGAGGCCTGTTAGCGCCCAAAATTGTGATCCGCATCAGGCCCGCTTCCCTTTGATAGATACAATCACAGGTAAAAGGGCGCCTATTTCCCGCGCCCGCATCGGGAGGAAAAGATGGAGAACCCCCTGATTCCAGCTCATGTGAAATGTGAGCCAGAGTTGACGTTTCGGGATGATATCGACCCCAATCTCAAGGTAACTGTCTGGTGGCATCCGGAGGCCGAGTCCTCGACGCCGGCGGTGATCTGGTTTTTCAGGGGCGGCTGGACCATGGGAGACAGGCATTGCTGTGAGCCGGCTCTCCACCTGCTGGCGCATGGCTTTGCCATTGTCTGCCCCGATTACCAGCTCTCCCATCAGGCACAGTTTCCCGCCCAGATCGAGGATGCAAAATCAATCGTGAGATGGGTCCGGGGAATGTCGGATAAGTTCAATATAGACAAGGAACGCATCGGCGCATGGGGGGATTCCGCCGGAGGATACCTGGCGGCAATGCTCGGAACCACCGAGGAAGTCAGGTCATGGGACAATGTGGGCCCTTTCCCGGATTTGCCCAGCAATGTCCAGGCCGTTTGTGACTGGTGCGGGCCCAGCGATTTTTCCCGCATGAACGACCGCCCCGGAATGTACGACCATGACGCCCCTGATTCCTTTGAATCCAAATTTCTCGGAGCTCCTATCCGGGATGTGCCGGATAAGGTGAAAGAGGCGAATCCGATCACCCATATTAACGGGCATTGCCCCCCTTTCCTGATCATGCACGGCCAGAACGATGCCGCTGTTCTGCCGGATCAGAGTAAACTGCTCCACGACGCCCTGACAAAGAAAGGGGCGAGATCGGAACTGCGGATCCTGCCGGGATTTGGACACGGATTCGGAAAAGAGACCCCAAAAGAGGTTCTTCACCCGGTGGCGGATTTTTTCAAGAGGGAACTTCAAAAATGATTTACACCGGCACTTAGAAAGAGACCGCGCAAGACATTTAAATACCCATAAAAACAGGAGATTAAAGAATGGAAACCGTAGAAGAGACAGTCGTCAAGGAGGATCTGGACAAGGTCATAAAACATCATGTGTGGGCTTCCATCGGAATCGGCCTGGTACCGGTTCCTGCTGTGGATATGGTGGCTTTAACGGCTATTCAGTTGAATCTCGTAAGAAAAATCGCAAAGTCATACGAGGTTCCGTTTTCAAGGGACAGGGTGAAAAACATAATTGCAAGCCTTCTGGGTAGCGCACTTCCCAGTTCGGTCGGGCCGACCCTGGCGGCCAGTATCACAAAGAGCATTCCGGTCATCGGATGGACCGCAGGCGCAGTCACCATGCCGGCCATTGCCGGCGCCTCCACCTATGCCGTGGCAAAGGTTTTTGTACAGCATTTCGGTACCGGTGGCACATTTCTCACATTCGATCCCGACAGAGCAAAGGAGTACTATGCCGAGATGTTCAAGGAGGGGAAGAAAGTTGCCGGTGAAGGCGAAAAATTAGCGGAAGACGTAGAGGTAATCAAGAAGACGCCGGCCGCAAAAAAGAAAAAAGGAAAGACCAAAGCGGATACCGGTTCATGAAAAAAGAACTTATTTTTCCGACCCCGTCCAGAAAGGGATTTATAACCAACTATCCTCCTTATCGGCAATGGAAGAGAACGGCAGCAGAGTCGATCCTGCCGGGCAAACCGATAAATGTTTATGTGCATATCCCTTTTTGCATCCAGCGGTGCGCGTATTGCTACTACAGGACAAACGACCTGAAAGGGATAGACAGGAGAAAATTCCTGAACAGATATGTGGATGCATTATGCCGTGAGATTGAGCTGACTGCCCAAAAGTTTCATCTTCAGGACAGGCCGGTGCTGTCCATCTATTTCGGAGGGGGCACGCCAACAATACTGACCTCGGATCAGCTGGAAAGGCTGGGAAAGACACTTTTCGAACATCTGAACGTGGATAGCCCGGAGTTCACGGTGGAGGCCGAACCGGTCACCCTGACCCCGAAGAAAGCAGCGCTTCTCAAGAAGATGCATGTAAATCGCATAAGCCTCGGCGTACAGTCTTTCAGGGACGAAATCCTTGAAATCTGTAACCGTTTGGATAACGAGGAGAAAGCGTTGAAAGCGGTTGATATCGCCCGTAGCATGGGAGCTGTGGTCAATATTGACCTGCTGAGCGGTTTAGCCGCGGAAAAGGGTGATTCATGGGCTTATACCATAGACCGGGCCCTCTCTTCAGGGGCTGAAAGCATCACCATTTACAAAATGGAGCTTTATGCCAATACCGATTACTACAAGAGCCTCCGCCGGAAAAAGATAGAGTTGCCGGATAACGACAATGAGCTCTCTTTCATGAACCATGCTCTGGATGAATTCGAAAAGGCTGATTATCTTCCCTGGTGCTTCTTCACCTTTACAAAAAACGGGAACTACAAGCATACCTATATATCGAGTGTATGGGAGGGGAACGATTGCTTTGCCTTCGGGGCATCCGCCTTTGGAGAACTGGGTTCCCGGCTCTATCAGAACACCAACGACGAAGAGAAATACATGTCAAGGCTGGAAGCGGGGGAACTGCCGGTAAACCGGGGCTATCACCTGACCGGTCTGGAACAGATGATCCGAACGGTGCTTCTGGGGATGAAACTGCTCAGTCTTGACCTGGAAAAATTCAGGCAGAGATTTGGAATCCCCCTTGAAACCCTGTGCGGGGAAGCCATCGATAAGATGGAGGGTGAAGGATATATCACAACAACCAAAGACGCCTTGACCCTTACCCGAAAGGGGATACTGTACGGAGATTACACAGGCAGATGCCTGGCAGCCCCACTTGTGGAGATGGGAAAATGAACAACTCCGGATTCCGCCTGATGCCGCCGGAGGAGATTTTCGAAGTCACGAATAAAATCCTGCCGGGGAAGACGCTTAACGGAGAGCACAAAGAGGATAGTTTGGCGCTGACCTCGGCTATTGCTGATTTTTGCACCAAATGGGAAAATGCCTGGACGACTTTTGGAGATGATCCCGCGGGAGAGTTGACCTTCCGGGATTTGATAATTCGCTTTCTCCATCAAATCAAGCCCTTCCTTAGCAAGGGCCTCATAGATGACAGCGGCAAAACAGCCATGGAAACAATCCGTACGTCCATGTTTTCATTCCAGCCCGGGAACCTGGGTTGGCTGTTAGATAAAATGAAACGGAAAAGGGATTTCCGGGGACTCAAAAACGGTTTCCAACCGCCGGTCTTTGAAAAACCTGTTTTTATTCTGTCCGCCCCCAGGGTGGGGAGCACCCTTCTTTTCGAAACCCTGACCACTTTTCCGGATATCTGGACAATCGGCCGGGAAAGCCATGAGACTATAGAGGGGATAGAAGAACTCCATCCTTCGCGGTTCGGATACGTTTCCAACAGGCTTACACAGGAAAACGCAACGCAGCACCTGGCATCCGAACTCAAAAAGCGTTTTGCCCGGCAACTGAAAGACCGCGACGGCCGGCTTTTTCTCAATCTTTCCGGCAAAAAGCGTCTCCGAAGTGTCAGGTTTCTGGAAAAAACCCCTAAAAACGCCCTCCGTGTGCCGTTCCTGAATACGGTCTTTCCCGGAGCGCGTTTCATATTTTTATACCGCGATCCAAAGGAGAGCATCAGCAGCCTGATGGAAGGGTGGCGGTCACGCAGGTACGTCTCCTACAGGGATTTGCCCGGCTGGCCGTTCAGGGAGTGGAGTTTTCTTCTGGTCCCGGGCTGGACCGGCCTTGCGGAAGCCTCCATTGCCGAGATAGCCGCTTTCCAGTGGATGACCGCAAACAATAGTATCATGGATGATCTGGAGCAAATTCCCACGGACTCGTGGCTTCCGGTCTCTTTCCGTGATTTGGTGGAAAAACCCGGGGAAACAGTTAAAGGAATCGCCACTTTTGCGGATTTACGTTGGGACGAGGGGATCGAAAAAAAAGTATCACAGCCACTCCCTGTTTCGACCCTGGCCCTGACCAAACCTGCTCCTGAAAAATGGCGGATGAATTACGAAGATATCATGAGGGTCTTACCGGCGGTAAAACCGGTTATGAATAGATTGGAAGCATTAATTAAGGAAAGGACGGCAGATGAGTAATCAAATTATTGAAAGCCTGAAACAGATTATTGCCAGCGAGCTGGATGTGAATATCTCTGTCGGGGAGATAGACGAAAATACCTCCCTTTTCGAAGAGGGTATAGGACTGGATTCCGTTGTTATCGTGGAGTTCATCACCCTTATCGAGGAGACTTTCGGTTTTCAGTTTTCCGAAGCGGAACTCACAATGGAGATGTTCGATAATCTGAAAGCTGTTGCCGAGGCGGTTTCCAGGCATCAATTGAAAAAAGGCGCATAACCACAGGAGCTTTGATTGGTTGATAGGAGAGTTATGCTTGAAAAACCAGGAGAATCCTCGGGTTTCTGGGAGGCTGTAAAGGCAGGGGTGAGGCTTACACATGAGGCCGGTCCCATCAAACCTGCTCCCGTCACCAAAAAACCGCCTCTTTCATTCGGTCAGGAAAGGTTATGGCAGATCGATCGCATGAATCCGGGGAATGTCGGGCACAACCTGCGAAGCGCCATCCGCCTCAGGGGCCACCTTGACGAGGATATCCTCAAGAGGAGCCTCAGGGAGATAATCGGACGGCACGAGGTTTTGCGCACCACCTTTGGGGGCGGTGGAGATGATGGATTTCAGATTATCTCCACGAATGTCTGTATTGATTTTGCCACAGAGGATTTGAATGATATCCCGGTGTCACGCCAGGAGGGGGAGATAAGGAAACTAGCAGGCCGGGAGGCCAGGAAGCCCTTTGATCTGACCAGGGGGCCGCTTGTACGGGTCAGGCTTCTCCGCCTTTGGGAAATGAACTATATTTTGCTGAGGACCATCCATCATATCGTCAATGACCGATGGTCCGACAGCCTGTTCATGAGGGAGCTTTCGGCTGTTTACACCGCTTTCAAAGAAGGCAGGCCCTCCCCCCTGAAGCCCCTTCCCATTCAATACAAGGACTATGCCCATTTCCAGAGGGAAAGGATGACAGGAGAGCTTTTAACCTCCCATACGGATTATTGGAAGGCACATTTTTCCGGCAACTTCCCTGTATTGCGTTTGCCCGAGGATGCAGGGGAGCCCAAAATCCTCTCCTACCGGGGAGGCAGCGAATATCTGGTTCTTGACCAGGCCTTTTCCAACAGGCTGGAAAGATTTTGCATAGACCGCGGGATCTCTTTGTATGTGCTACTTCTTTCAGCATTCAAGACGCTTTTATTCCGGTATTCCGGCCAGAAAACAATGATTCTTTGCTCCCCTGTTGCAGGAAGAAGCAGGCCGGAGACAAAGAAACTCATCGGCTACTTCAACAATGTGCTTCCCATGAAGACGGAGCTTGCGGATTCCCTGACGTTCAGGGAGCTGGTTGAAAGGGTGGGGCAGGGCACAACCCGGGCCATGGCCCACCAGGAAATACCGTTGCAGCACCTTGCGGATGTACTGGGAATTCCGGGAGCGGTAATCTCCAGATGCATGTTTGCCTTCCAGAACGTCCCGAACCAGCCGGACAAGATGGCGGATCTCGCCCTTACACAGGTAGACCTGGAAGAAGGTATCTCGAACTTTGATCTCTCTCTTTCATTCAAGAAGAACGGCAAATGCCTGACCGGGGTCATGCGTTATAAAACAGGACTTTTCACGAGAGAGACCATAACAGGAATGCTGGCGGTTTTGAAAAATCTCCTTGGATTGCTTACGGCCTCTCCGGATATTCACCTGGGGGAACTGCCCATGTACGGAGATGAACCTGCCTGTAAGCCGAAAAAGCCTCGAAAGGGGGAGACGTTGACCCTGCCCCGAACCGAGATGGAGAAGACCGTTGCAAAAGTCTGGATGGAGGTGACGGGTTTGTCTGCGGTGGATATAAATACCTCCTTTTTCGACCTGGGCGGCAGGTCCCTGGGCATGGTTAAGATTTGCGGAAGGCTGCAGCAGATTTTAAGCCGGGAAATTCCGGCCATGGAACTCCTGAAGGCCCCAACGGTAAAAGGGATTGCAGACTACCTGAGCCTGAACGGAGTCAAAGAGGAGATAAACACCCGTCCCATTCGTGACAGGAGGAAAATGCAGAAAGAGGCAATGAAGAGGCGACAAAAAAAAGCGATCAGAGTCAGGAGGAGGTAAAGTGAACAAGCTGAAAACTGAGCACCTTGAGGATGCCATTGCCGTTATAGGCATGGCCGGACGTTTTCCCGGAGCAAGAAATACGGAGGAATTATGGCAGAATCTTCGGGACGGAGTCTGTTCCATAGTCTTTTTCAGCGACGAAGAAGCTCTGGAATCCGGCCTTGATCCCGCATTCCTTGAGAACCCTGATTTTGTGAAGGCCTACGGGGTTCTGAACGGCATAGAGTTGTTCGACGCAAAATTTTTCAACATGAGTCCCCGGGAGGCGAGGATACTTGATCCCCAGCATCGTGTTTTTCTGGAATGTGCATGGGAAGCCATGGAGAACGCCGGATACGTTTCGGACAATTACGATGGAAGAGTGGGGGTATACGCCGGAACCGGCCTCTCCACATATCTTTTGCGGAACCTTATGCCGAGCAACATATTCACCTATGTGTCGGCCGAGCGTTTGGAGATGGCCATCACCAATCAAAAGGATCTCATGCCCATGAGGGCCTCCTATGAATTGAACCTCACAGGACCGAGTATCAACGTCAATACCACTTGTTCCACTTCTTTGGTAGCCACACACCTGGCCTGCCAGTCTTTGAAGACATACGAGTGTGACATGGCCCTCGCCGGCGGGGTGTTCGTGCGTGTCCCCCAGAAGGAGGGGTATTTATACCAGGAGGGAACCGTCTATTCCGATGACGGTTATATCCGGGCCTTTGACGCAAAGGCAAAGGGTATTGTCATCGGGAGCGGCGGTGGCGTTGTGGTCCTCAAGAGGCTGGAAAACGCCCTGTCGGACGGTGACAGCATAAACGCCATTATCCTCAGCACCGCAGTGAACAACGACGGCGCCACAAAATTAGGATATACGGCCCCGGGAGTTGAAGGGCAGGAAAAGGCCACTGTGGAGGCCATATCCTTTGCGGATATCCCCTCAGACACCATAACCTATGTAGAGGCCCACGGTACCGGCACGGCTCTGGGTGATCCGGTGGAGTTCGAATCTCTCACCAGATCCTTCAGGGCCACGGCAGAGGACCGGGAAAATCTGGAGAAGGGATATTGCGCCATAGGCTCTGTCAAGACGAACCTGGGTCACACCAACCACGGCGCCGGGGTATCCGGACTCATCAAGACGGTGATGTCACTTAAAAACAGGATGATACCAGGGAGCCTCCATTTTGAGGAACCCAATCCGAAGATGGATTTCGAGAACAGCCCCTTTTATGTAAATACCTCGTTGAAAGAGTGGGAGACCAACGGCATCCCCAGGAGGGCTTTGGTCAACTCCTTCGGCATCGGGGGAACCAACGCCCATGTGGTTTTGGAAGAGGCACCGGATCTTCCCCCTTCAGGCCCGTCCAGGCCATGGCAACTCCTTACACTCTCCGCAAGGACATTGTCGGCGCTGGAGACCATGACGGAGAACCTGGCGGCCCACCTTGGAAAAAACCCGGACCTGAACCTTGCGGATGCAGCCTGCACCCTGAAACTGGGTAGAAAAGCCATGCCGTGCAGAAGATCGGTTCTGTGCAGGGATACGGCCGATGCAACAAAGGTGCTTTCGGAGTGCGATCCCAAACGTATGTTCTCCTCCACGTGTGAAACAGAGGGGAAAAAGGTGGTCTTCATGTTTTCCGGCCAGGGAGCGCAATACGTGAATATGGCAAAGGAGCTGTACGTCACGGAACTGCTTTTCAAAGAGCAGGTGGATCTCTGCTCCGAGATCCTGCGTTCCCATCTCGGCTTCGACCTTTGCGGCATCATCTACCCCGGGAACGGCGGCGAAAAGGAAGCCGAAGAGAAACTGCGGGAGACGGCCATAACCCAGCCGGCTCTTTTTGTCGTGGAGTATGCCCTGGCGAGGCTTTGGATGTCCTGGGGAGTCGAGCCGGTGTCCATGATAGGACACAGCATAGGGGAATATGTAGCAGCCTGCCTGTCAGGGGTATTCACCCTGGAAGACGCCCTTGCCCTGGTGGTCGAGAGGGGAATTATGATGCAGGAGATGGCACCGGGTGATATGCTTGCGGTTCCGCTGCCCGCGGAAAAGCTCGGGCCGTTCCTTGACAAAGACCTCTCTCTCTCCGTGGTAAACGGCCCCGATCTTTGCGTTGCCGGAGGGACGGCGCAATCCGTGGCCGGTTTGAAGGCAAAACTGAAAGAACACGGCATAGAAGGAACTCTCCTTCATACCTCCCATGCCTTTCATTCGCATATGATGGCGCCCGTTGCCGGGCCGTTCGTCGAGAGAGTCGGCAGGATGACGCTATCCCCGCCGAAAATACCGTATATCTCCAATGTTACCGGAAACTGGATAAAGGATGAGGAAGCCATGGATCCGGAATACTGGGGCAGGCATCTGCGGCATACGGTTCATTTTGCCGACGGAATGGGCGTCCTGGTGAAAGATCCCGACCTGGTGCTTTTGGAGGTGGGGCCGGGAAGAACCCTGAACACTCTGGCCGTCCGCCATCCGGATAAGTCCGGGGATCAGGTTTCCCTCACATCCGTTCGCCATCCCAAGGAAAGAGTTAATTCGGATGTGGCCTTCATTCTGATGACCCTCGGTAAATTATGGCTGGCAGGTGTGAAAACAGATTGGGCGGGATTCTACAAGAATGAACGCAGGCACAGGGTGCCGCTTCCCTCCTACCCCTTTGAGAGGCGACGGTACTGGATTGATACACCCAAAAGAACCACTGTCACTCCGGGTACCTATGTACGCCCCGAGATTGATGATATGGAAAATGAGGAGACCGTCAGTGACCCGGCAGCCGGGGATAAAGCCGGCATGAGTCCCAAAGAGGAGAGGATAAAGCAGATATGGGAGGATGTGCTGACCATAGATAACATCGGAAAGCACGACGACTTCTTCGAACTGGGGGGAAATTCTCTCATTGCCGTGGCACTGGTTTCAAGGCTGAAAACTGCCCTTAAAGTGGAGTTGACCGTGCGTGATTTCCTAAATTTCCCCACAATCTCAGAGCTTTCGGGGATCATCGACATTTCCCGTGAAAACAAAAGCGGAAAGATAAAAAATCCCCCAAAACCAAAATCCCTGCCCAAATGCATGATGAGGATCAAAGGCGGATCCGGATCAAAACGGCCCCTCTTCCTGGTTCATCCGATTGAAGGCCAGGTTTTTTTCTACCGTGATCTGGCCCTGGGACTGAACACTGACAGGAGGGTGTACGCCTTTCAGGCCCGGGGCTTGGGAAGGGGTGAGGAGCCTTTTACCACAATCCCCGATATGGCGGCCCATTATGTTGACTCCCTGCTGGAGAAGCAGCCCAAAGGACCCTTCCTGCTCGGGGGAACCTCTTTTGGCGGAATAGTTGCATTTGAAATGTCCCAGATACTCACTGCAGCCGGGGAATCGGTGGAACTGCTTTTCCTCATCGACTCCCCCATGCCGCAAAAGACGCCTTTCAAACTGGATGACGATTCCGACATAGTGGTCTTCATTGCCCGCAATATCCTGAAAATTGATAAAGATCGAATATCGAGGGATCAATTGCGGCAACTTGACCTCAATGGACAGATAAACCGGCTTCTGGAGGAGGCGAAACACAACGGAAGCCTTCCGGAAGATTACGAAGCTTCAGGGCTTATGCGGCTTATCAGGGTATTCAAGGCCAACGAAAAAGCGATGAACAGGTATTCACCGAGTACCTATCCCGGCCGCCTGATTTATTTTCGGGCAAAGGAGTCCTGGAACGTCAACGGGTCCTATCGCCCGGAATTTTTCTGGACGGATTATGCCGGGGAAGGAATAGAGATAAACACGGTTCCCGGAAATCATATCACCATGAATTACGGGGAAAACGTTTTACCTATGGCCAAGAGAATCGGAGCCTGTCTTGGATAAAGGGAACAAGCCGCCACGGGAGAAAGTGCTTGAGATGACAATGGGCCTTGCAATTTCCCGTTGCATTTACGCCGCAGCCAAGCTGGGGATTGCCGACCATCTTACCGGAGGGGAAATGAGCTGCGATACTCTGGCTAAGGATACAGGTACGCATCCTGGATCCTTGTACCGGCTTATGAGAGCGCTTGCCGGTGTCGGTATGTTTTCAGAGACAGATCCGGGCCGGTTCCGGCTGACCCCGGAAGCGGAGTGCCTCAAAAGGGACGTTCCCGGCTCCCTGAGAGAGTTTATACTCCTCCGGGGGGAAGAGGAGTTTGCCCCATGGGAAGAGGTGGTTCACACCGTGAAAACCGGTGAAAGTGCCTTTGAAAAGGTGTACGGATCCAACCGGGCGGAGTATCTGAAGGAAAATCCTAAGGCGGCGGAACGCTACAACCGTGCCATGGCAGGTATATCCGCCGGCGGGAACAACGAAGCCGTGATGAACGCCTGCGATTTTTCCGGAATCCGCAGGCTCGTTCTCGTGGGCGGGGACCAGTCCATACTTTTTGGCGCCATCTTGCAAAAGTATCCGGATATGGAAGGTGTTCTAATGGATATGGGGGAAACCGGGGATGCCGTATTGAGAAAACAAGGCCTGGGTTCCCGATATACATTTATAAAAGATGATTTTCTGGCATCTGTTCCTCCGTCCGCGGATGCTTATCTCACCGGGCTTGTTCATGCGCTCACCCATGACAACGCCGTGAGGCTTCTTAAAAACTGCTATGATGCCATGCCGGAAAAAAGCCTGGTTTTTGCAGTGGAGAGGATGATCGCACCGGAAACGCCCTGGCGGGTCTCTTTAGCGGATATGAACATGCTGATCATGACCGGCGGCGGGATCCGCACAAAGGATGAGTTTTCCCGCCTGTTCCGGGAGGCTGGATTCCAAAAGCCGGATATCATCTCCACCGGATCCGTGATGAGTGTTATCCGGGCAGAAAAGCAAAGTTGAAAGGAGGCGTATGCCGAAACTTGCAAAAACGGTAATTATTCTTTTCCTGACAGTTCTTGCCGGCGTTTATACCGGGGCTGAGGCCAAAGAGAAGCCAGGCAATATAGAAACCCTGAAGGTTGCATACGCGCCCCATTTCGGATTCTCCCCTTTTTTCATCGCCATGGAGAAAGGGTATTTCAGGGAGGAAGGCCTGGATGTGCGCCTCACCCGTTTCCGGTCGGGAGGGCATATGCTCGCCCCATTGAGTACCGGCCGGCTCGATGTTGCCATGGGGAGGATCGGAACAGATCTTTTTAATGCATTTCACCAGGGTCTGGAGATTAAGATCGTGGCCGGGGGCGAGAAGTTTGACATTGTTTTTATGGCGAGAAAGGATCTGTTTGATTCCGGCAAGGTAACTGAGCCAAAGGGTCTTAAAGGGAGGAAGATGCCGTTAACCTCTTATCGGGGTCTGATGGAGTATGTCTATTCCCGGGTTTTGGCTTTGGGCGGGCTGACCATCGACCATGTGCAGCTGGTATCGCTCCCCTTCCATGAGATTCCCACGGCCTTTGCCAACGGCGCCATTGATGCCGGTGCAACCGCTTATCCCATGGCCGCCAGGATCCTCGATGCAAAGATGGCGGTTCAAATGCCGCTGGAAAAGATCGAAACCATCCAGGGCTCGGTTGTCTATTTTGGAAAGCGGATGCTTACACCGGCCTACCGGGATGCGGGGGTAAGGTTTTTGACCGCATATATCCGGGCCGTGAGGGATATCCGGGGTGAAGACTGGCTGAAAGACGAACACCTTTTAATTTACCAAAAGTATGTAAAATTTCCCCCCGCACTCATCAGGAGATGCCCGCCACCGGTTTTTCATGTAAACGGAGAGATTGACGGGGAAAATATCATGGCACAGCAGGCCTATCATGTGGAACGCGGTTACACGGAATTCCAGGAACCGCTCCCTTTGTCCCGGATGATCGAGAACGGTTTACGGAAAGATGCCTTAGACCGGGGGATTAAGTAGAATGCCTGCAAAGATAGAGCTGAAAAATGTAGGTAAATACTACGGGTCGGAACAGTCCTCTTATGTCCTGGAGGAGGTGGATCTCTCCGTGAAAGAGGGGGAGTTCCTGTGCATCATCGGTCCTTCCGGATGTGGTAAATCTACCCTGCTCCGAATACTTGCCGGCATTTTCCCCCAAAGCTGCGGGGAGTATGAAATATCCCGTTCCGGAAAAAAAGAGACGCCCCTGAACGCCATGGTGTTCCAGGAATACGCCATATTTCCCTGGCGGACGGTGCTGGACAACGTGATCTTCGGCCCGGAGATGCGCCGTGTCCCGGGAAGAGAGAGGCTGGACAGGGGGATGGAATACCTCGGTAAGGTGGGACTCAAAGCCTATGCAGATAGTTACCCCTATCAACTTTCCGGCGGAATGAAGCAGAGGGTGGCCATCGCGCGGGCCCTGGCAAATGAGCCGGAGGTGCTCCTCATGGATGAACCTTTCGGGGCGTTGGACGCCCAGACCCGGACCGTCATGCAGGAGGTTTTGCTGAACATCTGGAACCATGAGAGAAAAACCGTGGTCTATGTGACCCATTCCATTGAGGAAGCGGTGATCCTGGGAGACAGGGTGGTCCTTCTAACAGCCGCACCGGGGAGGATAAAAAAGATATACCGTGTGAACCTGCCCCGTCCGCGGGAGATGACCATGCGGAAATCACCGGAATTTGTCAGTGTATGCCAATCCATGTGGGATGACCTGGTAAAGGAGGTGAAGAAATCGGGTCTGGGGGGGCTTGTACCGGATGGCCGATAAATCAAGGGAAGAACAGCGTCTTTTTGTACTATCGGTTATTTCGCCTTTCATAGCCCTTAGCCTGTGGGAGGTTGTTGTTCAGTCCGGGCTTCTGGACAGGCGCTTTTTTCCGCCTCCGACTACTGTGGGGCGGGTGCTTTTTGAATTGATCCGCAGCGGAGAACTTTTCGGGCACTTATCCGTCTCCCTGGGCCGCATATTCCTCGGATTTGCCATGGGTGCCGTGCCCGGAATCCTGCTGGGGATGATCATGGGGTGGAGCAGAATTGCACGTGCCCTCTTAGACCCCATTGTTTCAGCCCTGTTTCCAATCCCGAAGATATCCCTGCTGCCGCTTTTCATGATCCTGTTCGGCATAGGGGAGCTTAGCAAGGTTGTAACCGTGGCCATGGGCGGTTTTTTCCTGGTCCTGATTACAACCATGAAAGGGGTAATGGGCATTGACCCTGTGCTGATCCAGGCCGGAAGGAACTACGGTGCAAAAGGGGCCATGCTTTTCGTGAAGGTGATTCTTCCGGCCAGCCTGCCGGATATCTTCACCGGCCTCAGGCTCTCCCTCAGCATCTCCCTGCTGATTATCGTGGCAGCGGAGTTTGTGGCCTCGGATCAGGGTATAGGATATTTTATCTGGATGTCATGGTCCACCCTTGCCGTGGGTAAGATGTACGCAGGGCTGGCGGTGATAGCCATCCTGGGAATACTTTTCAGCAACGGCCTGGAACTGCTCGGCAGGTTTCTCATGCCCTGGGCAGGGGATAGGCTAAGGTAAATACGAACAGTTTTTTAACGGAAAAGGGATTCAATCTTGTTATTTCATCTTCTGGCCAAACCGACCGGCGCAGTTTGTAACCTGAACTGTAAATACTGCTTTTTTTTGTCAAAGGAAAGGCTTTATCCCGGCAGTAAATTCCGCATGACCGTTGATACGTTGAACTCATACCTGCGCCAGTACATAGGCGGGCAACAGGGGCCTGAGGTGGAAGTGGCCTGGCAGGGCGGGGAACCGACCCTCATGGGCGTTGATTTTTTCCGGAAATCGGTGGAACTGGCCGAACGGTACAAAAAACCGGGACAGAGAATAAGATATACCATGCAGACCAACGGGGTGCTGCTTGATGACAAATGGTGCGAATTTTTTAAAACCCATGATTTCCTCATCGGCCTCAGCATGGACGGCCCGGAAAATATTCACAATGCATACCGTGTGGATAAAAGTGGGAAAGGGAGCTTCCGCAAGGTGTTCAATGGGGCTGAACTTTTAAAAAAACATGATGTGGCCGTAAATATTCTCACCTGTGTTCACGCGGCCAACTATGCCCATCCCATGGAGGTCTACCGCTTTTTGAGGGATGAGGTCCAGGCAGAGTTCATACAGTTCATCCCCATCGTGGTAAGAAAGAACAACACAGGGTTCCAGGAGGGGGACACGGTGACGGAACATTCAATAGGGGGCATGGCGTACGGCTCCTTCCTGAATTCCGTCTTTGATGAATGGGTGCGTCATGATGTGGGCCGGGTATTTGTTCAGATATTTGATGTGTCACTGGGCAGCTGGCTGGGGGCGCCTCCCTCTTTGTGCATCTTTGCAGACGCCTGCGGCCATGCACTTGCATTGGAACACAACGGAGACCTTTACTCCTGCGATCATTTTGTAGAGCCGAAATACCGTCTTGGAAACATTGGGGAAAACGGCATGGCCGGCCTCGTGACTTCGGCAAAACAAAAGGTATTCGGCCATGACAAGAAGAAAAAACTCCCGGAATACTGCAGGCAATGTGAAGTCGGCCAAAGGTGCCGGGGAGGATGCCCCAAAAACAGGTTCATAAAAACACCTGACGGAGAAGCGGGCCTCAACTATCTGTGTGAAGGATACCGGTCATTTTTCACGCACATAGACCGGCCCATGAAGACGATGGCCCAATTGCTGAAAACCGGGCAGCCGCCGGCACGGATCATGGAGATAATTGCCCGTGAGGATGCCGGGAAAGGAGGCAATTAAAGGCAATGCTGATATCCCGCAGCCGTAAATCCATTTTCATTCATGTTGCCAAGGCCGCCGGCATGAGCATCCGGAAGATACTTGAACCCCACTGCTCGGAGCCGGAAAAATTCAAAATAAAAAGGCCTGCCAAAACCATCGACGGCAGACCGAACCCGCTCTACGATATTTGGCGTTATTCGTTGTATCATGCCAGTGCCAGGGATGTAAAAAAAGAGGTGACCCCGGAGGTGTTTAATTCCTGCTACAAATTTGCCTTTGTGCGTAACCCCTGGGACTGGCAGGTTTCCATGTACCATTTCATCCTGAAAGACCCGACACACGTACGGTACGAAACCGTAAGCGCCATGAACGGTTTCGGTGAATACCTGGAGTGGGTCATCAATACGCCCAGGCCTTATCCCAGGGGAGCGGCAAAGTTTCAGAAACCGATGCTTACAGACCGGGAAGGGCGGTTAATGGTGGATTTTCTGGGAAGATTCGAAACCCTGGAACGTGATTTTGCAAGGGTCTGCGACCGCCTCGGCATTGAAGGGGCTCTGCCGAAAATCAACGGATCCGGGCACAGGGATTACAGAGACTATTACACTGACAAAACCAGAAAAATGGTAGGGGAGTACTTCAAAGAGGATATCGCTTTTTTCGGCTATACTTTTGACGGCTGCAAAGATATGGGGGGAAACTATGCTGAAATACAGTGAAAATGCGGTTTACGATTTAAAGTCTGAAAATCCGGAGTCGGAACCGGTGAACAAAGAGACATTGGGATTGTTCCAGAAAATCCTCCTGACAATGGACGGCACCCTTACGGAGATTCTGGAGATTTATATGTCGGAATCGATCAAGATCGTGAAATTGTCCGAAGAGTTGAAACCGTCAGCTTCTGGTATCCCGATTATGGCAGTGGAGCCGGGAAGGGATGTGATGGAAAGAAAGGTGGTTCTGCAAGGGGTCTCCAGCGGTAAGAACTGCCTTTATGCGGAATCGATCATTGTCCCCCATTGCCTGGAAAAAAGATTCAGGGACGGGTTGATCAAATCGAATATTCCCATAGGGAAGCTGTGGCAGGACTGCAAAACCGAGACGTTCAAGGAGGTGGTTGCCACATTTTGTCAACCTGCAGGGTACATTGCCGATTATTTCAAGGTTGAAAGAACTTGTCCCCTTCTCTGCCGGACTTATCTCGTATATTCCGACCGGAAGCCGGTAATGATGATAACGGAGAAATTTCCGGAAACTTATTTTATTTAAGAACGGAAGGTTTGAAACCATGAAGTTTATAAATCAAAACACTGCCGTTAGTGACGGAGACGACACATGCCGGTTTTCGGATATTGCCGGTCATTTTGAGAGTATAAAAAAGGTTTTTCACAGGAATTTCGTCGGCAGGGATGATCCGGTGGTATTGTCATGCAGCAACTCCCTGCCCGGTGCCCTGACACTCCTCTATTTACTGGAAGAGGGGTACAATTTCCTATTGATTGGCATGGAGCCGGATGACGGTGCAGGCTATTTCCCCTGCTTTTGCAGGTATAAGATCGTGGCAGGTTATGGAGAGAAAAAGGGGGAGCGGACCGGCGCTGATGACTATCTGCGCATAATCGAAAACTACGACCACGTGCCGGCGGACCTTACGGGTGAAACCGGTCCCAAGCTGCTTCTGAGAACCTCAGGCAGCACCGGGGTACCCAAAATGGCGGTTCATTCCCACACCATGCTCAAAGGTAACGCCGGAAATTGTATCACACGCCTGGGACTCGGAGAAAACAGCAGAATCGCCATACCGGTTCCCATAACCCACATGTACGGCCTGGGCGCTGCCTTTCTGCCGGGAATGCTTGCCGGGGCTGCAGTGGATCTTCAGGCCGGGGCGAATCTGCTCAGATTTATACAGCGTGAGACGGTTTTCAATCCGGATACGGCATTCATGACGCCGGTGTTCTGCGAAACATTGTTAAAGGGAAGAAGGAGCTCCCGGAAGTACAAACTGACGGTGACGGCCGGTGACCGGTTCCGGAACAAGGAGAGCTTTGAGAGGTACGAATCACTTTTCGGCCCTCTGGTGAATTTATACGGGAGCACGGAGATGGGGGCCATGACTGCAGCGTCAGCGGATGAGCCGATATCTGTACGGTCCGAAGCCGCCGGAAATCCCATGGACGGCGTGCTTATACGCACTGAAAAAAAAGAGGCAGTCAAAGGGGAGGGGATGCGCAGTATGCTCTGGTGCAAACATCCCTACGGCTTCGGAGGATATATCGACGAATCCGGAATCCCCTTGGGTGAGTGTGTCCGGGAGAATGACGGTTGGTTCTGCACCAAAGATCTTGGAGAGGTACTCCCCGGCGGAAGCATCCGGGTCTTCGGGAGAAACGATCACAGCGTCAACCGGGACGGCCTCTTAGTCTCATTTGCAGATGTGGAATCCGGCCTTCAGCAGATTTCCGGCATTGATTCCGCTATTGTGGTGGCAAAGGGTGAAAGCAGGCGGGGAAAGAGATTGATAGCCTGCATAATCCCGGAAAAAGGGGCAGATACAGATGAATCCAGGGTCCGGGCATCGTGTTTCGATCTCCTGCCCAACCGGGCGGTTCCCGACGAAATCAGGTTTTTAAAATCACTCCCCCTGCTTGCCAGCGGCAAGGTGGACAGGCAGAGACTCGAAGTGATGGTCCAAGATTAGACCCATGAACCTTCTTAAGTTTCTCTGGAGCGCATCCGAAAGCGCAACATTACGCATCATCGTCCTGTCCGTTGTCAACGGGCTGGCCGGCGGCCTGCTTCTCATACTCATCCCCAACGGAGCGCTCGCAATCTTTGCAAAAGGGAACTACCTGTTTTATGCCGTATCCCTTCCGGTGACCGTTGCCGTTTTTCTCGTCACCAGGCACCTGTCCCAGAAAAAGACGGAACATCTGGCTGAGAAGGCCCTTGAGAATATGGTCCTGCAAATAACCAATACGGTGCGTCATATGGAGCTGCCGGAATTCGAGGGATTCAACCCGTCCGAGATCATATTGAGCATCGCAAGGGCCCAAAGCATAACAAGTGCTGCAACGAAAAACATGGAATCCCTCCAGGCGTACATCACCCTCTTTGTGGGGTGGCTTTACATCTTGTATATCTCCCCCGTATTCGCATTGTTCGTCCTTCTGGTCCGTTTTTTACTCATCCTCATCCAGGAGATGTTCGTTAAGATCATCAGAGGGTATGTCCAACTGCAGATGAAAGAGGAAAAGGGGATGTTCACCGCGTTCCGGAACCATCTTTTCGGTTTCAAGGAACTGAAATTCAACCGTAAAAAGAGCGAGGAGATTTTCAACTGCCACCTCCTTCCCAGAATCGATGAGAACAGGAGAATACGGGTCAAGAGCAGCCGTTACGGTGCCGAGCTTCTGATAATAAGTATTCTGGCCAGTCTTTTGGTGATGCTCGCATGCACGGTGTTTTCAGGGTCTTTCTCTTCCGGGGATGTTATGCGGATCCTCATTATACTCTTCTTTACCCTGCAAAACGACATGCTCATCAATGCTTCCCGGCAGAGTATCGCAGAAGGGAGTGTGGCTCTGGCAAGATTAGGTATGCTTTTTCAGGGTGATTCCCTGCGGGGATCAGGCGAAGATCTGGAGGTCACGAGCGGGAATAAAGGGGATGACGAATTCAATGAGATCCTGATGAGTGACATCTGTTTTACCTATCCGGCCAAAGGGGAGGAAGGGTTTTCCATAATAATAGACGATCTCTCCATTGAGTCCGGGAAGATACTCTTTATCGTCGGTGGAAACGGAAGCGGTAAATCCACCCTTTTGAAGGTTCTCACAGGCCTCTACCCTCCGGAGAGGGGAATGGTTAGAATTGACGGCCGCCCAGTGGATATGTCCGAACACAGGGACCTGTTCTCCGGTGTGTTTGCCGACTTTCATCTCTTCGACCGTTTTTACGGTATGGAAGAGGTAAATAAAGAAGAGGTGGAAGAGTTGCTTGACTTGACGGGATTGACCGGTAAGACAAGATACCGTGAAACCGGTTTCAGCACCCTGGAACTCTCCACCGGACAGAGAAAACGGCTTGCCCTGGTAATCGCAATGATGGAGGACCGGCCGGTTTTTGTCTTTGACGAATGGGCTGCGGACCAGGACCCGCATTTCCGCCACTACTTTTACGAGACCATCCTTCCTTCCCTTAAGGAGAAAGGGAAAACCGTCATCGCCATTACCCATGATGACCGGTATTTCCATGTGGCGGATGAGGTTATCCGCATCGATTACGGGCGCATCGCGGAAAAATGGCGTCCGGACCGGGACAAGGCCCTGCATCCGCTCTTCTCAAAGCCGGAAAAAGCCTTAACAATCCCATCTGCCGAAAAAGCACCTGTTTATCCGGGGCAGAAGCAAAAAATCCCGCCTAAACCGCGGATGACGGAAGAACAAAAAGGGTTTTTCGCACAAATGCGGAATATGTTTCAGGAGGAGAGAGAGTCCGTAAAAAGGGTTTTATTTTTCCTTCCGCTTTTTGCACTCAGCCTGGTCAGCCTGGTGGTAATTCTCATTCATATTCCGGAGCAGCAGATCATAGAAGGGAGCACCTATCTCTGGTTTATTGTCATGCTTTGCCTGATGGTTGTTACCTTTCGAAACCTCCAGAAATATTTTTTCAATGCCGTGGAGAACAGGATAATGAACTTGAGGATAAAGGTGATGGATCATGTGCGTAACACCGATCTTGAGACCTTGAATCAGGTGGGAGCCGAAAGAATTTATACGGCTTTGACCTCGGATATCAGGGCTATATCCGAAACCACGGACATCATCCTGCTCTGTTTCCAGGGGGGCCTGAGAACGGTCATGATATATTTCTATGTCGCGTACCTATACCCCCCTGCCGGGGCCCTGATGGTTGTGCTCACATCAATAGGGGCGGCCTTGTACATATCTAACCATACGAAGATGATAAGGCTTTTCGAGCTTGTGCGGTACCGGCAGAAAAAACTATTCGAATCGGTGAACCACCTTATCCATGGGTTTAAGGAGTTGAAACTGAGCAACAGGAAAAGCAACGATTTCTATGAGAGAAGTCTGAGGAAAGAGGCCGAAGATTTGAGGGAGTTGAAGACGGATTCCGTTGGATTTTACATCAGGAACGCCACGATTACCTACGGGTTCTGGAAAGGCATACTCCTTGTAATGATCCTGGCCCTTCCTTTTGCCGGGATTCCGGCGGCCACCCTGCCTGTGGTGGTGGGGCTGGTTATCACCATGCCCCTCAGGCAGGTTATTGACAGGTATTCGCAGTTTCACATGGCTTACATGTCCATAAGGCGGCTCATGGATTTTGAAACAATGATGAAGGGAATCACGAGGGAACCGGAGCCGGCAAGTGATGAAGAAACGGCATGTCCGGGCGTCATTCGGTATGATAATATATCTTATGTATACAGGACAAGGGATGCCAGGCCGTTCTCCATCGGCCCCATGAGCCTTTCGTTCTCTGCCGGTGAAGTGGTCTTCATTACCGGCGGAAACGGGAGCGGAAAATCGACCCTGCTCAATGTCATGACCGGACTGTATCCCGCAGATTCAGGAATGGTTTATCTGGATGGCAGGGCGGTGGACATCCGCTCTTACAGGGAGTTGTTCTCCCCCATATTCACCGATTTTCATCTGTTTGACGCTTTGTACGGAATAAAAGACCCTGACCAGGGAAAGATAAACGAACTGCTCAGGGTTTTTCAACTGGATAAGCGGGTTAAGTGGATTAACGGGAAGTTCTCCACCCTTGATCTCTCCACCGGACAGAGAAAACGGATGGCCTTGCTGACAACCATACTGGAAGACAAACCGGTTTATATTTTCGACGAGTGGGCTGCGGATCAGGATCCGCATTTTCGTGAGTATTTCTATATGAAACTGTTGCCCGATTTTAAATCACAGGGAAAGACCGTCATCGCGGTAACCCATGATGACAGGTATTTCCATACGGCTGACCGTGTTTTGCACCTTGATTACGGTCAACTTTCTCCCGGCTGACCAGGGCAATTTTTTCAGTGGCCTTCCCCGATCCGGAGGATGGGGGAATTAACCGATAACCAGAACCAAAAGGAGAAGGAAAATGGCAGAGGCAAATGTGGCTGCAGCGTGCGGAGGATTAACAGGCAGAGCGCTGACAACGGCCAAACTGGCAGTATTATCGCCCGCGTTCGGGATTGTTGCCCTGGGCGGTATCATTGCCTTTGAATGGTGGAAAGGGAAAAAGGATGCCCAGGAGTTTGCGCCGTCTGAGCAAGAGAAAACCTGAGATCCTTTGTAATTTTAAACAATTAGCAAAAGGAGTTGACGATGACAAAGGAACAGACTGTCACTGAGTGCGACGTGACAAAGGAATGCGGCTCCAGGGTCATCAGGAACCACGTTCTCGCCTCCATGGGTGTGGGCTTTATTCCGGTGCCCATGCTCGACCTGGTCGGTATCACAGGGGTTCAATTGAACATGCTGAGGAAACTCGCCAAGATTTATGAGGTTCCCTTTACCGAAAACAAGGTCAAGAGCATCCTCACCTCCCTGGTGGGAGCCGGGGGAAGTATACCGGTGGCGGGAGCGCTGACATCTCTGATGAAATTCGTTCCTGTTGTTGGGCAGGCCATCGGCGTGATTGCCATGCCCATTTCGGCGGGATCGATCACCTATGCTGTCGGCAAGGTCTTTTTACAGCACTTTGCCTCGGGTGGCACCTTCCTCACCTTTGATCCGGACAAGGTAAAGGATTACTACGAGGAGATGCTCAAAGAGGGCAAAACCGTGGCAAGCAGCATGAAGTCGTAAAAACGCAACGGCCCCCGGCCCCGTCCGGGGACCGTTGTTTCAACATGTTTAAACCGGCGGCTCGGGAGGAATCAATGCATCTGATATTTATGGTTACCATCTATCTGTTACTCTCCTTTCTCATGGGACTTATGGGGAGAAACAGGAAACTAGGGTTCTGGGGGTATTTCTACGGTTCCATCTTGCTGACACCGGTCATCGGCCTGCTTCTGGTTCTTGCATCGGATTCCAGAAAAAACTAACGGACTTCAAGGAAAATCGAATGGCAAAGGTATATCAAAAACTGAAAGACCATATGGGTTTTCTTACGACCATCATCCTCATTATTTTGATTCTGTTTCTGCTCCTCTTCAACAGAATTGTTTTTTTGATCGGCCCCGGTGAAGCCGGCGTGCTCTACCGGACATTTTCCGGGGGCACCGTCACCACCAGGGTTTACGAGGAGGGTATCCAGTTCATATGGCCGTGGAACAAAATGTACGTATACAACACCAGGGTACAGGAGGTTCCCCACGATTTTGACGTGCTCACGAAGAACGGCCTCAAAATCTACCTTAAAATGTCTATCAGGTACCGGCCGGAATACAAGCTTCTCGGAGTCCTGCATAAGCAGGTGGGAGAGGATTATGCAAATATTGTCGTGATTCCGGAGATAGAGAATGTTATCCGGGTTCTCATAGGACGGAACACTGCCGAACAGGTTTACACCACAAAACAGCCCCTGCTCGAAAAGGCCATCAACGGTGCCATCGAAGAGATCGCCCAAAGATACGTCAATGTGGATGACGTCATCATAAAGAGAATGAAACTGCCCGACAGCGTAGAAGAGAGCATCAAACGGAAAATACGGCAAAAGCACAGGGCCGACGCGTATAAATTCAGGCTGGAGAGGGAAAAACAGGAGAAAATACGTAAAAGAATAGAAGCGGAAGGGCTTGAGAGGTTCCGCAAGGCCCTTACCTCGGAAGTGCTCCACTGGATGGGTATTCAGGCCACAATCGATGTGGCCAATTCCCAGAATGCCAAAACGGTTATTATAGGACAGGGCAAAGAAGGCCTCCCCTTGATCGGAAGCCTCCCCCTGGAACCCTTCAACCAGTATCCCCCGAAATCCGAAGAGGAAATGACAAAGGATCAGACCGAACCGGAAAAGGAGAAGCCCCATGTGCCTGAAGCCGTTCCCACGGATGAACAAGGAGGAAATCCAACCGGATTGCCGGAGGAAGTTAAGCAACCATGAATGGTGACGCCCCCGGAAAAAGCATTTTGCTAGGCATCATTCTCTTCTGCCTGGCGGCATCCTGCGGTATGGGGCCGTCCGAGGAGAAAAGGGCGCAACTGGCCGGCCAGGCAGATGGCGATATCGAAATAGGCATTGTGCGCACATCGGCATACTCGAATTTTTTCCTGGAAGGGGTTACCCTGGCCGTGGAGGAGATAAATGCGGGGGGCGGCCTTCTCGGCAGGAAGCTCCATATAATAGTCCATGACGACAGGAATGAGGCCGGCCGCGGGGAGAAAGCGGCAACCGCCCTGGCCAGGAAAAAGGAGGTGGTTGCCGTTATCGGCCATGGCAATTCCAATACGGCCATCCCGGCGTCGGTTATATATGAAAAGAGCGGAATCCTGTTCATATCGTGCTGGGCCAAGAATCCGGTAATGACCCTTTACGGTGGCAACTATACCTTCAGAAACATCCCGAGCCAGAAAAAATTCGGAGTTCAAATGGCAGAGTTCGTCCAAAGCCGGGGGATGAAAAAAACCGTTGTCTTCCATGAGAGGGACGCAGCCCAAAAGAGCCTTGCGAACTCTTTCAAGAAAAGGGCCACAGCCCTTGGTATCGAAATAAAGGCCACCCGTTCATATTTCGGGTGGGAGCGGGAATTCCGGGAGGTTATTGCCGCGTTGCTAAAGGTGCTGGAAAGATCTAAAAAGAAAGCGGAAGCTTGGGGGAAGCCTGAACCGGGGAGCAAGCTTAACTTTGATTCCATTTTTATCTCCGGTACCAGGCCGGGTGCGGCTGAGCTGGTGAAACAATTGCGTGAGATGGGGATAGGGGTTCCCATTGTCGGGGGGAAAGGCCTCGACTCCCCCGGCTTCTGGGCTGCTGCGGGAAAAGCTGCCGAGGGTATTGTCGTTCCCACGGTCTTCAATCCGGGATACCCGGATAAAAAAACCCGGGATTTTGTAAGACGGTTCAAGGAAAGATACGAATTGATTCCGGACACCTGGGCGGCTCAGGGGTACGATGCAGTCTCGGTCCTTGCCCACATCATCCAGGAGAGCGGCTCAACGGTTCCCCTGGTGATGAGTACCAACCTGAGGTATCTGGAGGACTGGAACGGGGTCACCGGGTCATACTCCTTCACGCCCCGCGGGGACATCTCCGGCAAGGAGATCTTTTTTAAAAAGCGTGAAAACGGTGCGTTTTTTTTCCAGACCTTGTTAAACCGGGAGTGACGGGAGGGAACCGTATGGCAGCCGGGTGTCGGCAGGTATTCGAATGGTGATTTGAAGAAGACTGGAGGGGTCTGCATTTATGACAAAAACGGTTTCAAAAGAAGAACTTGAAAGCATCGTGAATAAGCATACATTAGCCTCCACGGGACTCGGGCTTATCCCCCTTCCCCTGGCCGACCTTGCCGGGCTTATGACCATTCAACTCAATATGGTGAGGAAGCTTGCCGAGTTGTACGACGTGCCATTCATCAAAGAGGCTGTGAAAAAACTGCTCTCCACTCTCCTGGGGGCCTTCCTTCTTGGCAACTCCCTCCCGTTCCTTGCAAGTGCCGTCAAAATCATACCGGGACTGGGTCAGGCCATTGGTGCGGTTGCCATGCCGCTAGCCTGCGGTGCTTCCACCTATGCGGCTGGAAAGGTCTTTATCCTGCATTTTGCCTCAGGAGGCAACCTCTTAACCTTTGATCCTGCAAGGGTAAAAGCATATTACAAGGAGATGTTCGAAGAGGGTAAAACCGTTGTGGCGGAAATGAAATACAAAGAGAAAATAAAACGCGGGAAATCATAAGCCTGATCCATAGGGGAATATATGAAAGAAGTACCCGGACATGAACCGGAAGAGAAAAAAAACGCGCCCGGCAGGGCAGATACTGGCAAAATCATCAGACACCACCTTCTGGCTTCCATGGGTGTAGGCCTTGTTCCGATTCCGTTCATCGATTTGGCCGGAATAACCGGGATTCAATTGAACCTGATAAGGAAACTGGCCCGGGTGTACAACACCCCTTTTTCAAAAGACCTGGTTAAAAACTGCCTTGGGGCATTAATCGGCGGAGTCATCCCCGTATCGGCCGGTGCCGGTATCGGTGGAAGCCTGGCGAAATTTGTGCCGGTTTTCGGTCATGCAGCAGGTGCGGTGAGTGTCTCGGCTGTGGCGGGTGCTTCCACATACGCCGTCGGCAAGGTGTTTAACCGCCATTTTTCAGAAGGAGGAACCTTATTGAGTTTCGACCCGGAAAAGGTGAAATCGTTTTACGAGGAGATGTTCAAAGAGGGTCAGGAAGTATCCAAAAATATTAAAAAAGGGTAATGGCTGTGTTCTTATGATGCTGAAATATTTCTCTTTCTCTTTTTTTTGCACATTGATATTTTCTTTATAGTTTTTTTCATGTATAAGCGACTATGTATTTTTAGATATCAAGCTTACAAGGCATTACCCCCTGTGTACGGGCTTATTTCCCGTTCCAGGTACCCTCAAAAAAAGAAAAAAAAGGGTTTTGGCCTTTTTACCAAAACCCTTTTTTAATCAACCCCCACGAGTAAAAGACCTATGGATAAGATTCAGATCAACGGCGGAAGACAGCTCAAAGGAGAGGTCTCCATCAGCGGGGCAAAGAATGCAGCCCTTCCTTTAATAGCTTCAAGCATCCTGGTAAACGGTAAGACCAGATTCAGCAATGTGCCAAAACTCATGGACATCAGTTCCATCAAGCTTCTGCTTGAAGATCTGGGTGCCGGGTGTGAGTTTGAGGATCATACCCTGACCGTGGACGGCGCAGGTATTCATAAAATTGAGGCTGAGTACGATCTGGTCCGGAAGATGCGGGCCTCAATACTCGTGCTGGGCCCCCTTGTGGCCCGGTTCCGTCATGCCAAAGTTTCCATGCCCGGCGGTTGTGCCATTGGCGCAAGACCTGTGAACATGCATCTCACAGGGCTGGAAGCCCTGGGCGCTGAAATCAATATCGATCACGGTTATATAGAGGCCAGGACCGAGGGTCTGGTGGGCAGTGAAATCTACTTTGACATCCCCACAGTAACCGGTACTGAAAACCTGATGATGGCTGCAGTGCTCGCAAAAGGTACAAGCGTGCTGCGCAATGCCGCCCGGGAACCGGAAATCGTTTGCCTGGCAGAGGCCCTGAACAAAATGGGGGCCCGGATCTCAGGGGCGGGAACCGCCATTATAACCATTGAAGGGGTGGAAGAACTGCATCCGGTGGAGGTAGACGTTATTCCGGACCGGATTGAAACCGGCACCTTTCTGGTGGCCGCGGCTGCCACGGGCGGTGATGTCATGGTAAAGGGCTGCGTTCCGGATCATATCGGTGGGGTTATCAGTAAACTCCGGGATGCCGGCGCACGGGTTGATGTGTTTGAAGACAGCATCAGGGTGCAGGGCAACGGGGAGATCAGGAGCATTGATATCAAAACCCTGCCTTATCCCGGATTTCCCACAGACATGCAGGCC